>JANOFL010000119.1:0-37114 GCA_031405895.1 Planctomycetota bacterium
CTGTTGGACACCAGCACGGATAACGTCGAAGCCCCCGAAAAGTTCGCTCCCTGATACTTCTTCACACACCCTGCAAACCAAATCCACCGCTTCCCCGTACACTCGACACCAAATTGTGGGTAAACCTAAGGGCTACACTCCTGCGCCCCTCCGGGGCGAAGAACGGGTCTGCCTGGCGCGATGACTTTCGTCCCCGACCCCTTCCGTCCGGACCCTCACGACAACGCAATCTCCAGCCCGTCGTAGCCCACACCAATCCCGCGTGGCAGCGTCGGGTTGACGGCGTACCAGTCGAGCTGGCAGGCGCAGTGGGTGAACCAGGTTTGCCGCGCGCCGAGCCGTTGCGCGATCTCGACCGCCTGGTCGATGTTGAGGTGCGTCGGGTGCGCGGCCGGCCGCAAGGCGTCGAGCACCAGCGTGTCGAGCCCTTCCAGCAGCGGCCAGCTGGCTTCCGGGATGCTGGAGACATCGGTGCAGTAGGCAACGTTGCCAATCCGGAAGCCGAGCACCTGAAACCGGGGGCCGTGTTCGAGCTGGACGGGGATGACCCGACTGCCCAGCACTTCGAAGGGTTGATCGCCGATCAGTTGCACATCGATCGCCGGCACCGCCCCCGTGTGCGTGTGGTCGACTTCTTCAAAGGCATAGTCGAACGCCCGCTCAAGCCTTCCCCGCACCGTGGCGTTGCAGAAAACCGGCACCGGATGGCCGAGGTAGAACTGGAACAGACGCAAGTCGTCGAAGCCCGCCATGTGGTCGGCGTGCTCGTGCGTGTAGGCCACGGCGTGAACAACGCCGAGACCTTCGCGCAGCATCTGCGATCGCAGATCGGGTGAGGTGTCGATCAGCAAGTTGCCCTCGGGCAGCCCGAAGACCGCGCTGGACCGGGTCCTGGCGTTGCGGGGCCGCCGTTCGGTGCAGACCCGGCAACCGCAGCCGACAGCCGGGACCCCGACGCTGGTGCCGGTCCCAAGCAGGACCAGCTTGCCCCGGATATCGCGGCTGAGGACGGGTTTTTTCATGCGGGCGGGCTGGTTCCAGTGGTATTTGGGCGGATCGCGTCAGAAAGAGTTCCTTGGACGACCAGGCGAGGGCCTCGTTACCACGGTCATCACGGTCAATCGTGTCAACAAGGTTAACTTGGTCAGCTGGCACGGGCCTTGCATTTAGTCCATGGACCAAGCCTGCCAAACAGCCGAAAAGGCCGTGAAACCCGATCTCCGTTGACCCCTGGAAGGGGTAACTATACCTTGTAATGCGGCGTTTTTTCGGGGTTCCCGGCGGCTGGGGACGGGTTGCAGGCTCGACAAGGGCGTGGCTTGCCTGCAGCGGCGTGCGCCGTGCCAGGATGGCAGCCGGCGTTGGGCCGGCCGGCCTGCGGTCTGGAATGACCGGCGGCTGGCAACGATTTTCTTCGGGTTCCCGGGACTGAGCGTTCATGGACAAGTTTTTGGAGCGCCTCTGGGAGCTCATCACGATCCTGTTCGGCGGGGTCGGGAAATCGTTTGAGCGCATCCTGACCGGGCTGTTCGGCTCGGCCAATGCCCGGCTGATCAAAAAGCTGCAAGGCAAAGTCGACGCGATCAATGCTCTTGAGCCGAAGTACGAGGGCTTCACCGAAGTTCAGCTCCGCGGCGAAACCGTCCGGCTGAAAGAACGCCTCGCCCAGGGCGAATCGCTCGATGACCTGCTGGTCGAAGCCTTCGCAATGGTCCGCGAGGCCGGCAAACGGTTCATTGGTTTGCGCCACTACGACGTGCAGCTGGTCGGCGGAATGGTGCTCCATTCCGGTTCGGTCGCCGAGATGGTGACGGGCGAGGGCAAGACCCTTGTCGCGACGCTGCCGGCCTTTCTGAATGCCCTGACCGGCCAGGGGGTCCACATCGTCACGGTCAACGACTACCTCGCGCGCCGCGACATGGAATGGATGGCCCCAATCTACATGGGGCTGGGGCTGACCGTCGGGGCGATCCAGTCCGACATGCAGGGTCCCGAGGGCAATCGCCGCCGCCAGGAAGCTTACGCCTGCGACATCACCTACGGTACCAACAACGAGTTCGGCTTCGACTACCTCCGGGACAACATGCGGCCCGCCTCCCGCGGCGACGACCGCTATCCGAAGTCCTACCAGCAGGCCCAGGGGCGGCTCTGCTACGCGATTATCGACGAAGTCGACAACATCCTGATCGACGAGGCCCGCACGCCGCTGATCATCTCCGGCCCGGCCCACCAGGACCTGCACCGCTACGCCGACGCCGACCGGATCGCCCGCACGCTCCACCGCGACGAGCACTACATCGTCAATGAAAAGGACCACACGGTCACGCTGACTGATGACGGCGTGCGGCAAGCCGAAAAACTGGCTGGGGTCGAAAGCTTCTACATGGCCGGCAACATGGACTGGCCACACCTGATCGACAATGCGCTCAAGGCCCACCACCTCTACAAGGTCGACGTCAACTACGTCATCAAGGAAGGCAAAATCGTCATCGTCGACGAGTTCACCGGCCGCCTGATGGAAGGCCGCCAGTGGAGCGACGGGCTGCACCAGTCCGTCGAGGCCAAGGAAGGGGTCCAGATCAAGGAGGAAACCCAGACCCTTGCTACCGTCACGCTGCAGAACTTTTTCAAGCTTTATTCCAAGCTCGCCGGGATGACCGGCACGGCCATGACCGAGGCCAACGAGTTCTGGAAAATCTACAAGCTCAACGTCGTCGCGATCCCGACCAATCGCAAGGTCCAGCGGGTCCACCACAACGACGTGATCTACAGCACTGAAAAATCCAAGTGGAAGGCGGTCGCCGACGAGATCGAGGCCTACCACAAATGGGACCTCGTGCGGACCCGCAAGGGCGAAATCCACTCCGGCACGATCAAGAGCGACACCGACCAGGAAGTCGTTCTCGCCAGCAGTGAGGACGGCAGCCGGCAGACTTTTGTCCGCTCCCAGGTCGATGCCGTCCAGTACCGCGGCCGGCCGATCCTCGTCGGCACGGTCTCGATCGAGAAAAGCGAACAGCTCGCGGCGATGCTTCAGCGGCGCGGAATCAAACACGAGGTTCTCAACGCCAAGAACCACAAGCGCGAGGCCGAGATCATCGCCCAGGCCGGCCGGCGCGGAGCCGTCACCATCGCCACCAATATGGCCGGACGCGGAACCGATATCGTGCTCGGCGGCAATCCCGAATCGCTCGCCTGGGCCCAGCTCCAGGGGACCTACGAAACACGGCTCGACGTGCCGCACGACGAATGGGTTGCCCACGTCCAGAAGATGGCCGCCGACCACCTGATGAAGGAAGACGGCGACAAGGTCAAGCAGCTGGGCGGCCTGCACGTCGTCGGGACCGAGCGGCATGAATCGCGGCGGATCGACCTCCAGCTGCGTGGCCGTTGCGGACGCCAGGGGGACCCCGGCAGCAGCCGCTTCTATCTCAGTTTCGACGACGATCTGATCCGCGTCTTCGCCGGGCCATTTGTCCGCCGGATGATGGAACTGGGCGGCTTCAAGGACGACATGCCGATCGAGTCGCCCATGGTCTCGCGGCGGATCGACAGCGCCCAGAAAAAGCGCGAGGAATACAACTTCGAGATTCGCAAGAGCCTGCTCGACTACGACGAGGTGATGGACGAGCAGCGGAAGCGGATTTACAGCTTTCGCCAGCGGATTCTCAATGGGGCCAGCTGCCGCGATCTCGTCCTCGAAATGATCGGCAAGCAGGTCGAATCGGTCCTGACCAGCGTGCTTGCCCCGACCTTCGGTGCCGAATCGTTTGCCCGCTATGCCGGCCAGAAGCTCTCGGTCGAACTGGAGGGCCGGACCTTCCGCAACCTGAGCTTTGGCGAAGCCGTCAAGATGGCCCGTGACGAGGCCGAACGGCGGGCCGAAACCGACGTGATTGGCGCGATCGACGAGAACCTGCCCCGCGGCGAGGAGGAGGCGGAGTGGAACTGGCAGGCGATGGTCAAGTTCGCCAACACCCGCTGGGGCCTCAGCCTCCGCGAGAGCGATCTCAAACAGGCCGGCCGAGACCGGCTCGACGAGCTGGTTCTGGAGAAGGCCCGCCACGCCATCCGCCGGATGGAAATGGACGAAGCCGCTCCCATGCTGGAGCGCGACTACGGCCTGCGGACCGCCCTGCACTGGACGCGCAACAAATTCGGGCTGGCGATCGAGCCGGCTGAACTGCAGGCGCTGGATACCCCCGAAGCGATCCGGGCCGCGATCGTGGCCAAGGCTCTCGAACGATATGACCAGAAGGAGGCCGAGTATCCGGTCATGGCCGGGCTCTACCAGTTCGACCGCTCGACGCCGACCCAGCCGCAACTCGATCGCGAAGGCCTGGCGCAGTGGGCCAGCAGCCGCTTCGACGCCGAAGTCGACCGGGCCAGCTTTACGTCCCAGCCCCGCGATGAAGTCCGCCAGCAGCTGGTCGCCACCAGTCTCGAATCGCAACGCCGTGGCCGGACCGCGGTCAACGAACTGCGGGAACGGGTCGAGGACCTGGTCGAAAGCGGCAACGTGCCGCTCAAGGACGCCAATGGTGCCGGAAATGGCCTCGCAATCTGGTTCCGCGAGCAGACCCGCACGGAACTGCCGCTCGAACAGCTGCAAAAGCTGGAGGCGGAAGAACTGCGGCAGCGACTCGAAGCCATGATGGAGGACCACTTCCATCCCGAAATGCGGCGGATGGAGCGGCTGGTTTTGCTGGAAGTCGTCGATAGCGCCTGGAAAGACCACCTCCTCGCGATGGACTACCTCCGCAGCGCGGTCGGCACCCGCGGCATGGCCCAGCTCGATCCGAAGGTCGAGTACAAGCGTGAAGGGATGCGGCTGTTCGAGTCGCTCTGGAATTCGATCGACGAACGGGTCACTGACCTGATCTTCCGGATGGAACAGTTCAGCGACGGATTTGTCAGCCGGACCTTCGTCAACCAGCGCGCCGTCCATCAGGCTCCACCGGCAAGCGACATTGGCCGCCAGCAACAGCAGGCGATCGAGATGTCGCACGGCGGCGGCGGCGAAGAGAAGAAAGTCGATCCGATCCGCAACCGGCAGACCCGCGTTGGCCGCAACGACCCCTGCCCCTGCGGCAGCGGAAAAAAGTACAAAGCCTGCTGCCTCCGCCAGGACCGCGGCGTCGCCTGACCCGTGGTGACAAAGCTCCCGCTTTGTCAGTCAGCACCAGTCAGTCAGATCAGTCCGATCAGACCGGTCTTTTTCGTGGGAAGGATCCCCCATCGTGCTGGCTCTGGACGCCCTCTACCTGCTGATCCTGCTGCTCGCCACACCGTGGCTGGTCTGGCGGCGAATCCGGCAGGGCAAATACAGGCGGGGCTGGGGCGAGAAACTTCTGGGACTGGTGCCGGAATCAAGAGCGGGATGTCAAGGGGACGAAGAACCCGCGGCTAGCGCCGTCGGCTCAGGGTCGGGACGTCAGGGTGATGAAGAATCCGCGGCTAGCGCCGTCGGCTCAGGGGGGGGGGCGGGCATCGGGGCGGGTCCGGTCATCTGGCTCCACGCGGTCAGCGTCGGTGAGCTGAACCTGTTGCCGCCGCTGATGCGGGAACTGGCCGCGTTGCAGCCCGCGGTCCGCTTCCGGATCACGACTTCGACTGAAACGGGTTACGACCATGCGATCCGGCTGTTCGGAACGGAGCAGGTCTGTTTCTTTCCTGTCGATTTTTCGTGGGCAGTTCGCCGTGCCATCCGGCGGATCCGGCCGTCGTTGCTGGTCCTGATGGAGCTGGAATTGTGGCCCAACCTGTTGCTCGCATGCCGGCGGCAGCGGGTTCCGGTCGCGCTCGTCAACGCCCGGATGAGCGACCGGAGTTTTGGCCGGCTGGTCCGGGTGCCGTGGCTGGCGCGGCGGCTACTCGCTGGAGTGAGCCTGGTTTGCGCGCAGAGTGAACGTTACGCCCGCCGGTTCGCGCGGCTGGGAGTTCCGGCCAACCGGCTTGAGGTTACGGGCAACCTGAAGTTTGACGGTGCCAACACCGACCGCAATGCGCCGCCGATCGTCGCGCTGCGGGAAAAGATGCAGTTGCCGGTCGGTGAAAAAACCTTCGTCGCCGGCAGCACCCAGCCCGGCGAAGACGTGATGGCGGTGGACGCCTGGCTGGCCGTGCGCGAGTCCTGTCCCGACTTGCGGCTGGTGGTCGTCCCCCGGCATCCACACACGGCCGACGCGTTCTGCCGGGAACTGGTCGCGCGCGGTCTTCGATTCATCCGTCGTTCCCATGACGAGCGGCTCGCAACCATCCGATCCCCCGACGCTGTTCCCGAAATCATCGTGGTCGACATCATCGGAGAGCTGCCGGCGTGGTGGGGTCTTGCCACGGTCGGTTTCGTCGGCGGCAGCTTCGGAAAACGCGGCGGCCAAAGCATGATCGAACCGGCTGCGCTCGGTGTGCCCGTCTGCTTCGGCCCAAATACCTGGAACTTTCGCGATGCCGTCGATGTTCTGCTTGAACTCAGGCGCGCGAATGTGGTCAGGGATGTCGTTGAGCTCCAGGCGTTTTTGCGCTCTGCTCTGGTTGGCCAGCCGCGCGGGGAAGCAGCCACTGGCCGGGGCCAGGCCCCGGCACTTGCCATCCGGCCCACGGCTCCGGGGCTGGCCAGAATCCTGTCGCAACGGCTCGAACGGTCGCCGTCCTCGCAAATCCAGTTGCGGCGGACAGCCTGAATCCGGACTGAAGCGGAGGAAAAAAGGCCGGATTGACATTGGCAGCGCGTGAAAACGGCCCTCCGGAAGCGGGGGGTGCCGGACATTCAGTCCGGCCCTTCATCCGTCACAACCCGGCTCTCCAATCCCGACGGCGGATCGATCGCGGGGTTTTCGGAAGGTTGGCACGCGGACTGCCTGAATACAGAGTGCGAGGGAACTAGCCTGTCGGGTTGTTACTGCCTGCCCCGGCGAGGCTTGGGTTTCGTCTCCCCGTCGCGAGTCCGCACCATGAAAACTACTGTCCAACGCCGCGCATTTACGCTGGTCGAACTGCTGGTGGTTCTGGCCATCATCGGGGTTTTGGTCGGCCTGTTGCTGCCTGCCGTCCAGCATGTCCGCGAAGCCGCGCGGAGAACCAGCTGCGCCAACAACATGAAGCAGCTGGCGCTGGCGACCCACAACTACGAAAGCGCGTACCGGTGTTTTCCGCCGGGGAACCGCAACAACCTGTCGTCGCATGCCTTTTTGCTGCCCCACATCGAGCAGGTCAATCTCGCGGACCTCGTTGACTACAAGGTCTCGTACAACCACGCCAACAACGCCGAAGCCCGCAACACGCAGGTTGAGCTTTTTCTCTGCCCCAGCAACACGGACGACCTGCCATCCGGGCTGGGCGGGCGGAACAACTACTACGGCAACGCCGGCGTCGCAATTCTCCACACCGGGATTCCCGCGACCGACCCCTCCGATCCCAACTCGACCATGCCCCCCTCGGACGGGATTTTCTTCAATGACAGTGCGATCCGTTTCGCCGACCTGGAAGACGGCACGGCTCATACCGCCCTGTTCTCCGAACGAGTGACCGGCGACGGCAACAACGGGCTGAGCACCGAACGCTCGGACACCTACCAGCCGGGGACCTATCCGGCAACGCCGGATGAAGCCCTTGCCGACGCCTTGGCGGTCGACATCACCGATCTGACCAAACAGGGATACTCGAATGTCGGCGCGCCGTGGCTGCGGCCATATCACTCGACGACCCGTTACTGGCATGTCAACGTTCCGAACGGCCGCTCGGCGATGTTCCCGCCCAACCGGATCATGACCACGGCCAGCAGCTACCACGACGCCGGCGTGCAGTTGGCGCTTTGTGATGGCTCGGTCCGGATGGTGAACGAGGCGATCGCCTTGCCGGTCTGGCGCTGCATCGGGCATCGCTGCGACAACATCACGGTCGGAGAGTACTGATTCATGACCGGATTACGACCCGCCGTGCTTGACATCTGGTCCCGCGTTTCAATCCTGCCCCTGGTGGGCCTGCCACTGATGGGCCTGCTGGCCGGCTGCGGGCCGCGCGGCGACCGCCATGCGCTGGACCGCGATGTGGCCGTCAGGTCGCTGACACGGTTTTTTGACGAATGGAAAGCCGGCGGCACGGCGGCATCGCTTCAGGCTGGCGATCCGGCGGTCGTGGGCAAGGATCCGGACTGGGACGCCGGACGCAAACTGGATTCGTGGACTCTGGTCGACAGCTCGTTCAGCGACGGGGTCAACCTGCACGCGGTGGTCCGGCTGAAGCTGGCTTCCGGGGCGGGCGACAGCCGCGAGCGCGAGATCACCTACCTCGTCGGCACCAGTCCGGTGATCACGATTTTTCGCGACTGAACCGGCGGTTGCGGTCCCGTTTTCACAGTCCGGGCAATCCCCGGCTGGTCGCAGACTTTTTACTGTTTCTGGAGTGAATTCATGATTCGGACTGGCCTGTTGGCGACCGCCCTGTGTCTCGCCGGTTTTTCGGTTGCATCCGCGCAAAGCGGTGTGGCTGAAACCCGTCCCGCGATGAAAGCCGAACTGGAGGCGCTCAAGCTTCGCGCGCCGCGCCTTCCGCTTCCGCCGCCCGTCGATGGCGAGCGTTCGGTCAACAATGGCCGGGCCCGCGCCCACTACCTGCCACCGGCGTGGCTGTCGGGAAGCGGTGGTGGGAACCGGGGAGAACGCCAGGGAACCGGCGCTGCTCCCGGCGGCAACCCGCCTGCGACACAAACCGGTGCCCGGCCGAATGAACCCGGCATGACACTCGATCAGACGTTCAAAGTCCGCCTTTTCTGGATTGTCAGCCGGACCAACGACTGCGAGTACTGCCTCGGACACCAGGAGCTCAAGCTGGCCCGCGCGGGAATGACCGAGGACGAAGTCGCGCGGCTCGACTGTGACTGGGCCGCGTGGGATGAGCGCGAACGGGAGGCATTTGGCTTCACGCGAAAACTTACACTGGAACCCCACAACCTGACGGATGCCGACCGGGAGCGGCTGGCCAAGCACTTTTCCGGCCCCGAACTGGTCGAGCTGATCACAACGGTCGCGGGCTACAACTCGACCAATCGCTGGACCGATAGCCTCGGCCTGCCCCAGGATGAGTCGTTTGGTGATGCTCCGGCGCTGCTCGACACGCCGACCGCCCCCGAATACCAGGCCAAACGCACGGTTGTGGGAGTGCTGGAGGAACCGGACCGTCCGGCTTTGGAAACGCGGGAATTCGTGCTCGAACAGCTGGCCGCCTGTCAGAACCGGCCGCCGCTCGTTTCACCGGTGGCAGCGGAAGCCGGGACTGACGGGCCTTTGCCCGCCGCCTGGTCCGCCGCCCTGGCGGACCTGCCGAACCAGCTTGAACGCCAGGGCAAGACCTGGGCGGCGCTGCAGAGCGAAGGCGAACTGCCCGCGGATCTCAAAGCCGCGGTGTTGTGGGCGGTGGCGCGGGAAGACCGGGCGTGGTACGCCGCCGGCCAGGCGCGCAAATGGCTAAACGGGCTGGGCCTCGATGATCAACAGGTGTTCGGGATCGACACGGGTGCAAGCTTTTCGTCGCCCGCCGAGCGCGCGGCACTGGAGTTTGCCCGCAAACTGACTACGCATCCACGGCAGATTGTCGACGCCGATATCGAAGGACTGCGCGGCCACTTCCCCGACCGCCAGGTCGCCGAACTGGTGTTCGTTGTCTGTTACGGCAACCAGCTCGACCGATTCAGCGAAGCGTTGCGGCTTCCGCTGGAGAACTGAAAGCCTGGCCGGGAACCGCGAAGAGAGGGGGTCAGACCCCAAATCTCTCCGAATCCCGGCGCGCCGGGATCGATTTGGCGTCAGACCCCGGCGGTTCCCGGCCAGGCTCCAAGCGGCGCGAAGGGCACTCGCCAGCAACCGGAACTGGTGCGAAGATCGGGTCGGGCGGCGGTACCTTGTTCCCGCGGCCGATCCCAGTTTCGCGTTCCAGGTTCCTGGATGACCGCTGAACCGCTCCGTTACTATGCGGCTGCCTGCCAGACTGCGTTTGACTGTCCCGCCGACCGGAGCGGGATCGCCGAACGGACGCGGCGGATGCTGGCGATGGCCGAGCAAACGATTGTTGGCTACGAGCCGTTCTTTGACGTGCGGCTGCTGGTCTTTCCTGAATTCGCCCACGCCGCGCCGGTTTACGAAGACGTGCGGACGCTGCGGGAAAAGCTCGCCGTTCCCGTTCCCAACGAGCACACTGACCAGTATCAGCAGCTCTGCCGCAAGTATGGCTGTTACCTCCAGAGCGGGTCGTTCATTGAAACCGACCCGCGCTGGCCGGAAGTGCTCTTCAACACCACGGTCCTGATCGGACCCGACGGGATCGTCTCGCGTTATCGCAAGGTCAACCCGTGGATTCCCTGGGAAGTCCACGCCAGCCCGCACGACTTGCCCGGTTACGACGAACCGCTTTTCCCGGTCGCCGACACGCCGCTGGGAAAGCTGGGCGTGGCGATCTGCTACGACTGGCTGTTTCCGGAAGCGCTGCGCGAGCTGGCGTTCAATGGAGCGGATGTGCTGATCCGGGTTTCGGCTTACATGGACCCCTGGGGGACGCAGCCGCCGCTCGACTGGTGGACGCTCTTCAACCGGGCCCGGGCCGCCGAGAACATGTGTTACGTCGTGGCCGCCAACCAGGGCGCGGAGTTCGCGCAGTACCCGCCTTTCAGCTGGCCGGGCGGAAGCATGGTCGTCGACTTCGACGGCCGGATTCTCGCCCAGGCCGATCCGGGACCAGGCGAAAAGGTTGTGGTCGGACCGATCGACATCGGTGCCTTGCGCGCCGAACGGGCGCGGCGCCGCGGTCACGACCTGCTGGGTCACCACCGTTCGGCCGCTTATCGCTATGGACAACAGGTCTGGCTTCCGCCGGCCGGGCCGGACGCTGGTCGGCTCGACAAGGCACTCAACGAGCGGCGGATCGCGGAGGGGCGGAACCGTGTGAACGACGTTGGACGGCTATCGGCGGGGAAAGCGTCTGGTTCGACCGGCCCTGGAGGACTTTGATTCGATGAAACCGCGTCAATCGCTTGAGCCTTCGGCAGGGGCCGGCGTCGCAACATGGATGCTGGTGTTGATCGCCGGCTTCTTCTTCAGCGGTGGTTGCGAACGGCCGCGTGATGCCGGCCCGGCGAAGCCCCAGGCACTCACGACGGACCCGGCCGCCGACGATGACTTCACGGCGCGGCACAACAAGGCCCTCGGTCTGATGGGCCAGTTTCGGTACCACGAGGCCCACGCCGCATTTGAGGCTTTGCATCGCGAGCGCCCCGCCGACATTGAAGTGACAGTCAACCAGGCGTTGGCCCGGGTGAACATGGCGGGTGACGAAGACCTCCGGGCGGCGCAAGGGATGCTCGAAGAGGTGCTGCGGACCGTACCGGAACACTTGCGGGCCAACTATGGGCTGGGGCTGCTCAAGATGTACCTCGGCCCGCCGCTCGATCCGCTCCCGCACTTTGCCCTCGCGGCCCGGCTGGCACCGCTCGATCCGGATGCGGCCTACCTGCACGCGCGAAGTCTGGAGCAGGCGGAACAGTCGGGTCCCGCCCGCAACGAGTACCTCCGCTGTCTGGAACTCGATGACCGGTACGCGAGTGCAGTGCTGGGTCTCGCGCGAATGGCAGGCCAGGCCGGCGAATCGGAAACGGCGCAGAAGTGGATCACGCAATTCGAGGCGATCAAGGCCGACCCACGTTGCCGGATTTTCGAGTTCGCCTACAAGCGGATGGGACGGCTCGGTGAAGTCGCAACGGGAGCGCCGGTCGAACCGGCCCGGCTGGTGCCCGTTCCACCGGGCGACCGGTTCGGAGAGGCGAAGAAGATCGCCGGACTGCCCGGTTTGTTCGAGGCTGGGGACGATGGCGGGACGGAAGGCCTGAATCGCGCAACGGTCGTGCCCGCCGATTTTTACGGAGACGGCGGGGTGGAGCTGGTCGTCCACCGTCGCGGTGGCGCGGCCGTGGTTCTCGTTGGCAATTCCGCGGGCGGATGGGAGTCCGTGGAATGGCCCTGGTCGGCGGTGGGCGGAGTCCGCTCGGTTCTGGCCGGCGATCTGGACCAGGATGGACGACCCGATATCGTGCTTTGCCGCCCTGCCGGCAACCAGCTCTGGCTGCAGACGGAAGCGGGCCAATGGAAGGTTTCGGAAGACAAAGTGTTCGCTGACAGTGGCCTGGGTGCCGGCCATGGGCTGCTGGGCGATTTCGACCACGACGGCGACCTGGACTTGTTGACGACGAGTCAGGGCGGCCCGCCCCGGCTGGTCAACAACAACGGCGACGGCTCGTTTCGCGAACTCGGTGTTGACGATGGCTTTGATGCCACGGCCTTGCGGGGAACCGCCGTCGCCGCCGGCGATTTCGACAACGACCGCGATGTCGACCTGCTGGTCGGTGGTGAATCGCATCCCACGGGTTTGCTCGTCAATGGGCGGCAATGGCGGATGGAACCCGAGAGCCAGGTTGCGGATCAGCTTGCGCGCAAAGGCCTCCGAACGGCGCTGGCGGCCGACCTCGACCACGATGGCTGGATCGATCTGGTCGCATGGCGAGATGACTCGACCGGCGTCTGGAGCCGCAAGTTGGGCCGCTGGGCGGAGTCCTCTTTTGCGCCAACCAGGAACGGTACGAAGTTAAATGACCAGTCGTTTGCGCTGGCCGATGTCGATGGTGACGGCACCGACGAGCTGCTGACGGTCAGCGTGGACCAGCTGCTGATCAGACGGATTGGCGAGCCGGAAGACATTGCGATTTCACTGCCGGAGGACCCGCGGGGCTGGTGCCTGGCCGCGATCCAGCCGGAACTCGGATGGTCGTTCGTAATGGTCGATGGCGAGGGAACCCTCTGGGAACTTCCGCCGGGGCCGGGCCGGCATCGCTTCGCGGCGGTCAGCTTCACGGGCAAGTCGAGTGAGGCCGAGTCGATGCGGTCTAACCGGTCGGGGATCGGCACGCGCTGGAAAGCCCGGATCGGCGAGCGGTGGACAACCGGGGCGAACTGGCCGCTGCAAACGTCGGCCGGGCAGGCGCTTCAGCCGACACCGATCGGTTTGCAGGGTCAGCCGCAGATTGATTTTCTCTCCGTCGACTGGACCGACGGCGTGTTCCAGACCGAACTGGCGGTTGGCGGTGACGGCTGGCAGGTCGTGGAAGAGACGCAACGGCAGCTGGCGAGTTGCCCACTGCTGTTCGCCTGGAATGGGAACGGGTTCGGCTTCGTGACCGATGTGCTGGGCGTGGGCGGGATCGGTTTTCTTGCCGCTCCGGGCCAATACGCCGAGCCGCGCCCCTGGGAGAATCTGGTTCTTGACGAAAGACGGCTTCAGACACGTGACGGTGTGCTGGAATTGCGGCTGGGCGAACCGATGGAAGAAGCCTGTTACCTCCGTGCCGCCAGCCTTTCGGCAGTGGACCTGCCCGCCGGCTGGGATGTGGTGGTCGATGAGCGGATGGGGATCACCGATCCGCAGCCGACCGGTGAACTGAATTTCTTCCGCCAGTCCCACGCCGTACGCGAGGCGCGCGACGGCGAAGGCCATGACCAGACCGCGGCGGTGCGGGCGGCCGACGGTACGCCTGCCGATCACGGCCCGGTGGACGCGCGGTTCATCGGCCTGCTTGAGAAGGAGCAGCGGCTGGAGTTTTCGTTTGATTGCCCGGCCGGGATTGAACCGGGCGGGACCTGGGCGCTGGTGATCGAAGGCTGGCTTGAGTATCCCTATTCGCAGACGGTCTTCGCGGCCTCCCAGGCGGGACGGAGCTACGAAGCCGCTTCGCTCGATGTGAGCCCGGACGGAAAAGCGTGGACCACAGCCTGGGAACAGTTTGGCTACCCGGCCGGGATGCCGCGGACCATGCTGCTCCCCTTGCCAGAATCGTGCGCTGGAGCAGCCTGGTTCCGGTTGCGAACCAACATGCAGGTCTGCTGGGACCAGATCCGGCTGGTCCGGCTGGAGGAATGCCCCGGAGCGAATGTGATCGGGCTGCCGCTTCAGTCGGCTGAACTGCGCTGGTCCGGATTTGCGCGACGGTCGACCGGCGCGTGGATGCGGCCGGACTATGACTACGGGCACCGCACGGGAACCTGGGACGCGCGGCACATGCCGGGCTGGTACACACGGTTCGGCGATGTGCGGGACGTGCTCGATTCAGACCGCGGGCTGGTGGTTTTTGGTCCGGGCGAAGAAGTGCAGTTGATCTTTGAGGCACCATCCGGACCGCCATTGCCGGGAGGCCGAAAGTACAAGCTGGAGCTGAAGGGGTGGTGCAAGGACCTTGACTTGTACACCGGCACGGGCGACCAGCTGGGGCCGTTGCCGGGTGCGGAAGACGCGGCAGGGACACCGTCGGACGAGGACGATATGTCCGGCCGGTACCGCTACCGTTACGAATCGGGCCCGTGGCTGGGGACACGGCTGGAACAGTACCAGAAATGATCGCGGTGGGTTCCGGGTCCAGCTGGTAGAATGTGGGCTGCACGGAAATTCCGCCGTTTGATGTCGATGTCGAGGCAGAACCCACAGCCCGATTGATGAGTAGCGCACTCCCCGTTTCGGAAGAAGGGGCGGTCCAGCCGAAAGTGGTACCGGTGCCGGTCAAGCGGGCACCGTTGTCGGCGGCGCTGCGGCGCTGGCTGTTCGTGCTCATGGGCCTGTTTGCGCTATTGGCGGCCAATTCGGCCTATCTCGTCGCGATCCGGATCCTCGAAGGCGTTCAGGGACAGACCTACCAGAACGCCTTTTATCTGCAGATGTTCCTGCTGCATCTGGTGCTTGGGCTGGCGATGATCCCGCCTATGGTGGTCTTCGTGGTCGGACATGTCCGGCGGGTTTACAACCATCGCAACCGGCGGGCCGTGATGGCGGGCTGGGGGCTGTTGGTGGCCAGCGTGGTGCTGATGGTCACGGGGATCATTCTGATCCGGGTGGAAGGAGTCATCGAACTGAACGATGCGGCAGTGCGCGGGATCGTGTTCTGGCTGCATGTCATCTCTCCTCTGGCTGCGATCTGGCTGTACGTCCTGCACCGGCTGGCGGGGCGGCGGATCAAGTGGCGGATCGGAGCGGGCTGGGCAATCGCGACGGCGATTTTCATCGGGCTGATGATCGCGTGGCACCATCACGATCCGCGGGCCTGGAACATGGTCGGTCCGAAGTCGGGCGAGGCCTATTTTTTCCCTTCGCTTTCCCGCACCTCCAACGGCCAGTTCATTCCGGCCAGCGTGCTGAACAACGATCGCTACTGTGCCGAGTGCCATGTCGAAGCCCATCGCGGCTGGCTGCACAGCGCGCACCGGATGAGTTCGTTCAACAACCCGGCCTACCTGTTTTCGGTCAAGGGGACCCGCAAGGCGATGATGGAGCGGCACGGCAACGTGACCGGCTCGCGGTTCTGTGCCGGCTGTCACGACCCGGTCCCTTTCTTCAGCGGCGCGTTCGATGACCCGAAATTCGATGACCCGGAATACGACCTCCAGGCCGATCCGCTGGCCACCGCCGGGATCACCTGCACGACCTGCCACGCGATTTCCAACGTCAACGACCGGCGCGGGAACGCTTCGTACACAATTGACGAGCCGATCAATTACCCGTTCACGGACAGCGAAAACCCGTTCCTCCGCTGGGTCAGCCGCCTGCTGGTCAAGGCCAAGCCGCAGTTTCACAAGGCGACCTACCTCAAGCCGCTGCATCGCACGGCCGAGTTCTGCGGGGCCTGCCACAAGGTCCACCTGCCGCCTGAACTGAATGATTACAAGTGGCTCCGCGGACAGAACCACTACGACTCGTTCTGGCTGAGCGGGGTTTCGGGGCACAACGTCGAGAGCTTCTACTACCCGCCGGTCGCGGAAACGAACTGCAACCGCTGCCACATGCCGCTCCGCGAAGTCGTCCATTCGGGTGCGACGCCCAATTTTGCGGCGAAAGTTCGCGATGATTCGGGCCAGCTGAAAACTTTCGACCACCAGTTCCCGGCGGCCAACACGGCGTTGCCGTGGATGCTCCGCGACGAACTGCCGGACCACCTGACCGCGCTCCAGCGGATCGAGGAGTTCAACCGCGAGATCGTGCGGGTCGACCTGTTTGGTCTGCGGGAAGGAGCCCGGATCGACGCGCCGCTGGTCGCACCGCTCGACGCGGCGAAACCTGTGCTCAAGCCTGGCCAGGACTATTTGCTCGAGTCCGTCGTGCGGACGCTCAAGCTGGGCCATTTCCTGACCCAGGGGACGGCCGACTCGAACGAATTGTGGCTGGATGTCACGCTGCGGCTGAATGGTGAAGTAATTGGGCGGAGCGGAGCGATGGACCCGGCCGACCAGTCGGTCGACAAGTGGTCGCACTTCCTGAACGCCTTTGTGATCGACCGCAACGGATTCCGGATCAACCGGCGGAACGCGGAAGACATTTTCGTCGCGCTCTACGACAACCAGATTCCGCCGGGGGCGGCGGCGACGGTCCATTACCGTTTCCGCCTGCCGGAGGATGCGGCAGGCGAGCTGGAGATCGAGGCCCACCTCCGCTACCGGAAGTTTGACACCGAATACATGCGGCTGGTGCACGAAGGCACAGGGCGGATAGTCGACCCGGCGACTTGGACCAACGATTTGCCGGTCATGACCCTGGCCTCCGACAGCATCCGGCTGGCCGTGGGTGAATCCGCAACCGAAGTGGCCGGGGAAGTCAAGAAAATCCCGCTCTGGCAGCGCTGGAACGACTTTGGCATCGGGCTGCTGTTGCGTGGGCACCTGCGCCAGGCGGAAGAGGCGTTTGCGAGGGTTGAAGAACTGGGAATGCCCGACGGCCCCATGAACCGCGCGCGGGTTTATCTGCGCGAAGGGCGGGTGACGGCCGAGGCACCCGAGGCGTTGCGGAGGGCGCGCGAAGCGGTCGGACCGGGCGGTGAAAAAGCCCCCGAGTGGACGCTGCTCTGGCTCTCCGGGCTGGTCAACAAACAGAACGCGGAAAACGGGGACGCCGCCCGCTGCTTTGAACAGATTGTTGAGGGTGGTTTTGCCCAGGCGGCTGGTCGCGGATTCCACTTCGAGCGCGATTACCGGCTGCTCAATGAGCTCGCGGACACGTTCTACATCCTCGCGATCCAGGAGCGGGGAGACGAGCGGGCGGATGAGCGGACGCGGCTGCTGCAGCGTGCCCGGGAGCAGTTTGAAGCGGTCCTGGCCCTTGATCCCGAAAACGTGATGGCCCATTACGGGTTGCAGCGGGTTTATGAGGCATTGGGCGATCAGCCGGAGGCCAGCCGACATGCCGGGCTGCACCAGAAGTATAAAGTGGATGACAACGTGCGCGATTCCGCCGTCGCCGCCGCGCGACAGCGTTATCCGGCCGCCAACGTGGCCGCCGAGCAGGTCGTGATTTATGACCTCCAGCGGCCCGGCGCGTTGGGATTGCCGCCGGCTGTCGCGCCGACGAATGCCCCGGTTCCACCATTGAATCGCCCCGAGTGACGTTGCATGGACCACGAACCGGATGCCCTGCTGGACGAAACCGAACGCTCCGACGAAACCGTCGGGACGGTTTTTCTCTGGTCCCTCGCGGTGATCGGCCTCGGTTTGCTGGCTGCCGGGACCTGGTATTTCTGGCCTCGCCCCCAACCGGTCGAAGCGGTCCATGACAAGGACACGGCGGCGATCCGGGACCTGGCGGGGACGACGGAAACGCTGCCGGCCATCGCTTTTCGTGACGTGGCCGCGGAGGCCGGCGTTGACTTCATTCATTTCAGCGGTGCCCGCGGCCAACGGCTGCTGCCGGAAACGCTGGGCGGGGGTGTCGCGCTGTTCGACCACGACAACAACGGCACGCTCGATCTCCTGTTCGTCAGCGGAACCAGCTGGCCAGGCGACCCGTTGCCTGAGTCCCCCAGCTCGTCACTCCGTCTCTATTCCAACGACGGCGGGGCGAAGTTCACCGAAGTGACTGCCGCGGCCGGGCTGGAGGTCCAGCTTCCTGGCATGGGCTGTGCCGTCGGCGATTACGACAACGACGGCTGGCTCGACCTGTATGTGACGGCCGTCGGAGGCAACAGGCTTTACCGGAACATCGCCGGGGTGTTCTCGGATGTGACCGGGGCTGCCGGGTTGGCGGGCTCCCTCGATGCGTGGAGCACGGCGGCAGGATTTTTTGACTTCGACCGGGATGGGCACCTCGACCTTCTGGTCGGCAACTATGTCCGCTGGTCGCCCGAAATCGACCTGGCGTTGAACTTTACACTGAACGGCGTCGATCGCGCCTACGGTCCGCCCACGCACTATCAAGGGCAACATCCGTTCCTGTTTCGCGGCAAGGGAGATGGGACCTTTGAGGACGTCGCGCGGATGGCCGGCCTGCAGGTTTCCAACCCGGATCGTGATGTGCCAGTGGCCAAGACCCTCGGCATGCTCCTCGTCGATATCAACCTGGACGGCTGGGACGATATCGTGCTGGCCAACGATACGGTCCGGAACCTGTACTTCGTCAACCGGCAGGACGGGACGTTTGCAGAGCAGGGCGTGCTGGCCGGCCTCGCGTATGACCGTTCGGGCCGGGCGACGGGCGCGATGGGCATCGACCACGGCCACATCTGGAACGACGCGGCTCAGGCGATTGCGATCGGGAACTTCGCCAACGAGATGTCATCCGTTTACGTCTCCCAGCCCACCGGGGGCTTTGTCGATGAGGCCGCGCCGCTTGGGATCGGTGCGCCAACCCGGCAACGGCTGACGTTCGGCACGCTTTGGGAAGACTTTGACCTCGACGGACGGCTGGACCTGTTGCAGGTCAACGGGCATCTCGAGGACACCATCAGCGAAGTCCAGCCCAGCCAGTCCTACCGCCAGCCGGCCCAGCTGTTCTGGAACAAGGGGCAAGTCTCGGGCACTTGTTTTGCGGAGCTTCCGGCCGCGAATGTAGGCGACTTGGCGCGGCCGGTGGTTGGGCGAGGAGCTGCTACCGGCGATCTCGACCAAGACGGTGACCCGGACCTGGTGATCACCCAGATCGATGGCCCGCCAATGGTCTTGATCAACGGGCAATCCTCGGGGAATTTCTCGGTCGAAGTGCGGCTGACGGGAAGCGGCCCCAACCGGTTCGGGTTGGGAAGCCGAATCGAGCTGGTCCTGGGGGAAGGGATGGTTCTGACCCGCCACTTGTCTCCCACGCGTGGTTATCTTGCCCAGTCAGCAATAACAGCCCGTTTTGGCTTGGGAAAAGGGGCATCGTGGCCTGTCGAAATCCGTGTTTTCAGCGGGCTGGCGAAGCCAATCAGGGCTAGTCTTGAAGGCCCAGGCACGGTCCAAACAGCAGAAATGTCAATTTCCGCCTGGCCGACAGCACCCGGTCAGGAATGACGCTACGAACGGGGCCCCGAACTGGATCGGAGGATTGGGAAAGTTTTACCGGATTTCCGGGATCCGGGGACTTGTAGCCCCGATTTCAGTAGCTAGATTGAGACTTTGAAGTTCAGGCAATCTGTTTTGAGGTGCCTGGAATCAATGAATTCGGGTCTCGTGTTCCAGTTTCAATCTCATGGAGAACATCATGAAGCGATTTGCTGTTGCCTTGATTGCCAGCGCAGTGCTGGCCTCGTCCGCTTCTGCGGACATTTTTGTCGGCGGCGGCGGTTTTGCCTTTGTCGACAACACTACTCAAAGCGGTACACTCGCTGTTGGTAGCTCTGGTCCGATCGTGTCGTTCAACTCGATTACCATTGACGTTACAACCGCGCACACTTGGGTTGGTGACATTGCGCTGACGCTGACGGCCCCCAATGGTGACAACGTTCACCTGATGCGGCGACTCGGTGCGACGACAGCCACTGGCGTTGGCAGCAGCGGTGACTGGCTGGTCGGAGCTCATGTGTTTGTTGATGGGACAGGGGCCACTTTGCCGCTAACTGGCCCCGTCGCTGCGGGAACATGGAACCGCGAAAGCATCTCCGGGAATGTGACTCCGGCATTCGATCCGGATACCTTCGCTGTCTTCGCCGGTGACGAAGTCAACGGCGTTTGGACGTTGTCTGGGTTTGACGGCGCTGGCGGCGATGTCGGCGTGATCGGTGCCTGGTCGATGGATATCACCCTGAACGCGATTCCTGAACCAGGCAGCGCTGTTGCCCTGCTCGGTCTGGCTGGTCTTGGCCTGATCCGTCGTCGCGTTCGCGGCTAGTCAGTTGCTTCCGGTTGAATTTTCAAGAACGGGCGACCTGATTCAGGCCGCCCGTTTTTTCTTGGATTGTCACGACGTGATCAGGCTTCCGCCTGGTCAAAGCGCCAAGCGGACAGTCCAGGCGGGAGCCTGGTCACCACGGTTTGCGTAGTTTCCGGGGGAACTGCCTGATGTTGGCGGGGAAGACGCTTGCGGAAAACGGCCTGGTCAGCTGGCTCGTGGTTGTCTTGCTGGCCAATGGGACCGGTTGCAACCGTCCGCAGATCGTAATTGTCCCGCGCGAAAAAGAAGTTGAATCGAAGGAACAGACGGACGCCGATAGCCGATCACGGTTTCTCTCCAGTCCGGAAGCCCCGGAGAGCCTGGCCAGAATCAGAGCGACAATGGCTTCATCGCAAGAAGTCTCGCCGGCAGATCACTCGGCACTGGTCCAGATGCAGGCAACCTATCCGGGGGTTCTTGAAATTGAACAGACCCTCACAGGCTCCCTGGCGTTGCGGGAGGACTGGGACGGCCTGATCCAGCATTTTGACCGGCTTGAACCCGACCGGATCGACCGCGAGGTCCTGATCAGGGCCCATATCCGGAGTCACCGCTATTCCGATGCGATTCGGCTGTTGGGCCAGCGGGCTGGTCCCGAGGCGGCGGATGATGAGACGAAGTGGCTGTTTGCCTTCTGCCATTTTCATGCTGGCGACTATGCGACGGCCGGTCCGCTTCTGGACGGCCTGGCCGACCGTGTTTCCGGCCCTCGACTGCTGGACGTCCTGACGCTCCGCGGGTTGGTCGCCATCCAGGCAGATGACTTGGAGACCGCTCGGCGGTACTTGGAGCGTGCGCTGGCCGCCCAGCCGGATCATCTTCCGGCGGTGACCAACCTGGCGCGGGTTATGCACCAGTTGGGCGACCCTGCCGCGGCAGCCGAACTCGACGGGCGGTCGACCCGGCTACGTCAGCAGCAAGTGACTCAAACCGCAGCGATGATGCGGCTGGCGGCGCTGGCACCCCAGTTGGAGGAAGCTTGGAGCCGGAAGGACCTGGCCCGGACCAAGGCCATTGTCGACCGGATGATGCCCGACGCTGACGCCCAAGCGCGCGCAATGCTTAACCTGTATCTTGTCGAAATCCGGCGGCTGAACGACGAAAGTCAGGGAGCGAGCGGCCGGTAGTCGGGACGGGACGGCGATACCGGCCGGCGAATCCGCCCCGGCAGGCCGCTGGTGACAATGGTTCATTTTCAGCGGACGTTATACTTCGCGTGGTCATAGATGAGTGATTTGGGCGAGTCCCGGCGCGCCGGGATCAGCCCTCCGTGTCGTGCGCCGGACACGGAGGGCTGACGCCCTGCCGCTCGCCAGGATCAAAACTGGCCGTGCGGAGCATAAGGAAGGGCTGGTCAAAGATGCGAAGCGTGGTCGTAACGGCAGTTTGCTTGTTGGGGAGCCTGCTGCTGGCCGGCTGCGACCGGCGCGTGATCATCGTGCCACCGGCTCAGTCGGGTGCTGGCTCGGGCGGGCAGACCGGCCAGCCGGTGCCCGCCGAGGTGGCGGCGCCAGTCAGCGTTCCCGTTGCAGTTCCGGAAACGGCGATCCGCTTTGAGGACGCCACGGCCGGTTCAGGAATTGCCTTTCTGCATCATGCGGACCGTTCCGAACAGCGACTGATGCCGGAGATCATGGGGAGCGGAGTCCTGTTGGCCGATTTCAATCGCGACGGCGCCTGCGATGTGCTGGTGGTCGATGGGGGTTCCGTCCGTTCGGTGGTACGGCCATCCGGCCAGGGAAACCGGCTCTTTCTCAATGACGGGGATGGAACGTTTACCGACACGACTGGGGCCTGGATGGTTGCTTCGCGCGGGTACGGAATGGGAGGGACAGTTGGCGATTTCGACAACGACGGCTGGCCAGACGTGCTGCTGACCACTTTTGGCGGCGGGGACCAGCTTTTGCGGAATACGGGCAGCCGATTCGAAGACATCACCGCGGCAGCCGGCCCACCCGCTGACGGCCGTTGGTCGACCGGTGCCGCGGCGCTGGACTTCGACAACGATGGCTGGCTCGATCTTTATCTCGTCCGTTACGTCGAGTACGACCCGGAGACGGCCTTGCCAGCCCGCGTCAACGGGGTCCATGTTTACAGCACGCCGCTGCTTCACAGCGGGATTCCCGATCTGCTCCTGCGGAATGAAGGCGGCGGCCGGCTGGCAAAATTTTCCGGTTTGCCGGGAGCTGAATCCGACCCGTCGCCGACGGACTGGAAGGGACTCGCGGTGGGTGCTGCGGACCTCGACCTCAACGGCCGGATGGATGTCTACGTCGCCAACGACTCTTGCCGCAACCTGATGTTTATCCATTCGACGCCCGGGCCGTTCGAGGAGACTGCCCGGCTGAGCGGCACGGCCTATGGGGATACGGGCAAGGAAGAAGCCGGGATGGGCGTGGATTTCGGCGATGTCAACGGCGATGGCAAACTCGACATTGTCTGTACCAACTTTCAGGGTGAACCAGCCAACCTGTACTGCCAGACTGGCCCGCTGTTCTTCGTCGACCGAACCGATGCGCTCGGCACGGGCAGTACGACCAGGGCCCGGATGAAATGGGGTTGCAAGTTTCTCGACGCCGACAACGACGGCGACGATGACCTGCTGGTTGCAAACGGCCACCTCTACGACCAGATCGAGACGATGGCAACGGGGATCAAGTTCGGGCAGCCCAATTCGCTGTTCGAGAACCGGGACGGGCGACTGGTCGATGTGTCGACAGGGGCCGGGACCGCCTTGCAAGATGCCCAGGTCAGCCGTGGGCTGGCCGTGGCGGACTTCAACCACGATGGACGGCTGGACTATTGCGTTTCGAACAATGCTGGCACACTGCAACTGGCGCGCAACGCGACTGAACCAGCCGGGAATTTCGTGTCGCTCTGGCTGGAGGGGGTTGTCTCGAATCGTTCGGCGATCGGCACCCGGCTGCGGGCGAAAGTCGGTGATCGCACGATCCTGCGACAAGTCTTCGGCGGCACCAGCTATCTGTCGGCCCATGACCTGCGCGTCCATTTCGGTTTGGGCGCGGCGGAGGTCATTGACGAGCTGGTGATCGAGTGGCCTTCGGGCCAGACCCAGACATTTTCCGGGCTGCAGGTGAATCGCCACTATCACCTGCTGGAAGGGGGCCAGCCCGAAGTCTACGAGCCGGGCAAGGGTGTTCTCGTTCCCCGTCCACGCTGAGAACGTGTCATGGAGTATCTTTCCCCCCTCTCCCCAGTCCAGGCCCTGGTGCGAGGGGAGGAAGAATTTCAATACACGTTCTGAGCAGTCATGGGTTGTGACGGATTGCCACGTCCGGATTGCGGCCAGTCGTGATGCTGCCGCTTGCCGTGGAAATCCACACAAAATAAACTGGCGACTGGCCGGTTCCCGGTATCAAACCAGCCATTTCGTGGTCAGCGGTGCCGGTTGGCTCGACTGACCGTGCTTTCCCCAACGAGGAGTTTCCAGTGCCCGACGGCAATTTTCTGTTTACCAGCGAATCGGTCAGCATGGGTCATCCCGACAAGCTGGCGGACCAGATCTCCGACGGCGTGTTGGACGCGATGCTGGCCCAGGATCCGTACAGCCGGGTCGCATGCGAGACGCTGGTCACCACCGGCTTGGCCGTGATCGCGGGCGAGGTGACGACCAAGGCCAACGTCGACCTGCAGGCCGTGGTCCGCAAGGTGATCGAGGAAGTCGGCTACACCGACGACGAAATGGGAATCTGCGCGAAGACCTGCTCGGTCCTCGTGGCGTTGGGCAAACAGAGCCCCGACATTGCCCAGGGCGTCGATTCGGACAGCGCGAAGGGCAAGGAAATCGGGGCGGGCGACCAGGGGCTGATGTTTGGTTACGCCTGCAACGACACGCCCGAGCTGATGCCGCTGCCAATCGCGCTCTCGCACCGCATCCTCCGCCGGCTGACCGAGGCCCGCCAGAAGGTCGAAGTCAAATGGTTGCGTCCTGACGCCAAAAGCCAGGTCACGATCGAGTACGAAAACGACCGGCCCAAACGGGTCCACACCGTCGTCGTTTCAACCCAGCACAGCGACGATGTCACCAATGAAGAAATCCGGAAGTTCGTGATCGAGAAAGTGATCCGGCCATCGCTCCCCGCGAACATGGTCGACGACCAGATCATCTATCACATCAACCCGACTGGTCGGTTCGTCGTGGGCGGACCGCATGGCGACTGCGGATTGACCGGACGCAAAATCATTGTGGACACCTACGGCGGCTGGGGCCGGCACGGCGGAGGTGCCTTTAGCGGCAAGGACTCGACCAAGGTCGACCGCAGCGCGGCCTACATGGCCCGGCATGTGGCCAAGAGCATCGTCGCGGCCGACTTGGCAACGCACTGCGAAATCCAGCTCGCCTACGCGATCGGCGTTACGGAACCGGTGAGTGTCAATGTGGACACGTTTGGCACCGGCAAGGTCGAAGACGCGGCAATCTGCGAGCTGATCCGCGAAGTCTTCCCGCTGTCGCCGGGCGGGATCATCGACTACCTCCAGCTCCGCCGGCCGATTTTCCGCAAGACGGCGGCGGGCGGTCACTTTGGCCGCAACGAACCGGAATTCACATGGGAAGACACGTCGAAATCGTCCCGCAAGCTGGCGGAAAAAGCCTCGGCCCTGGCCTCGGCCTGACCGTGGTGACAAAGCTCCCGCTTTGTCAGCCCAGCGCACCCTTGGCCCATCGCGACCGGACGAGCAGTTGGGACAACTGCTCTACAGCCTGAAACCGGCAAGTGACGTTCCTCGAACCGGGTTGATCGGGATAGACTTGCCGGCAGCGGTGTTTGACTCCTGACAGCTGGACGTCTGGTCACCGTCGTGTGCGCCCAGCCCATGGTTTTCCCGGCCCATGAAAACGCTCGACGAAGCCCCGACGGTCCAGGCCCTGCTGGAATCGGTTGGCCAGGCCCATGTCCTGAAATGGTGGAATGAACTGGACGCCGACCAGCAGGCAGTGCTGGCGGGACAGATCGCCGCGATTGACTGGCCGGGTTTGCAGCGGCTGGTCAGCGGCGAGGAGGAAGAAACCGACTGGGCCGCTCTGGCGCGCCGGGCCATGCCGCCCGAAGCAATTGATCTCGCCCAGCAGCGCGACCCCGTTTTTCGCCGGGCGGCCTATGCGGCGGGCAGCGGAGCGCTGCGGGCCGGAGAAGTCGCGTTTCTGCTGACCGCGGGAGGGCAGGGGACCCGGCTGGGCTTTGACCAGGCCAAGGGGCTGTATCCGATCGGGCCGGTCAGCGGCCGGACGCTCTTTCAGATCATGCTCGATCACGCGCGGGCCCGGGGGCGGCGCTACGGGGTCTCGATTCCCGTCTACATCATGACCAGCCCGCAGACCGACGCGGAGGTTCGCCGGTTCCTGCGCGACCAGAACTGGTTTGGCTATCCTGATCAGGATGTGCGGGTTTTTTGTCAGGGAGTGATGCCGGCGGTTGACCGTGAAACCGGGCGCGTCCTGATGTCGGACCGTCACGAGATCTTCACCAATCCCGACGGGCATGGCGGCGCACTGGACGCCTTGCGGCGACACGGCTTGCTGGACGACATGCGGGCCCGCGGCGTTCGCCAGGTTTTTTACGGGCAGATCGACAATCCACTGCTTCAGGTCTGCGATCCGGTCCTGATCGGCGGGCATTTGCGGCAAGGGAGTGAAGTCACGACCCAGGTGGTCCGCAAACGCGAGGCTTTGCAGAAAGTCGGCAACGTTGTCTCGGTCGATGGCGTGACGCGGATCATCGAGTACAGCGATTTGCCGGAAGAGTTCGCGCGGCGGAAAGACGCGGCCGGCAACCTGGCACTTTGGGCGGGCAGCATCGCCGTGCATGTTTTCAGCCTCGATTTCCTCGTCCGTGCCGCCACGGAAGTCACGGCCCTGCCATTCCACCGCGCGGTCAAGCCGATCCGGCATATCGATGAAGCCGGCCGGCAGGTCACACCCACGGTGCCCAAC
Organism: Planctomycetota bacterium; assembly: GCA_031405895.1. Lineage (GTDB taxonomy): Bacteria > Planctomycetota > Planctomycetia > Pirellulales > Pirellulaceae > BJ22. Next base: position 26,147 of record JANOFL010000119.1, read on the forward strand.
GGCGTGAAGTTTGAGCGGTTCATCTTTGACCTGCTTCCCGCGGCGCGGAAAGCCCTGGTCTGGGAAGTCGATCCGGCCGAGGGCTTTGCCGGCTTGAAAAATGCGCCGCCCGCCACGACCGAAACGGCTGACTGGGTTCGGGCAGCCATGTCGGGCCAGTTTCGCAAATGGATTGAGCAATCGGGTTGCCGGGTCGCGGCGGGTGTGCCGGTCGAGATTCACCCCTGCTTCGCGCTGGACGCGGAAGAGCTGAAGAACCGGCTGGAGCCGGGCCAGCGATTCGACCAGCCGGTCTGGCTGGAGTAGGGCCGCCGAATGTTGCACGCCGTGATCATGGCCGGCGGCGCCGGTACCCGCTTCTGGCCCGCCAGCCGCAAGGCACTGCCCAAACAGCTGCTGCAGCTCGTGGGAGAGCGGACGATGCTGCAGGCGACCGCCGACCGGCTGGAACGGCTCGTCCCGGCAGATCGCTGCATGGTGGTGACCAGCTCGCAGCTTGCGGAGGCGGTTCAGGGTCAGTTGCCGGCACTTCCGGCAGCCCGGATTATTGGCGAGCCTTGCAAACGCGACACGGCACCGGCGATCGCACTGGCCGCGGCGCTGATCGGGCTGGACGATCCCGCGGCCGTGATGCTGGTCCTCCCTTCGGATCATGTGATCGCACCAGTCGAAGCATTTCAGGCAGCGATTCGCGCGGCCGTCGCCCTGGTCGAGACGCATCCGGAATCACTGGTGACCTTTGGGATCCGGCCGACCTACCCGGCCGAAGTCTTCGGCTACATCGAACGTGACGAATCCCGGCCGGTCGAAGCCGCCCTTCCCGCCTGGCAGGTCCGCCGTTTTCGTGAAAAGCCCGCTGCCGCAACGGCCACGGAGTTCCTGAAGGCGGGCGGCTTTTACTGGAACGCCGGGATCTTCGTCTGGCGCGCCACAACGATTCTGGATGCGCTCGACCGGTTCGAGCCTGGGATCCTGCAGCCCATTCGCGAACTGGTCAAGTTGCGCGGCCGCCCTGGTTTCGACCAGGCCTTTGCGGACTGCTACGAAAAAATGAAGGGCAAGTCAATCGACTACGCCGTGCTTGAGCGGCATGCGGATGTTCGCGTGATCGAAGCACCGTTTCAGTGGGATGATCTCGGCAGCTGGCAGTCGCTGGCCCGCCTGCGCGGCGAGGATGGTGATGGCAATACAGTCGACGCCAGACATCTCGGCATCCGGACCAGCCGCTGCATTGTTCGTGGCCCCGACGATCACCTGATTGTGACGCTGGGAACGAGCGACCTGATCGTGGTCCACACGCCGGACACGACACTGGTCGCCAATCGCCATGACGAAGCGGCCATCAAGGAGATCGTGGCGGAACTCGAATCCCGCGGGTGGGCTACGTGGCTTTGAGACTTGCGGTTGCCCGACGCTGACTTATAGGCAGGCCGGTGCCCGTGTGCCAGTTCATGGCTTCGCGTGGAGTTGACTTTCTGGAAGTTGTGAAAATGGCGCGAATCTACGTTGAAACCACGATTGCCCGCTTCTATTTCGATGTTCGACCCACGGCGGAGATGGTTGCGCGGCGGAACTGGACAAGGGCCTGGTTTGACGAAGCGATTCGGACGGACCAGTTGGTGACTTCCACGGCTGTGCTGGGAGAATTGAAGCGAGGCGAGTTTGCTGGACAGTCGGCCGCGATTCATCTCGTGACCCAATTGACTCCGCTTGCGATCACCGACCGGGTACTGGAAATCGTCAATGAATATGTGACCCGGAAGCTCATGCCGCTTGATCCGGCGGGCGACGCCCTGCATCTCGCGTTGGCATCGGTCCACAACTGCGACTTTCTTGTGACATGGAATTGCCAGCACCTTGCCAATGCAAACAAATTCGGGCATTTAAGGCAAGTCAACGGTATACTTGGAATCAGCGTTCCGGCACTCGTCACACCGCTGGAGCTGCTGGGCAGGGGAACCGGCAATGAATGATGAACACATCAGCGAAATCCGTCGCGTCCGTCATGCGATTTCGGCCGAGGCTGGTCATGATTGTCGTGAACTGAGAGACCGGCTGGCAGAGCTTGAGCACTTTTTCACCAATGCCCCAGCTGATTTTGGCCAAACGCAGGAACAGGCGCCGCCCAAGTCAAAGCCGTTGCCAATATGCGATCAGGGCCCCGGTCAACCCAGTCCCGCGGAAACATGGCCCAACGAACGACGTTGACGTTTTGGTCCATTGGCCAGTTCGCGATGTGGACCGCCCTGTTGTTCATCGTTGCCGAGGGACGACCAGTTACTTCTGGCCTCCACGGCGCTCAGGCCATTTCTTTGGCCGACGCCAGGGAAAACGGGAGCATAGCCATGCCTGCCAACCTGCCGATCAACTGGGAACTGCCGACTATGGGCGGGACGCAGTTCTGGACCGATCTGGCCCATCGCAGCGGCTGGCGGATTCAACGAAACAGCCTGACCGGGCATTGCCGGCTGCTGGATGGCGACAACATTCGCCGGGCCTGGGGCAGCGAATCGCAATGCCAGGCCGAGCTGGACCGGCTGGCCGGGCTGCTCAAGCTGCCAGCCAACCAGTCCACAGTCGTGATTCTCGCCCATGGACTCGCACGCACGCGCGGCTGCTGGGATCCGTTGAAGCGGGCGATTGCCGAACGGCCCGGCTGGCAGGTGGTCGACTTCACTTACGCCAGCACGCGCAAGCCGATGGCTGATCATGCAGCCGCTTTCAAACAGCTGATCGCATCACTCGGCCCCGAAGTTTCGACGATTCATCTCGCTGGGCACAGCATGGGCAACATCGTGATCCGGCACTATCTCGGCGATACGATCGACCCCGCCACGGGTCGACAGGGTGACCCGCGAATTGGACGGATCGTGATGATCGCGCCGCCCAATCAGGGCTCGCGCGTGGCGCGAGTCCTTCAGCCGACAGGAGTTTTTTCGCTGACCACTGGCCGCAGCGGCGTAGAACTGGGTCGCGACTGGAAAGAACTCGAGCCGCGGCTGGCGGTGCCCACGGGCGAGTTCGGAATCATTGCGGGCGGCAAAACCGATGCCGGGACCGGCTTCCATCCAGTCTTTCGCGGGCCGAACGACATGACGGTCAGCGTTGAGGAAACCCATTTGGCGGGCGCGCAGGATTCGCTGGTTCATCCGTGGCTGCATCCGACGATCATGAAACAGCCCGAGGTCGTCGCCGCGACCGTCCGGTTCCTTGAGACGGGAAGTTTTCGCGAATCCGGTGAGCGCCAGCCGATTGCCGCCAGTCCTGCCGGGAGTGGACCATGACCGGCGACAGCCTGCCGCGCTCAGGCCGGCTGATGGGAGTCGACTTTGGCACGGTCCGGATTGGCCTGGCGATCACCGATCCGTCCCAGTCACTGGCCAGCCCGCTTGAAATTTATACGCGCCGCAATGAGCGGCTGGATGGGGAATACTTCCGGCAGCTGGCTGGGCGCGAACAGGTCGCGGGCTTCGTGGTTGGCTTGCCGGTCCACTTGTGCGGTGGTGATAGCCAGATTTCCATTGCGGCGCAGGCTTTTGGCACTTGGCTGCGCGGCCTGACCGGCTGCCCGCTGACCTGGCATGACGAGCGTTACACGTCGTCCATCGCGGAAGAGGTATTTCGCGAGGTCAAGCGGACAAAACTGCAGAAAAAACGCCTGCTCGACAAACTCGCGGCCCAGGTGCTCCTGACCCACTACCTTGAGAGCGACCGGAACCAGCCGCCGAAGCTGCATTCGATGTAGTGCAAGACCTGCGGCTGGCCTGATCCGGACGAAGGTTCGCAAGGAGAGCTGGCCATGCTGATTTGCCTGGACACTGAAACGTCGGGCTTGCCCCGCAACTGGTCGGCGGGCTGGGAGGTGGTCGACAACTGGCCGCGGCTGGTGCAACTGGCATGGCTTGTCGCTGAACCTTCGGGTCAGGTCGTGTCGCAGGCCTGTCACATGATCAAACCCGATGGATTCCGGTTTCATCCCAAAGCGGTGGCCGTCCACGGGATCACTGAGGCAAGGGCACAGCGGGAAGGCAGTCCGTTGCCGGAGGTCCTCGCGGCCTTTCGCCTTGCTGTGGAGGGGGCCACCGATTTGATTGCCCACAATCTCGCCTTCGACGAAAACGTCCTCCGCGCCGAGTTCTTCCGGCAAGGCGAGCCGATCGGCCTTGACCACTTCCGGCGGCACTGCACGATGCAGGCAGGGACCAGCATCTGCCGCCTGCCCGGTCCCCGCGGATACAAGTGGCCGACGCTGGGAGAACTGCATCAGCACCTGTTCGGCCAGCCGTTCACGGGCCCACACGATGCACTGCTGGACTGCCAGGCCTGCTTGCGCTGTCACCTGGAGCTGGTCAATCGGCCGAAAGCGCCTCGCCCAAACGGGGAACATCGCGCAACCCGCTCGCACCGATAGAAACGAAGGGAGACTTTCTGCCAGATCAGAAGGCCAAAAGGTCTCTTCTTGTCTTCCTTCTTGCCTCAGCAAGCCCTCCTTTATGCCAGGTCTTTCCGCTTTTCGCCCAGTCAGAAAATATGTCACCATTTAGTGACATATTCGAAAGACAAAGGGGGACGTTCTGCCTGTTCAGGAAACCAGAATGTCCCCTTGTTCATGCGTCCGGTTCATTTCCGTGGGCGTCGCTGCTGGAGCGGGCGAGGCGTTGCAGGGCTTCCAGCAGGGCGACCATCCGTTCCGAGCTGATCTCGCGCCAGGCCAGGCCGCGATGGCGGATGATGCAGAGCTGCAGGGATTCGACGGCGTCGGCCACGTCGGGCGGCAGGCCTGCGAGCGATGTGAAGAGCGCCTCGCCAGCCAAAGCATCCAGCGGATCGGCCGAAACCGTTGCCGGGCTGGCAGCCGATTCGCCGAACTTCATCTCCGCCGGGCCGAAGTCGGGACCTTCGTCGAGTGGTTCGCTGGAGAACTCGCCGGACCTCGCCGGTCTGGCTTCGGTCGCGAGCGCATGGTTCTCTTCGGCGATTTCCGTGGTCACGAGATCGCGGCCGGCTGGATCGGGACCGAGGCCGGCATCGCCGCCCAGCGTCTCCCAGCGGCGGGTCCGCATACGGGAGACGGACCAGCCCTCGCGGACCGCGCCTTCGAGCCACATTTCCGCGTCATCCCAGTCGAGGGCTGCGTAGAAGTGGCTCCAGTACAGTCCCGGATATGTGGAAGCCGTTGCGCCGAACCGCTGCCAGGTTCGTCGCAGCCGGCCGACATGTTGTGGAGAGACTCCACCCACCAGCCGGCTCCAGACTTCGTCGCTGCGGGCCGGTTCATCATCCGCAACCGAGCCGGTTTCCGTCCGCCACTGGACGATAATCGCGCCCTTTTCCCAGTTGGTCTGGCTGACCAGCCGGTTCCAGCGGCCGATGAAGACTTCGCTCTCAAGCCGTCGCGATTCCAGCTCCGTATCGGCGGCCGGATCCGGCATTTGAGGCATGATGATTTCGTCGACTTCCATGTGGTCGGACTGCGGTTCGGGGTGGAGCGGAGTCGTGCCCGGAACGGCTGATGCCAGCCGGGCAGGTCGAAATCGGGCTGCAACCCGATCGCAACAGGCAATGCGAAGGGGCAGCGTAATGGCTGACCGTTTTTCGCACGAGGCACCCGACGCCAACCGCGGAGATTTGGCAAGAAATGACGGCTGTATCAGCGGCAGCCAGCCGAAATCCTGGTCAGTTCCGGTCGCCCGCCGGGGCCGGAAGTGCCGGAGCGGGAAGTTGAACGGGCGCGATGATCACCAGCCGACGGACGGGTGTTCGCGCCGACTGGTCCAGCGCAAGGCCTGCCGTCCCGCCGCTGGCCGGTGCCCCAGCCCCGCTCTGGGCCGCGGGCTGGCCTGATTGCTGGTCGGACTGTTCGACGAGAAATGCCATGGGCTGATCGCTGGCCGGGGCAGGCTTGTTCCCGGCCTGTCCGGCGATCTGAATCCCCGATGCCGTGTCGGGTTGACCGCTGGTCGGGATCGACTGCTCAACGCTGTCGCCCAAACTCCGCCGCTCGTAGCCAAGCTGGTCAAGCCTATCCTGCAACAAGCCCAGCTGGTTTAGCCCGGAGCCGCCCAGCTGTTCCTGGAACCGCTCAAGCTTTTCCGTCGGTTCGCGGTCGAACCGTCCAACAAACTGAACCGTTGGAGTGGACAATTCAAGTTGCCGGCGGGCCATGGCACCGGCGAGAGGATCGTCGGGAGATTCCACAGGCTGGTTCAGTCCGGGAACGGAAGCAGCGCCCTCGAATCCATCGACGAAGCGGAGCCGGGCCTGAGGCTGCGCAATTGCAAGCCGGTCAACCAGCCGCGACCAGTCGTCTTCGCTGCCGGTGAACAGGACGAGGTCCTGTTCATTCGCGGCGGGAGACTGTTCCGGCAAGACGGTTCGGGCCGGGTCCAGCTGTCCTGCCAGCTCTTTCCAGTTCGCGGAAGAAGGCTCAAACTCGATCCGCACGATTTCCAACCGGCTGTCATCCGTGTTGCTCGAGCCGGCAGGATCATTCGCGTCCGATGCGGAGGGCGTGGTCAAGCTTGACTCCGCCGCTTTGCCTTCTGAATCGTTTCCAACGCCACCGCCACGGGCCATTTCGCGCGATGGCAAGTCGAAATTGCCAGGCGGCGGGGACATCGGTTCCGGGGTTGCGGCTTCGCCAGCCGCACTCGGGTCGGTCTGGGCCTTGTCGGCCAAGGCCTCGCCCGATTCCAGCCGATTGCTCTGCCCGGTTGAGCGATCCATTTCTTCGCCAGGTCGTCCGGTGCCGCCCTCATTGAGGACCTGCCCACCTCGCTGGCCCGGCATTTCATCTCCGGCAACCAGAGCATCCCGCCGGGGATCGCCGGCTGGTGCGGACTGGCCGAGCTGCCCGGTGGTCGATGGTGCGGCTTCGGCCGGAGCAGCGACTGCCGCTGCACTTCCGGTTTCGGCCAGGCCGGTTTCGCCACGACCGCCTCCACCACCGCCGAAGCCACCCGGCATTTTTCCGGCCTGCCCGTCCAGAGCTTGAAAGGACTGGCGAGCCTCGTTGCCATCGAGGGACTGCGCGCTCTTGCGAATTCCATCCGCTGGGTCAGCCCGACCGGGTTCCTCATCGACACCATGTTTGAACGCCGAACCATCTTTGGACGCATGGATTTCGACTTCGGGTGTGTTCGCGGCTGCCAGCTCCAGTTCCGCGGCAGGAGCGGAAGCCCCCGTTGCCGGAGCAGCTGGCGTATCGGCGCGAGAGATCGCGTCGCGATCGGCTCGTTGCCAGCCGCGCGGCAACCAGACCGCTACGCCGAGCAGCGAGGCGGCAACTGCGACCGAAATCCACCAGCCCCAAGTCTGGCGACGGGACCGACGCGGTCCGCCCCGACCTTCAGCCCGTGAAGTACCCGCCGGATTCGACGCGTTGGAGCGCGTCACACTCCGCCGTTCGACCGGCTCATCGGCAGCCGAGCCGGCTTCTTCGCGAATCTGTCGCAGGATCGAGGGTGCGAGGTTCCGTTGCAGCGATCGAGCCGGCAGCCGCCGGATTTGCCGTGAAAGGTCGCGCAAGCTTTCGGACAGCTCGCGCAGCGCCGGATCAGACGCGACCAGCGATTCGACTTCGCGGGCCGTCGCGGCATCGAGCTGCCCGTCGATCCAGGCACTGACCAGTTCTTCACGGTTGGGTTGGTTCATTTCATTCTTCCAGCGGCAGTCAAACCGCCAAGAGAGGGGGTCAGGTACCGATTTGCTCCGATGACTGCGCGAATCGGTACCAGACCCCGGCGGTTTGCTGCCTCAAACGTTTTCAGCGGCCGGGTCGAGCCGCAACAGTTCTTCGCGGAGCTGCATGCGGGCCCGGAACAGCCGGCTGCGGACCGTCCCCACCGGAACCTCGAGCACGGTTGCAATCTGTTCATAGTCCATGTCTTCCATTTCGCGCAGCACGATGATTGTGCGGTGTTCGTCGCTCAGCTGTCCGAGTGCCTGTTCGAGCAACATGCGGTCTTCTTCCTGTCGCAGGTGCTGGTCGGGTGGCGTCGCGTTTCCCGCCAGCTGCCCGGCGGGCGATTCCGCCAGGCTATCGAGCGAGAGGGCCGGCTTGCGCGCCCGGATCCGCGAAATCGCCTGGTTGCGGGCGATCTGAAACAGCCAGGTGTAGAAGCCACTCCGCCCGGCGAAGCTTTCCAGCCGCCGCCAGGCCAGCACAAACGCATCCTGAACCACATCGGCCGCGGTCGCTTCGCACCGCACCACCCGGACAATCCCGTTGAACAGGCGGTCCTGATAGCGCAGTACCAGCTGGCCAAAAGCGGCTTCGTCACCCCCGAGGGTGGCGGAAATCAGTTCGCCGTCGGCTGTTCCGGTCGCTTGGTTCATGGAAATCGACGCTCGTCCGGCGATCAAAGTTCCCCGCTGTGTCGTCGCCCCGAACGGAAACAGGGGGTTGACGCCCCCCCGCACGCCCGGCGGTCAAAGTTTGCCTGCGGTAACGCCGCCCGCAGGTCTCTGATTCCATACGCGGCCCGCTTCGCGGCGGGTTTCGGGAATTCTAGCCGATCAGGCAGACGGACGCCGAATCCCGGTCAGCCCGCGATGGACTGGTTCGCCGGGTCGCGCGCAGGAATCGAGGCCAGCCGACGACCAGCCAGAGTCAGGTAAAGGGCAATGCCCGCAGTCAGCATCCCGATGCTGAACCACTGGCTAATGGTCAGGTCCGTGCCAAAGACCCCCGCCTCGTCGGCACGGATAATCTCCAGCAGAAACCGGCTCACCGGATGCACGACCATCAGGGTCGCGAAGATCTGGCCGGCAAACTGGCGGCGGCCGTGCAGCAGCCAGAGCAACAGACAAAGCAGCCCGGCCTCGATCGCCGAATAGATTTGCGTTGGGTGGACCCCCAGCGACTGGTCCGGAGCTTCAGTCAAAGGAAGCTCCACCACTCCCAGCCGGTCTGTGGCCACCTTGATCTCCAGCTGGCGAGCCAGTTCCGGGTACCGGTTTGCGGCCGCAAGGCGAACCGGATCGGGCACCGGAATGGCGTATCGGTCGCCCGGCTGCAAACCGAGTCCAGCCGCCGGGCTGGCGGACAATACCTGGCCGGCCGTGCGAATCCCCTCACTGTCTGCCGGCGCTACGGGCGTGATTCCCAGCAGGGTTCCCTGTTCCAGCTGATCGACCCACGGCGCCGTGCCGCGTGGGAAACACGTGCTGAATGGAAACTCGCACTCACCGCCGTAACAACAGCCGTTCATGAAACAGCCAATCCGCCCAACTGCGAGGCCAAGCAACATCGCGGGTGCCAGTGCATCGAGTGTCTCCAGCGCCGGCGCCCGATTAATCCCGATCCAGACGAGAATGGCGACCACGCCACCGGCGAAACTGCCGAACACCACGAGGCCGCCCTGGGTCATGTTGAAAATGGCGGCCCACATTACCGAGCCATCCGCACCCACAAACGAGTCCCATTTCTGGATCACATAGAACGCCCTCGCCCCCACCAGACCTGCCATCACGATCCAGAAGCAAAGCGCCAGCATCCGTTCGACGTTCAGCCCCGCGGCGCGCGACCGCTCCAGCACCAGGCCAACCGCGAGACTGATCGCCAGCATCAGACACAAGCCATAGCCGCGGATCGCCAGCCCAACCGGAACCAGCTCGCCAGTCGGGTCTTGCGGATTGACGCCTTCGGCCGACAGCCTGGGAAATACAAAATGCAGGAGCGCCGCAACCAGCAGAAAAGTCGGCAGGTAATGGGCGGCCGCCTGTTTCCAGCCTGTTCTCGTGGCCGACCAGGCCAGCCAGGCCGCCGCGAACAGCAGCCAGGCCAGCGTCAGCCAGCCGTGCAACAGCCAGTCCGGAATGACCAGCAAAGTCTGGAGCATCGCGTCACTCCACCAGCCAGTTGTCGATCAGCCGCGTCGAGCCAACTTTCGCCGCGACCAGCAAGACAGCCGGCCGCCGGATCGCATGCATTGTTTCAAGCGTTTCCGGATCGGCGATCACGGCGTAGTCGATCGAACTCACGCCCCCATCGATCAGCGCCTGGTTCAGCTCGGTCATGATGACGTGGCCATCGCGCTCGCCATCGTCGATCAGGGCCGCCGACTTTTTCAGCGCCGTGACGAGGGCCAGTGCCTGCCGCGGTTCGTCGCCGGTCAGGTAGCGGTTGCGACTGCTCAGCGCGAGCCCTTCCGCGCTGCGAACCGTTGGGGCCATCGCGATCTCACAGGGATGGTTCAGGTCGCGGACCATCTGGCGGATAACAGCCAGCTGCTGGAAGTCCTTTTGTCCAAACCAGGCGATCTGGGCCTGGGTCAGGTTGAGCAGCTTGAGCACGACCGTGGTGACGCCGCGAAAATGGGTTGGGCGGAACTGGCCTTCCAGCCGGCTGGCGACTGGCGGTGGATCGACATGGGTGCCAAAGCCTGACGGGTAGATGGTTCGGTCATCGGGCGCGAAAACGAGGTCCGCCCCGCGCTGGCCAATCAGCTTCAGATCGCCTTCGAGATCGCGCGGGTAGCGGTCGAGATCGTCGGTCGGAGCGAACTGGGTCGGGTTGACAAAGACCGTCACGATCACGCGGTCGGCCGATTCGCGGGCCAGGTCAACGAGGCTCAGGTGGCCCTCATGCAATGCCCCCATCGTGGGCACGACCGCGATCCGGTCCCCGGCGTCGCGCCAGGCTGCCACGCAGCGCTGCAGCGAGCCAGGATCGCGGATCAGGACGGGAGCGGGCAAACTGGACTCGTGGGCAATCGGTGCTTGAACGGGGAAACGCCCGGGCCTGCTGGCGACTGGTCAGCGCGGGCTTAAGCTGGCCGGTCCGGCATGTTCTTCCGGTTCTAGCGGATTTTGGCGTTGCAATCCAAGCCCGGCGCGGACTGAAAGGCCGGCCGGCGAAACCTGGCCGGCCGAATCGGGCGAAATGGCCTGAACGGCAGCGGCCAGCCATTCCGTGCCGATATATACTCCGCGCGGCGGGAAATGGGTGAATTGGGCGAGCGGCAG
>JANOFL010000122.1:0-5425 GCA_031405895.1 Planctomycetota bacterium
CGGCTGCTCGCGGCGGGCCCCCCCGGCGACAGCGTCTCCATCTCGACCATGATGCTGCTGCTCTTGTGGCTGCCGTTGACCGTTTCCAGGGAACCAGTGCCCATGATTCCGGTTCGATCAGCCACTCCAGGATCGCGGCCGCGTTGCGTTGACTGAGGAAGTCACATGCGGTCGGTGAAACAGCCGGTGCCACGACGCCACCCCTGAGATGCTCAAGCAATCGCGCTGCCAGGAACTCCGCCGCCGACCCGCCGGCAGACGCTGCCGGATCCTCTCCAATCAGGCTGGCGTCGCCCTCCATCTCAGGCAGCGACACACAGGCCGTTCCTTCGCGCAGCCCCAGCAGCAACCCCATGGCTGCCACGTCGGACGGTGCCGGATGCAACACGACATCGGCTGCCACCAGACATTCTTCCAGTGAATCAAACGCGCCAGGAAACGTGAGGCTTTCGGTCCAGCCCAGGCTCTGGACCTGATCCATCAGGTCACGCAATGCCGGACCATCGCCAACAATCCAGAGCCGCGGGCCACGGGTTTCTGTTTCGACTTGCCGAAGAACCATGCGCCATGTCTTTAGCAGCAGCCTGGCGGCTGCGTCGTCCGGACCCGGCCAAACGCATACGACGAGCCGGTCTTCCCGTCCAACGACCAGCGCGGGGTGCAGTTCGCCCAGTGACTGGCGGGCCGCGCCGCGCCGCGCCGCCGCTGCAAGCGGGTCGAAACCGGTCTGGCGCCCATCCGGAATCACAACGCAATCCGGGAGGCACGCAGTTCGATCAGGCGGCAGGATTCGGGTTTGCAATACCTCGCGCAGCTGGCCGCGACAAGTCGCCAGAATCAGGTCGGCATTTTGCAGCGAATGCAGTCCGCGGCGAAAAAACTGGTCCCCAGCCGGATGGCCGCCCGACGGTGGGCACTCCATCCGCGCGGCGAGCCTGACTCCCTCGGGCAGCGCCTCGCGAACGGCGGGAACCAGGCCTGGACAATCCAGCAGCAACACGACGCCCCGAAGTTCCGCTTCCGACCGGAGCCGCTTGACCACGGCATGCTCAAAGTCCCGTTTTCGCCAGGACCAGGAACTGCCTACATCGAGCCGGATCACTTCGCATCCGTCGAGGTAGAACCCGGAGGCCCATTCGGGCTGGCCGCTGGAGGTCAGAATCCGCAATCGCAGGTTTCCAGCCCGTCCACCCCCACCTGGCTGGCTCGCCCGCGCCAGTTCACCGAGCAACAGCTGGGTGTTTCCCACCACAGGCCAGTAGGCCGGGATGATGCAGGTCAGTTCCCGGACGGTCCGCTCGGTGCCGTGCCGGCCAGCCGCATCGGGCTGGTTCAGTGGGCGGCTCATGTCCGGGCCGCCAGGTCGGCAGGCTCAAGCACGGCGAGCCACGGGAGGTTCCGGTATTCGTCGTTGTAGTCCAGTCCATAGCCGACCACGAATTCGTCGGGGATCTCAAACGCGACGAAATCGGGTCGCAATTCAACCTGCTGCCGGCCGCTCTTCCGCAACAAAACGGCCGAGCGCAGGCTGGTCGGGCCCAGGTCGCCCATCAGCTGGATCACTTCAGCCAGGGTGTGCCCGGTGTCGAAGATATCATCGATCAGCAGCACGTCGCGGCCTGTGATGTCGAGCATCATGTCGGCGTTGATCGTCAGCTGGCCGCGCTGGGTTCCGCGATAGCTGCTGGTCTGGACCACGCCCACCCGCAAGGGCATGTCCAGCTCGCGGATCACATCCGCCAGCAACACGACACTGCCCGTCATGATGCCAATGATCGTCAGCGGCCGGTCGCCATAGACGGCGCGGATTTCACTCGCGAGCCGGCTGACCCCTGACTGCAGCTGTTTCTGGTCGAGCAGGACTTTCAACGCTGGACGTCCCTGGGGCTGACAGTCGGCGGCCGAATGCAACATTCTGCGCGGCGGCCGGCTTGCCGCGAAAGGGGTTGTCGCCGGACTCAGTGCCTGTCCGTAAACCATCGGGGTCTGACCCCTTTCCGGGACGGTTCCCGGACAGGCTCTCATGGGCCCCGCAGGCGGCTCCGCTGTTCGGTCAGGGCGATGGCTTCGATCAGCCCGCGGGCCTTGTTCATCGTTTCGCGGTACTCGCTGGCCGGGTCGCTGTCGGCGACAATACCCGCTCCTGCCTGAACCCAGGCCCGGTTTCCCTGGACGACAAGCGTGCGGAGGGCAATGCAGGTATCCATGTTGCCGGCATGGTCAAAATAGCCCACTGCGCCACCATAGGGACCGCGCCGCACCGTCTCCAGTTCGTCGATGATCTGCATCGCCCGGACCTTGGGAGCGCCACTGACCGTACCGGCTGGCAACGAGCTCATCAGCGCATCGAAAGCATCGCACTCCGCCCGGAGCTTGCCGGTCACCGTCGATGAGATGTGCATCACATGGCTGTAGCGTTCGATCACCATCAGGTCGGGCAGGTCCACGCTTCCGTACGCCGCCACACGTCCGACATCGTTCCGGCCAAGGTCCACAAGCATCACATGTTCGGCCCGTTCCTTGGGATCGGCCAGCAGTTCTTCCTCCAGCCGTCGATCCTCGGCGTCGTCCCCTCCCCGCCAACGGGTCCCCGCCAGCGGGCGCACGGTCACTGTCCGGCCAACCACGCGGCACATGATTTCCGGCGAACTGCCCACCAGCGTCAGGTCGGGGGTTCGCAGAAAGAACATGAACGGGCTGGGGTTGAGAAGCCGCAGCGTCCGGTAGACTTCCAGCGGATCGGCCCGCAGCTCCGTCTCGAGCCGCTGGCTGAGGACCACCTGGAAAACGTCTCCGGCCTCGATGTACGCGACGGCTTTGCGTACAGCCGTCTCGAACTCCGCCTGATCGATGTTGGCACGGAAGGGCAGGTCCGCCGGTCGGCCCCCCGCCGGCAAGGGTTCAATCCGCAGGCCGATGTCCGGCTGCTCCAGCAGCCTGACCGTTTCGTCAATCCGGTCCTGAGCGGTGTTCCACGCTTCGTCTGCTTCGCGGTGCCGTTCCCGCCACGCCAGAACGATCACATCCATCGTCCGCGTGACATTGTCGAAAACAATGATCCGGTCGAAAAACGCAAAGCAGAGATCCGGCAGGCCGCGGTCGTCGGCTGGGGCGTTGGGCAGGTGCTCGACATAGCGGACGGTGTCGTAGCCCGCGTAGCCGACGGCCCCACCTGCAAACGGAGGCAAGCCCGGTACTGTCGCAACCGAGACCGCCGCCAGCTCCCGCCGCAGGACTTCCAGCGGGTTGACCGCATCGATCACCGTTTCGGCGATCGCGGGGCCGGAAATCGTAACCCGGTTGCGGGTCGCGCGGAGCAGTCGATGGGGAGCCGTGGCGAGAAAGCTGTAGCGCCCGATCCGGTCACCGCCGACCACACTTTCAAACAGGCAGGCCGTTTGCCCGTCGTCCAGCCGCCGAAACGCCGCGACCGGTGTCAAGCCGTCGGCGAGCAATTGCCGCCGGACAGGCACCGCATCGTGCCGCGCGAACAGGTCGCGGAATGCCGCCATTCCAGCCTGATCCTGCATGACGGCGACCGTCCCGTTCATTCGCCCTTGAAAACCCGCGGCTGCGGTGCGTAAGATTGGCCCGGCACTCTGGTCAGGCCCTGCCGGTTGAAAACCTTCCGGACCAGCCCGCGCAGAATAGCAGAACCGGTAGCGAACCGATATGTACCGCGGTTCCAAAGTCGCAGTTCTCCCGACCGACTGATTTGCATGAAATGCCAGAACTGCGAGAAGCCGGCGACCTTCCACATCACCGACCTGACCGGGCCCGAGCTGGTGGAGCTGCACTTTTGCGCTGATTGCGCGAAGGAGCATCTGCAGCCCGGCACGGTGGCCTTGCCCGCGCCGACCATCAGCGGCGTGCTGGAAAAGCAGCTCAAGCTGGGCCAGACCGCCGAGGAGCTGAAGGAACTTGACTCGCGCAGCTGTCCGGTGTGCGGGATCACTTTTTTCGAGTTCCGCCAGATGGGCCGGCTGGGTTGCCCGCACGACTACGAAGTCTTCGCGAACGAACTCGAGGCCCTGCTCGTGAACATCCATGGCGCGGAACGGCACGCGGGCAAGCATCCCCAGCGGCCGACCGTCGACGCGGCGCTGGCCACGCAGACGATTCGCCTCCGCCGCGAGCTGCGGGAGGCCGTGGAACAGGAAGACTACGAGCGGGCGTCAAGGCTGAGGGACCAGATCCGCAAGTTCGAGGAGCAGGCTTATGCTGGCTCTTGAAACGCTCGCCGAAGGCTGCGGCGAGTGGCTGCGCGGCGTGGGACCCGAGTCCGACGTCGTGATGAGCACCCGCATCCGCCTCGCCCGCAACCTCGCCGATTTTCCCTTCATCCGCCGCTGTTCCGACATCGACCGGGCCAACATCGAGGCCATCGTCTGCGAACGGATGCGACGGCAGGAACGGCTGGCCGGACTGGCTTACGTCAGCGTCGCCGGACTGGAACAGGTCGATCGCCAGTTTCTCGTCGAACGCCAGCTGATCAGCCGCGAACTGGCCGAAGCCACCGGGGCCCGGACCGTCGCGATCGATCCCGACGAGCGGATGAGCGTGATGATCAACGAGGAAGACCACCTCCGCATCCAGGTCATGAACAGCGGCTTTGACGTTACCGCCGCCTGGCAGCAGATCAACGAACTCGACAACCTGATCGAAGGCCAGGTCAACTACGCCTTCAGCGACCGGCTCGGTTACCTGACCGCCTGTCCGACCAACGTCGGGACCGGGATGCGGGTCAGTGTGCTGATGCACTTGCCGGCACTGGTGATCACCGAGCAGATCGAAAAGGTCTTCCGCAGCCTCGCCCGGCTCAATCTCGTCGTCCGCGGAATGTACGGCGAAGGCTCCCAGGCCATGGGGGACTTTTACCAGATCAGCAACCAGCTGACCCTCGGCAAAACCGAAGAGGACCTCGTCGCCCGCGTCGCCGAAGTCGTCCCCGTGGTCGTGAGCTACGAGCGGAAGGCCCGCGACTTCCTCGTCAACGAGAACCAGCACGACCTTTTCGACCAGGTCAGCCGGGCCTACGGCACGCTGCAGAGTGCCCAGCAGATCAGTGGCGAGGAGACCATGCAGCTGCTCAGCCGGGTCCGGATGGGGGTCAACCTCGGCCTGATCGGCGGCGTGGAGTTGCCCACCGTCAACAAGCTGTTCATCCACACCCAGCCAGCCCATCTGCAGAAACTGGCCCGTGCGCCCCTGAACTCCAGCCAGCGCAACATCCACCGCGCGACGTACCTCCAGAACCACCTCAAACCGCGCCCCGGCCCCGGCGACCAAAACTGACCGTGGCGACAAAGCTCCTGCTTTGTCGGTCCTGCTTGAATAGTCAGCCTGGATGACAGATTTGACTGACAAAGCAGGAGCTTTGGCACCACGACAGGCTACCCGCGTGACGACGAAGCTCCTGCTTTGT
>JANOFL010000123.1:0-4298 GCA_031405895.1 Planctomycetota bacterium
AAGCTCCTGCTTTGTCGTTCAGAAGCTCCTGCTTTGTCGATCGACGGCGGCTTTCAGCGTGAACGGCCGGTGGCAGGCAACGACAAAGCAGGAGCTTCGTCGCCACGACCAAGGCGGCAACCAGCGTTGGCAGCAACCCGGATCGCACCCTCCGAAGGGCCGTTCGATTCCGGCACCGCTCCGGTTTACAATCGCGTTAAGGCAACGTTCCCTCGCCTCGCAAAGCTGGTGAATGCTCACGGCTCTGCGGCAGTTTTCATGCACTGAACGCCTTTCGCCACAACATCACCGGTTCGCGCACGATGGAAAAAACGGGTTTGTGGCTGATCGGTGCCCGGGGCGGCGTCGCGACGACGGCGATCCTCGGTCTGGAAGCATTGCGCCGCGGCTTGACGACGACCACGGGACTGGTCACCGAGTTGCCATTTTGCGCGGAGTTGCCCTTCGTGGAATGGCGTGACGTCGTGGTCGGCGGTCACGACATTCGCGGCGGTTCGCTGGTCGAACAGGCGAGCGAACTGGCCGACCGGAGCCGGGCGTTCGATCCCCGGATGGTCAAGGAATGCGTCGACGGCCTGCGTGCGGTCGATGGCGAAATCCGGAACGGCTCGGCCCGCGAATGCGGCTCCACGATTGCTTCGCTGGAAGAACCGGGCGAATCCTTCCGCGCCGAAACTCCGCGGTCTGCCATCGCGCAAGTCCAGCGCGACTGGCAGGATTTCCGTTCGCGCCTGGGACTGAAACGCCTGGTCGTGGTCAACGTCGCGTCGACCGAACCGCCGCTCGACGCGAGCCAGTTTCCCGATCGCTGGGCCGAACTGGAGCCACTGCTCGACCGGGCCGACTGCCGGTTGCCCGCCAGTTCGGTCTATGCGATCGCCGCGTTGGACGCCGGGTTGCCGTACATCAACTTTACGCCCTCGACCGGCTGCAGCCTGCCGGCGATCGGGGAACTGGCCCGTTTGCGCGGGGCCTGCCACACGGGCAAGGATGGCAAAACCGGCGAGACGCTGCTGAAGAGCGTGCTCGGCCCGATGTTCGCAGCGCGGAATCTCGAAGTCCTCAGCTGGGTTGGTCACAACATTTTTGGCAACCGCGACGGCCAGGTGCTCGATGATCCGGCCAACAAGGCTGCCAAGATCGCCAGCAAGGACCGGCTCCTACCCGCGATCCTCGGCTACAGCCCGCAGACCCACGTCAGCATCGAGTACATCCGCTCGCTGGGTGACTGGAAAACGGCCTGGGACCACGTCCACTTCGCCGGGTTCCTCGGCACGCCGATGACGATGCAATTCACCTGGCAGGGCTGCGATTCGATCCTCGCCGCGCCGCTGGTGCTCGACCTGTTCCGGCTGGTAGACATGGCGGCCCGCCGCGGTGCGACGGGACCGCTGCCCTGGCTGGCAAGCTTCTTCAAATCGCCCGAGGGGACGGACGAACACGATTTCCAGCGCCAGTTCGCGATGCTGGCCGCTCAGGTCGAAACCTGGCGGACAGAACCTTTCCCTCCCGGCAACACGCCATCCAGTTCCGGTTTGCACGAGGCCAAGCGATGAACACGTCAACTGCCAACGCACCCGCACGATCCGCTCCGGCCATCACCCGTCCGGCCCCGGACGAATGTCAGCCCTATTTCCACGGCTACATCGCGAAAGTCCCCACGTCCGGGGCGGGCCAGGCACTGGTGGACCAGATCGCGGATGTCGAAGCCACGTTCGGGCCACTCGACGCACTGGCCGCCGCCACGATCCACCCACCCTTTCAATGGACCATCGGCGAAGTGATGGGCCACCTGCTCGATGGCGAACGGGTTTTTGGTTACCGCGCCGCGCGGATCGCGGCCGGCGACCAGACAAGCCTGCCGTCCTTTGACGAACACCTGATGGTCAACGGCTCGGACTACCGCAACGGCGACTGCCAGGCGTTGCTCCGTGAATGGATCGCGGTCCGCGAATCCAGCCTCCTGATGTTCGCCCGCCTGACCGACGAACAGCTCGGCCGTCGCGGCAATGCCAACGGCAACCCCATCACGGCCCGGGCCCTTGCCTGGATCATGGCCGGGCATGTTGGGCATCATCTGCCGATTGTCGGTCGAAGACTTGGGCTGGCGTAACCGGTCACGCATCCTGGCGTCCGGATGGGAACACCGTCGGCTGCCGCATTCCGCCGGGGCCTGACCCGACATCGCGCTTTCACCCGTCCAGCATCAACTGGGCCAGCCTGCAATGCAGCCAGGCGGTGCCTCGCACCAGGTATTGACTCAGGTACATCAGGAGCAACCCCGCGAGGCAAACCGCAGCCGCCTCAGGCAGGGTGTCCAGTTCCCAGTGGCCAATGTTCAGGTCGTACCAGTGAAACTGGTAGAAGACCGGGGACACGACAAAGGCAAGCGACGCCGCGGGCAGCGCAATGCACAGGACAAAGGAGATGATCCCAAGCGGAAACTTGATCAGCAGGAACGCGATCGCGCGCCACGAAGCGGGTTCCAGAAAGACCGACCGGAACCGTTTCCAAAGCCCAGGACCGGAAGGCCGAGGCGGGTGAAACGAGATCCCGGCTCCGGAAAGACCCGTGGCCATGCTGGCCTCAAAGCGGGCAAAGGTCCGGGCCAGGATCAGCGTTCCGAACACAATGAACAAACCGAGGCCCCATAGAACCGCCGTGCCAACTCCAACCGCCATTCCCGTGACAATCACGACGAAGTACAGAATGCCGAGCACAAACGAGAGCAGCAGGTAGGGCAGACTGGCAACAAATCCGGGAATTCGCGGCGGGCTCCCCGGCCTGCGCTCGGGCGCCGGTTTGGCTGGCAACCCGGCGCTTGTCGGCCGGAAAAAGGCAGCCGTCGGCTTTGCAGTCACCGGTTCCCATCGGGCCGGGCCAAGCGGAACGAATTCACTGGCCCTGTAGCCGCTGGAGATCGACTGGACGTCGGTCTTCAGTTCCGTCACGCGCTGATAGCGCAGCGCAGGTTCTTTCTCGAGGGTGTGCAGGACGACTTCGTCCAGCCGCACGTCCAGCTGGACTTTTTGCGAGGGCAGGGCGAACCGGCCCATCGGCAGCTCTCCCGTGAGCATTTCGTAGATCACGACGCCCAGCGAATAGATATCGGCCCGATGATCGACTTCCGCCGGTCGTTCAAACTGCTCGGGGGCCATGTAGTTCATGGTCCCCATCACATTGTTGGTCCCGGTCAGATTCGTTGCCGTGGATTCGCGATTGAGCAGTTTGGCGAGTCCGAAATCGGCGATCTTCACCCGCCCGTCCCGATCGACCAGAATGTTCTCGGGCTTGATGTCCCGGTGCACAATGCCATGGTCATGGGCGAATTGCAGGGCGTCGCAAACGGCGGGAACGACCTCCAGCGCCTGACGCGGAGTCAGCTGCCGGTTGAGCAGCATCTGCCGCAGGTTGACGCCGTCGATGTACTCCATCACCAGGTAGTACAGGCCATCCACCTGGCCAAAGTCGTGGACGGTCACGATATTGGGGTGGTTGAGCTGGGCGAGGGCCCGGGCTTCGCGGACAAATCGCTCGGCAAAACCAGGTTTGGCATTGATTTCGGGACGGATGATCTTGAGTGCCACGGTCCGCTGCAGGCTCTTCTGTCGGGCCTTGAAGACCGAGCCCATTCCTCCACGACCCACCAGTTCGAGAATCTCAAGCTGGGGGAATTTGCCGGCAAGCTCCTCCGCGGTCGGGTCGACCCCGGCGGACCAGGTCCCGGGGTAATCGCCGTGCTCCCCGGTGGGCATCGAGTTGCCTAACGGCCTGGCCCCCCAGGATGCCAGACCGATCTTGATCAGGCAGGCCGGGCAGGGTGTCCCAGGTTCCGTGGAGACAAACTGCGTATCGCATTGCGGGCAGCGGACAATCGAGGTCATGGTTCACGGATTCCAAAATACGTTGTGATCGCCCTGCGGCGAGTCCGGCCGCGAGAGACCGGACAAGGGCTAGTGCTCTGTCAATCGAGGTATTTAGGGTTACCTGGTGAGCCGGAACGCGCTAGCGTCCGGGTTCCTCGAAGAGCCCGCGGCTAGTCCACGGCGCGCCGGGATCGGCTCACCCTAAAACCGGCCTGTGACGCGGCACTAGTGGTCTGTCAACAGTGAAATGTTGGATTGATCTGGTTGAAGCCTGAAGCGTAAGCGAAGTCGCAGCCGCCCTTCCTTCGCTTGCGCTTCAGGCTTCAATCCCTCAAGACACAGTTGACAGTCCACTAGCCGGTATCTGCCCAACCATCAAAGAAGCAGAACCCGGCCAAAGTTACACGTTTTCCTTTGCCTGCCGGAAAAAAA
>JANOFL010000025.1:0-20922 GCA_031405895.1 Planctomycetota bacterium
ATGCTCGCATGAACAGCCCAACGCCCAAGCCTGCAACGGTCCTCCGGCTTGCCCTTGGCCTGGCCGTTCTTCTGGTGATGGAAGGATGCAGCCGGGCTCGCCCGGGCGATTCGATGATTGCGGCGGCGAACCCGTCCAACGTTCACCGGCTGTGCAATCTCTACAACTACTATCAGGCGCGGAACGGCTGGAAGGGCCCGGCCAGCGAAGTGGCTTTTCGGGAGTTCATCGGGCAACAACCGGAGCGGATTCTCGCCCGGATGGGCGTCAAAGGGGACGATCTCGACGGCCTGTTCACGAGCGAGCGGGACGGACAGCCCTTTGAAATCCGCTTTGGCGTCGCGGGCAACAGTCGCGGGTCCGATGAGCCGGTGGTGTTCGAGCGTACAGGCCTGAACGGGCTCCGGATGGTGGGCTTTACCTCGTCCAAACACCGGGAAGTTGACGCCGGCGAGTATGACCGGCTTCGGGGCAAGCAGCCCTGACGAATTCCCAGCTCTCCCTCGCCGGCGGTTCCGGCCATCCGGATGGCGATAAAACCAGAAAGTCGCCCGATGTCATCGCCTGCCCAGTCGCCGAATGCCGCTGACGCCGCCGGGCGTGTCAGCGTTGGCGAGAAGATTGGCTATGGTCTCGGCGACATGGCCTCCAATCTCTACTGGAAGCTGTTCGAGAACTTCCAGCTTTTTTTCTACACGGACGTATTTGGCATCTCGGCCGCCGCGGCGGGCACGATGTTCTTCGTGACCAAGCTCTGGGACGCGATCAACGACCCGATCATGGGGTCGCTGGCCGACCGGACCCGCACGGCGTGGGGCCGCTTTCGTCCGTGGCTGGTCTGGGGAGCGCTGCCGTTCGCCGTTACGGGCATTCTCACCTTCTACACGCCGGACTGGTCGCCGAGCGGCAAGCTGGTCTACGCCTATGTGACCTACACACTCGTATTCACGGCCTACACGGCGATCAATATTCCGTATGGGGCCCTGATGGGAGTTCTTTCTCCCAGCCCGCTGGAGCGGACATCGATCTCAACCTACCGGTTCGTGCTGGCGTTTGCGGGCGGGCTGGTGGTCCAGAAGTTCACCGAGCCGCTGGTCGCTTTCTTTGGCGGCACGCGGGAAGTGGTGGCCAATGGAGTGCGGTCGGTCGAAGTGCTCGACAAACAAACAGGATTCTTCTGGACGGTCGTGGTCTATGCCTGTATTGCCGTGATCCTGTTTCTGGTCACGTTCGCGACGACGCGGGAGCGGGTCCAGCCGGAGTATCGCCGGGAACAGACGCTGGGGCGCGATCTCCGCGACCTGCTGGGCAACGGCCCATGGGTGGTCCTGATGCTGGTCGGGCTGTTCCAGATCATGGCCGGGTGGACGCGGGGCAGCGCGACGGCGTACTACTTCACCTACCACGTCCACATGCCGTTCGGGAACTTTCTCGTCGCGGGCACGGTCGCCGCCATCGTGGGAATGCTGCTGACCCAGCCGTTGCGGTTGCTGTTTGGCTCCCGCAACCTGATGATCCTGATGAACCTGGTGGTAGCGGTTCTGACCGCGGGTTTCGCGTGGATCCGTCCGGACCAGGTCGGCCTGATGTATGCCCTGCATGTGCTCGCGTCGTTCGCGGGCGGCCCGGTCCCCGTGCTGCTCTGGGCGATGTATGCCGATGTGGCCGACTATTCGGAATGGAAGAGCGGCCGCCGGGCCACGGGGCTTGTCTTCTCGGCGGCGACCTTCTCCCAGCAACTGGGCGGCGCGCTGGGCGGCGCGATCCCCGGCTGGTGTCTGGCGTGGTTTGCCTTTCAGCCGCCCGTCGGTGGCGTGCAACAGGAGCAGGCTCCCGAGGTCCTCCGCGGCATTGTCTTCATGATGAGTCTCATGCCGGCCGGTTTTCTCGTCTGCTCCGCCGTCTGCATGCTCTTCTACTCGATCAATGAAAACCGTCTGAGAGAAATCGAACTCGGCTTGCGGCAGCGCCGCGCCGGGGAAACAACATCGACGACGGAGACCCGTTCTTGAACCTGCAGCCCTCCCATTCCATGCCGGCGCTCGCCGGCACCGGATCGAAACCCGGGCCGGCGGGCCTTGCGGACGAGGCGCAGGGCACGCCGGTGCTGCTGGACGGCGAGCACTGCCTGCGGATCAGCAACAGCCACGTCATGCCCGAGTTTTTCATGAGCATGGCCAGTGCCGGCAATCACTGGATGTTTATCTCCAGCCGGGGGGCGATCTCGGCCGGTCGCGGCAATGCCGACCAGGCGCTGTTCCCGTATCTTCCCGCCGACCGGCTGATCGACTGCCGGCATGTGACCGGCCCCTGCACACTGATCCGGGTGGCGGACGGCGCGGGAGCCGGCGTCCTCTGGCAACCCTTCGCGTCCACGCTCGAGCCTTCCGGGGCCATCAGCCAGGCCGTTTACAAAAGCAGCTTTGGAAACCGGATCTGGCTGGAAGAACGGCACGAGGAGCTGGGTCTGCTGTTTCGCCAAAGCTGGTCTTTTGGCAACCGCTTTGGATTCGTTCGCGGCTGTGAGCTGGTCAATCTGCGCGCGAAACCTGTCCACCTGCGGCTGCTGGACGGACTGCAGAACATCGTGCCGGCCGGACTGACTGCCGAGTTCCAGTTGCGGTTCAGCAATCTCGCCGATGCTTACCGCCGCAACGAGCTGTTGTTGCCGTCACGGATCGGGCTGTTCTGTCTCGGATCGATTCCCACCGATCACGCGGTTCCCAATGAGGCCTTGCGCGCGACGGCGGTCTGGCAAACCGGGCTGGGCGATGCAGCGACGCTGCTGCACACGGGCCAGATCGCGCAGTTTGTCCTTGGCCATCCGGTTCGCGACGAGTCCGAGATCCGCGGTCGACGGGGAGCCTATCTCACCTGCCAGTCGCTGGTGTTGCGACCGGCTGGCGAAGCGGCCCTGCCGGGCAGCGAGCAGCCAGGCCTGCGCTGGTCGATCGTCGCGAACACGGGCTGCGACCAGGCCGCCGTGGCGGAACTCGACCTGCTGTTGGGCGAAACTCAGGAAGTGGTCGCGGCCGAGCTCCAGGCCGACATCGCCGACAACAACCGGCAGCTGCTGGGTCTGCTGTCCGCGGCGGATGGAAGGCAAACGGGCCGGGACCGGCTGCGGACGCAACGCCACCAGAACAATGTTCTTTTCAACATCATGCGCGGTGGCTTGCCGGTCGACGACTACCAGGTTCACCGCGAAGCGTTTCTGGAGCATCTCCGGCACTTCAACCGGCCGGTGTTTGCGCGGCAGCGGCAGCTGCTTGAGGAACTGCCGCTGCCGATGGCCAGGCCCGAGCTGCTTCAGCGGCTCGAGGCAGCTGGCGATCCCGACCTGCTCCGGCTGGGCGAGGAGTTTCTGCCGTTTGGATTCAGCCGCAGACACGGCGACCCGACGCGGCCATGGAACCAGTTCAACATCGATGTGGGCCCGTCCGGTGAACGGCTGAGCGTCCACTATGAGGGAAACTGGCGGGACATTTTCCAGAACTGGGAAGCCCTCGCCATGTCGTGGCCAGAGTTTCTGCCGGCGATGGTGCTGCGCTTTGTCAACGCCTCGACCGCCGATGGCTACAACCCCTACCGGCTGTCGCAGGATGGCTTTGAATGGGAGGAACCCGATCCGTCCGGCCCGTGGTCCAACATCGGCTATTGGGGTGACCACCAGATTGTCTACCTGCTGCGGCTGCTGGAACTGGCCGAGCGGTTTGACCCCGAGGGCTTTCAGGCTTCGCTCGCGTGCGAAAGCTGTGTCTTCGCCGAAATTCCCTACCGCATCGTTGCAGCGGCCGACATCCGGCGGAATCCCCGCGCCACGATTGAATACGACTATGCCCAGGCCGAGGCCATCGACCTGCGGGTGCGGGAACTGGGCGCGGATGGCCGACTTCTGCTCAACGCGCAGGGGACTTTTCGCCGGGCCGATCTGCTGGAAAAGCTGTTGCTGCCCGCCCTCGTGAAGCTCACCAACCTGGTGCCGGGCGGCGGCATCTGGCTGAACACGCAACGGCCCGAATGGAACGATGCCAACAACGCGCTGGCCGGCTATGGACTTTCCGTGGTCACGGTCTGCCACCTCCATCGGTACCTTGTTTTTCTGCGGCGAGTTCTGGGCAGCGCAAGTCAGGCCACCTGGCTGCTGTCGGGCGAGATCACGTCGTTGATGGAGGCAGTTCGGGCAGCGCTGGCGGCAGCCGAAGCCGACGGTGACGCATTCACGGATGGCCGGCAACGACGCCAGACGGTGGATGCGTTGCTCCTCGCCGGTGAGCGCTACCGCGATCAGCTGCGCTCGGGCGGTCCTGATTCCGGCCGGCAGGACGTACCGCTGAGCGGGCTTTGCAAGTTCCTTGACCAGGCGATCCGGTCGGCGGCGATGACGATCCGGCGAAACCAGCGCCCGGACGGGATGTACCACGCCTACAACCTGCTTGACTACTGCCCGTCTGGCGTGTCCGACGAAGTGCGGCACCTCGACCTGATGCTGGAAGGCCAGGTGGCGGTCCTAAGCGCGGAAATCCTGACGGTGGAACAGGTCAGCAAGCTGCTCGACGGGCTGGCCGCCAGTCCGCTGGTCCGGCCGGATCAGGCCAGCTTTCTGCTCTATCCCGACCGCGCGCTGCCGCGGTTCATGGCGAAGAATGTCATTCCGCCCGGGGCCGTCACACGTTCGAGGCTGCTTGCGCGGCTGCGCGAGCTAAATGACCAGTCCCTGATCGTGCGGGACGCGCGGGGGAATTGCCGCTTCCAGGCCGACATCCGCAATACCGCGGGACTGGACAAGGTGCTGGGGCACCTCCTCCTGGACGACCGGTTCACAAGCCTGGTGGAAGAGGAAACCGGACTGGTCAGGGAAATTCACGAAGCCGTTTTCTGCCATCGCGAGTTTACAGGCCGGTCGGGTTCCTTTTTTGGCTATGAGGGCCTCGGCAGCATTTACTGGCACATGGTCTCCAAGCTGCACCTCGCCATTCAGGAGAACCTGCTTGGCTTCCGCGATTCCGCGGCCGCCACGCCGGCGCTTGAGAACATCCGTCACCATTACGAACAGGTGGGTGCCGGGCTGGGTCTGCACAAGCGGCCTGCCGATTACGGTGCCTTCACCACCGACCCTTATTCGCATACGCCCCAGCATGCCGGAGCGCAGCAGCCGGGAATGACCGGACAGGTCAAGGAAGACATCCTCGTCCGCCTTGCCGAGCTGGGCGTCCGCGTGAACGGGGGCGCGGTCAGCTTCGATCCGTGGCTGTTCCGCAACGAGTTTCTCGTGGCACCGGCAACGCTCGACTTTGTCGACGGCGAAGGCGAGCTGCGATCGTTGCCGGTGTCGGCCGGCTCGTTCGCCTTTACGTTCTGCCGGGTCCCGGTGATCTATCGGGCGGGAGACCGGCCGGCCATCAGGATCCGCTTTCGTGATGGCGAAACCCGATGTCGCGCCGGGACGACCCTGACGGTCGCCGAGTCGCGGCTGCTGTTCGGCCGCACCGGCCAGATTGAACTGCTCGAGGTAGAAATCGCATGGGTGATCGGGTAAAGCTCCCGCGGGCGTGGGGTGGCGGAGTGGCTGGGAGTTTGTTTTGTCGAACCCTGATGCTGCTGGCGGGGGCCGGGCAGTTGCTCGCTGCACGCAGTCTGAAGGCCCAGGAAACGCCCGCGACGCAACAGGCCGGGCCCACGCGGCTGGTTCAGCGCGAAGACGGCCGGTGGCAGCTGCTGCGCAATGGCGTTGAGTTCCGGATTCGCGGGGCGGGCGGCGAGGCCAGCCTGGAGCTGCTCGCGGAGCTGGGCGGAAACTCGGGGCGGACCTGGGGCGTGGATGACTCGACGCTTGCCCGTCTCGACGAAGCCGGGCGTCATGGCGTGGCTTTGACACTTGGCATCTGGCTGGAACACGAAGGCAAGGGATTCCGCTACGACGATCCCGGGCAGACCGCGCAACAGCTGGAGACTGTGATTGATGCGGTGGAAAGGTACCGGAATCACCCGGCCCTGCTGATGTGGGGTATTGGCAACGAAATGGAGGGGCCCGACGGCAGCAATCGCGCGGTCTGGAATCACATTGAATCGATTGCTTCGAGGATCAAGGCGATCGACCCGGACCACCCGGTAATGACCGTGATCGCTGAGATTGGCGGGGGTAAAGTCGCGGCGATTCAGGACCAGTGTCCCAGCATCGACGTGATTGGAATCAACTCTTACGGCGGTGCCGCCAGTCTCGCCCAACGCTATCGCGAAGCGGGGGGCCGGAAACCCTATGTCGTGACCGAATTCGGCCCGCATGGACCATGGGAGACGGGTCGAAATGCTTTTGGGGCCGTCGAGGAGGAAACCAGCACGGCCAAAGCCAGCCAGTATCAGGAGAAGATGCGGGCGATCGAAAACGACACGGAGTTGTGTCTCGGTTCCTATGCCTTTCTGTGGGGCCACAAACAGGAGGCCACGGCAACCTGGTTCGGCATGTTGCTGGCTGACGGCAGCCGCACGGCCGCCGCCGACACGATGACCGCATTCTGGCGCGGCCGCCCCGCCGAAAACCTCTGCCCGGCGATCACCGCGATCGCTTGGCGCGGGACCAGCGACGTTCTTCCCGGCGAAGGGCTGGAGGCCAGCCTGCAGGCAACCGATCCCGGCAATGATCCGCTGAGTGTGCAGTGGCTGGTGCTCGAAGAGGCGGGGGAGTACATCACGGGAGGCGATTTCCAGAAAGCCCCGCCCCAGCTGGACGACGTGGTGGTCGAGGGGACATTGTCCGGCGCCACGGTCAAGGCCCCAGCAAAACCCGGGATCTACCGGCTGTACGTCTTCGTGCGGGATGGCCACGGTGGAGTGGCGACGGGCAACCTTCCGTTCCGGGTCCGCAGCCAACAGGAACCTGTCGCAACGGCCGCCCTGCCTTGCGCCGTTTACGCCGACGGTTCGGCCGGCCCCTGGCACCCGGCCGGCTGGATGGGTAACACCGCGGACCTCACGCTCGATCCGGATTGCGGCATCCAGCCCCATGCCGGAACAACCTGCCTGCAAGTCCGCTATGGACATCCGCGCGAATGGGCCGGCGTTGTGTGGCAGGATCCGCCCGGCGACTGGGGACAACTGGCTGGCGGACGTGATTTGACTCAGGCGCGGCAGCTGACGTTCTGGGCCCGCGGGTCGGCCGGTGGCGAGAAAATCCGTTTCGGAGTTGGACTGGTCAAGCCCGACCAGCCGTTTCCGGACTCGGGCCTGAAGGAAATCGACCCAATCACGCTGGAAACCGACTGGAAAAGCTACAGGATTGATCTGAACGGAATCGACTTGGGCTGCATCAAGTCAGCGTTCTGGTTTTCGTTCGAGGGGCAAGGGGCACCACTGGAGTTCTGGCTGGACGACATCACCTTTGAATAGGCCGCCGGCGCTGGCAGCGCTGATGTCCGTCGCGAAAAGTTCAATCTGGCGTTTCGGCCGACCCGTCTCCTTCGCCGTCCACCGCCGGTGGAGCATCGAGATTCGTGATCTTGAGCAAAGAGCTGGCCGGTTCGGCCGGGCCTTCGGCGGCCTGGCCCTGCTGGACGAGGTAAAGGATGCCTTCGGGATCGAAGGCCATCGCGCGGGGGCGGACGAGGTCGAGGCCTTCGACGCGGCGGGCCTCGCATTGCTCTGTGTTGCCGCGGATGCGGACCAGTTTGAAGAGGCCGCCCGGCTGGTCGCCGCCTCCCCTGCCGTCGTCGAGCGCAAAGAGTCGCGTCCGCAGCGGGCTGTAAGCGAGCGCGACGATGTTGGTCAGCCCGGTCTGATAGGCCGCCCAGCGTTTGCCGTCCTTGTGAAAGAAACAGAGCCGCCCGTCGCCTGGTTTCTCCACGCTGCCGCCCCGGCCGACGACGATATAGCCGCCGCCCGTCACGGCCAGACAGCCCGGCCAACCGGTTCCGCCTTCAACGTTGGAGGGGAACTCGCGGCGGAAACCGGACAGCTCGGCGTCTGTCCGCTCGATTGCCCCGATCCAGCCCTGGGCCGCATCGCCGCGTCCGGCCACATAGACCAGCTCGTCGCGGACCGCGAAGGCACAGAAATCGCCCTCTGCTGGCAAGTCGCCTTCGGCCTCCAGTGAACCACCATAGAGCCGCCCCTCAACCGCATCCACTGCGTCCGCGCCGGGCTCGGGTACGGTGAAAGCCAACACCCGGTCGGCATGGTCGCCTTCGCTGCCGGTACCGACGAGGAGCGTTGTCGCGTCGAGGAATGCAATTGCCAGCGGCGTCGTCGAGTCGGTGGCTGCCGCGCCATCGCTGCCTGGTTTGCCGAAGCCAGTGACGACCTCCTCGATCTTGCCATCGACGACGCGGATGATCCGTTGTTTGCCGCTCTCGGCGATGAAGACAGTGTTGGTGTCGGGCTGGAGGGCGATGCTGGAGGGTGCGGCAAGGCCGGTGAGGACGGTTTCGACAGTCAGGGACTGGGCCGGGACCGGCGAGGCCGATGCGGCAAAGTTCAAGGCAACAATGCAGAACGCCAAAACGGGATCGGGTACTCGCACAAGGTTGGCCCTCGAAAAACGGCAATTGTGCATTGGCTTGAGTTCAGGCCTGTCTGTTGCGCGGTCGCCCCTCACGCCCGGCCATGGCTGAAAAAAGTGAGCCTGAGGCGCTAGCCGAGCACGTTGATTCAACCATTAACTCGCAACCAGGGGAATCGGCTAGCGCCTCAGGCTCAGAAGAATTCGCCGTTACTTCAGTCCACCCAGGCTTTCTCCCGCCCAAAAGAGCGGGGAGAGGGGGGAAGATATTCTCTGGTAGTGTTACTTCTCCAGCCCCGCGAGGCGGAGGATGAAGGCCTGGCGGAGGGCGATTTCGACGTACTGGTCGTAGCGGCCGGTTGAGCCGCCGTGGCCGGCTTCCATGTCGGTGTGCAGGAGCAGCAGGTTGCTGTCGGTCTTTTTGGCCCGCAGCCGCGCCACCCACTTGGCCGGCTCGAAGTACTGCACCTGGGAATCGTGCAGTCCTGTTGTGACCAGCAGATGCGGATAGGCCTTGCCCTCCACGTTGTCATACGGCGAGTACGACAGCATGTAGTCGTAGTAAACCGGATCGTTGGGGTTGCCCCATTCGTCGTATTCGCTGGTCGTCAGCGGGATCGTGTCGTCGAGCATCGTGGTGATTACATCAACGAAGGGAACTTCGGCGATGATCCCGTGGAACAGCTCGGGGGCCATGTTGGCGACGGCACCCATCAGCAGGCCGCCCGCGCTACCGCCGTTGGCGTAAATCCGTTTTGGGTCGGCGTACTTCTGGCTGACCAGGAACCGGCCGCAGTCGATGAAATCGGTGAAGGTGTTTTTCTTCTTCAGCAGCTTGCCGTCCTCGTACCAGTGCCGGCCCAGCTCCTGGCCGCCGCGGATGTGGGCGATCGCGTAGACGAACCCGCGGTCGACGAAATTGAACATGCTCGGGTCAAAACTCGCATTCGTGCTCGCTCCGTATGAGCCGTAGGCGTACAGGAAACAGGGCGCGGTTCCATCGACGGGCGTCGACTTCTTCCGCAAGACCGAAACGGGGACCTTGACGCCATCGTGGGCCGTGGCCCAGAGCCGTTCGGTAACGTAGTTTTCCGCGTCAAAGCCGCCGCCGATCTTGTCCTGCTTGAGCAGCTTCCGCGCGCCTGTTTTCAGGTTGACCTCGAACACGCTGTCGGGAGTCCTGAGCGACGAGAAGGCGTAGCGCAAGTCGTCGGTTGCCGGCTCGGGCGTGACGGCCATCGAAGCGGCGTAGCAAGGCTCGCCGAAGTCGACGGTCGAGAAGTCCTCGGCATCCCACTTGCGATAGCGAATCCGCGTCAGACCATTCTCGCGCTGTTCGACCACCAGCCAGTCCTTGAGCAGCGCGTAGCTTTCGAGGAACGTCGAGGCGTTGTGGGGCAGGACTTCGGACCAGGTTGACTTGTCCACGCCCGGGGCGGTCGCTTTCATCAGCCGGAAGTTCGGCGCTTCCCAGTTGGTCCGGACGAAAAACTCGCCGTTGAAGTGGTCGACGGAATATTCGTGGTTCTCTTGCCGGGCGAGAAAGACCACTGGCTCCAGCTCAGGGTGGTGCGCGTTGATCAGGCGGAACTCGCTGCTGAGCGTCTGGAACGAGGCGATCACGATGAAGTCGCGTGAGCGGCTTTTGCCGACGCCGACATTGAACTCCGGGTCAGGCTCCGTGTAGACCAGCCGGTCATTCGCCGGGTCGGTGCCGAGCACGTGGGAGTAGACGCGGTCCGAGCGGAGAGTTTCCGGGTCCTGGCGGGTGTAGAAGAGCGTCTGGTTGTCCTCGGCCCAGGCCATGTTGCCGGTCACGTCGCTGATCTGGTCGGCAAGGTCCTTGCCCGTCGCCAGGTCGCGAAAGTGAACTGTGTACTTCCGCCGGCCGACGAGATCGACAGGGTAGGCAATCAACTGGCCGTTCTGGCTGACATCCGGGCCGCTCACGCTGCAGAAGTTGTGGCCCTCGGCGATCTGGTTGACATCGAGCACGACTTCTTCCGGCGCATCGGGATGGGCGGCCGGCCGGCGACAGTAGCGCTCGTACTGCTGGCCGTCTTCGATCCGGTCGTACCAGAGCCAGCCGCGGTCGGGGACGGGAACCGAAGCGTCGGTTTGCGGAATCCGCTCGCGCAGTTCGCGGGCGAGCTTTTCCTGAAGGGCCTTGGTCGGTTCCATCACGGCGGCGAGGTACTTGTTCTCGCCAGTCAGCCAGTCGAGCACCTCCTGGCTCTCGCGGTTCCGCATCCAGTAGTACTCGTCAATCCGCGTCTTGCCGTTCGCCGACAGCTCGGTCGGTTCCTGACGGGCGACGGGCGGCAGGAGGTCCTGGGCAAAGAGCGGACCAGCCACCCATGCGAACAGGAACAGAAGGCAGACCGTTTGTTTCAGGCTTGATGGGGCGGACATGGGTTGCTTTGGGGAAAGGACGGGATCGATGATCGAATGGGAGGCGGTTGACTGGGCGATGGCCAGCATCTCGCGTGTGGCGTCAGATGGAGTTGCGCCCCGGATCACTTGCTTGCGCTGCGTGCTGATATTGGGGCAGAACGTTGTTCAAACGCGTCGATGGCCTCGGCGTGCTGGAGCGTCAGGCCGATATCGTCGAGCCCTTCCAGCAGGCACTTTCGCCTGAAATCATCGACCGTGAAGCGGGCCATGAACCCCCCGTCGTCGCGGACCTCGAGCCGCTCCAGATCGACCGTCACCCGATAACCTGGCCGGGCCGCACAGTTCTGGTGCAACCGGTCGACCTCGGCCCCCGTCAACGTCACGGGCAACAGGCCATTCTTGAAACAGTTGTTGTAAAAAATGTCAGCGAACGACTCGGCGATCACGGCCCGGAAGCCGTAGTCATCGAGGGCCCAGACGGCATGCTCACGGCTGGAGCCGTTGGCGAAATTCTGCCGCGCGACCAAAACTGAGGCGCCGCGAAAGCGGTCGGCGTTCAGCTCGAAGTCAGCGCGCGGCGTGCCGTCGGGATGGAACCGCCAGTCGAAGAAGAGGTGCTGGCCGAAACCCGTCCGCTCGATCCGCTTGAGAAACTGCTTGGGGATAATCTGGTCGGTGTCGACGTTGGAGCGGTCCATCGTCGCGACCAGGCCGGTATGGACAGTAAAAGCCTGCATCAGGCGGCTCCTCCGCGGGTTGTGTCCCATTCACGGATGTCGACAAAGTGCCCGGCAATGGCGGCCGCAGCGGCCATCGCAGGGGAAACGAGATGGGTTCGACCACCGCGTCCCTGGCGGCCTTCAAAGTTCCGGTTGCTGGTCGAGGCGCAACGTTCACCTGGCGCGAGGGTGTCGGGGTTCATGCCGAGGCACATGCTACAACCGGCTTCGCGCCATTCAAAACCGGCACCGCGAAAAATGCGGTCCAGGCCTTCGGCTTCGGCTTCCTGCTTCACCACACCGCTGCCGGGAACGACCATTGCGCCGACCGTGCTCGCGACGCGTTGGCCCCGGACGATTGCGGCCGCATCGCGCAAGTCGCTGATCCGCGCGTTGGTGCAGGAGCCGATGAAGACCCGGTTGACCGGCGTCTCGGTCAGCCGCTGCCCCGCTTTCAAATCCATATACTTCAGTGCCGACTCGGCTGATTGCCGGTCGACCGGATCGGAAAAGTCGGCGGGCGAAGGGACGGGCTGGTCGATGCTGATCACCTGGCCGGGGTTCGTTCCCCAAGTGACTTGCGGGGCGATCTGGCGGCCGTCCCACTGGCGGGTGAGGTCGTAGGCTGCGCCGGGGTCAGAGGGCAGGGTCCGCCAGCCGGCAATCGAAGCTTCGATGTCGGCCGGGGCGAACTGGCGGCCCCGGATGTAATCAAACGTCTTTTCGTCGGGTGCGATCATGCCGGCCCGGGCTCCGGCTTCGATGCTCATGTTGCAGATGGTCATCCGCTGTTCCATCGACAGGCCGCGGATGACTTCGCCGCTGTACTCCAGCACGTAGCCGGTTCCGCCCGAAGTCGAGAGCTGGCCGATCAGGAACAGGATCAGGTCCTTGGCCGTCACACCTGGGGAAAGCTGGCCGTCCACCCGGAGCTCGCATGTCTTCGGCCGGGTTTGCCGCAGCGTTTGAGTCGCGAGAACGTGCTCGACTTCGCTTGTCCCGATTCCAAAAGCGAGGGCACCGAAAGCGCCGTGTGTCGCCGTGTGCGAATCGCCACAGACAATCGTCATGCCGGGCTGGGTCAGCCCCAGCTCCGGGCCGATCACATGGACGATCCCCTGGTTGATCGAGTCGAGGTCGTACAGCCGGACCCCGAATTCGCGGCAGTTGGTTCGCAGTGCTTCGACCTGCTGCCGGGAAACCGGATCGGCGATCGGCAAGCGGCGGTCGGTGGTCGGGACGTTATGGTCCTGGGTGGCGACGGTCCGTTCCGGGCGGCGGACTTTGCGCCCGGCCAGCCGCAGGCCCTCAAATGCCTGGGGACTGGTGACTTCGTGGACCAGGTGCAGATCAATGTAGAGCAGCGTCTGGGTCGGCGACTGCTGGACCACCAGGTGCTGGTCCCAGATCTTCTCGAACATCGTCCGCGGCGGGCTGGCGATCATCGGCGGTTCGGGCTGGTGGGCGGGGGTCGGAAGGCCGGACTCTTTCCCCGCATCCTAAAAAACTGGACCCCCGAACGAAAGTCAGGGCCGCGAATCCGCGGCAATCGGGCCATCAACCGACGTTGGCGCTTTGAAGCAGCCAAGGATAATGACCGGTCACCAGCGGCGGACGGTCCGGCTGGTCATGTTCCAACGCCCTCCATTTCTGTTGCTCCCGGCATGACGCTTCCCGAACCGCTGGTTGTTGCGATCCTTGCTGTGCTCCAGGGAATTGCCGAGTTTCTGCCGATCAGCTCGTCCGGGCATCTGGTTGTGATCGGCGAACTGTTGGGCAGTGATGGCGGCCTCTTTCTAAATGTGGTCCTGCACTTCGGCTCACTGATCGCGATTGTCGTCTTCTACTGGCAGCGGATTGTCGAACTTCTGAATCGGGACTGGCGCGTGATTCCGCTCCTGATCGTGGCTACGATCCCGGCCGCCGTAGTGGGATTGACGCTGAAAGAAGTCTCGTTCGGCGGCAAGAAGTACGACTGGATTCTTGAAGACCCTCTCGTCGCCGGGGTCTGTCTGGTGATGACGGGCTACCTGCTCCTGATCCTGTCCAAGCTGCCCGAACGGGACGGCGAGTATCAAAAGATGGGGTACGGAAAGGCGTTTCTCGTCGGCTGTGCCCAGGCGGTCGCCCTGCTTCCCGGCATCAGCCGCAGCGGGTCGACGATCGTCGCCGGCAACGCGCTCGGGTTGAGCCGCCAGTCAGCCGCGACCTGGTCGTTCCTGATGGCGATCCCGGCCATCGGCGGCGCCATGTTGCTGGAGTCAATCAAGGTGATTCAGGGCAAGGAGGTGAACACGATCGCGCCCCAATGGCTGGTGATGGGTGTCGCGATTTCGGCCGTCGTCGGCTGGATTTCCCTGGGCGTGCTTTCGCGAATGCTCAACAGCGGCAGGCTGCACTGGTTCGCGTACTGGCTGATCCCGTTCGGCCTGGCAATTGTCGTCTGGCGTTTCAAGGTCATGCTGGCTTCCGGGATCTGACCGGTAATACTCCGCACGGTCAGAAATGAGTGAATTGGGCGAGCGGCAGGGCGTCAGCCCTCCGTGTCGTGCGCCTGACACGGAGGGCCCCGGCGCGCCGGGACTCGCCAACTTCAATTCCGGCCTGCTAGCGGCCATTCGCGTTGACGGTGGCGAATCCGACGCCTAACCTCCGCGGCCATGAACCAGTCTGCAAATCCCCTGGCGAAAATCAGCTTGGTGTCCCGCTTCGGAACGGGAAACTCCCACCCGAATACCTGGTGGCTGATGGTCCTGTTTGGTGCGATGCTGCCCCCAGGAGATGGATATCTGGGGGCACAAACGGCTGATATGTCCGTTGCCGCCCCGCACATTATCCTGCTCAAGAACGGCCAGGTGCTGGAAGGCACTGCCATCACGTCGCTTGACCGGACCGTGGTCGAGACTTTGAGCGGCAGCCGGCTTGTGTTGCAGACGGCCCACGTGGATTGCGTCTGCGATTCGTGGGTTCAGGCCTGGGAATTCAAACGCGACGCGACCGATGCCGAACGGCCGGACGAGTTGACGGCACTGTTGCGCTGGTGCTTGCGGCATCGGCAGTTCGCCAGCGCCTGGGAAGTGCTGAATCAGCTTCAATCGGTCGCCATTCCGGCCGGGGACCTCGATTCGCTGCGCCGCCAGATTGTGCTGTCCGAAGAAGCCTTCCGATCGGCCCAACTGCCGCGTCCAGTCCGGCCTCAGGTAGTGGCTGAAATCGTCCCTCGACCCGATGTTGCCGAAGTGACAGGCTCTCTCCTGCCGGGTGAAGAATCGAAGGGGTCAGTCCGGCCGGTTTCGTTTGACGAAACGGTGGGCCAGACATCTCTCGCCAGCTCGAACGCCGATCCGCGGGTACCGACTATCGCCTGGCCGCCGGCTCGACCTGGTCAAGCCTTTTCCGAGCCGGAACGGGCCGCCGAACCGGAAACTGCCCGACCCTTGCCCAAGGACCCCGCCATTCCGCAAATCCCGGACCTGTCGCAAAACGCTTTCCAGCCCTTCGTCCCGTGCGACGAATTCGATCCGGAGATCTTCAATCGCTTCTGCCGCGAGCCGGGGACCTGGGATGGAACGCCGGCGTCTGAAATCCATCGCGCCGCGCGAGCACTGGGCTTGCCGGACCTTCAGTCGCTGATTGGCAAGCCGAACGCACCCGAAAAGTAGGCTTCAAAAAAACCCCGGTTGCTCGGCAGCAATTCCTCCAGCGCGAGGATTTCATCAATCGTCAGCCAGCCAGCCCAGTCGACTTCGGCCGGGTTGGGGATCAGCGGGCGATGCTCTTTGACCTCGATCAGCCACCAGCTCAGCCAGGTCCCCCAGGCCGTGGTGCATTGCCACAACTCGCGCACGGGCCGGACGTCCAGGGCAAGCTCTTCGTTCAGTTCGCGAACCAGCGCGGCCGGCTCGGTCTCGCCCGTTTCGATCGTCCCGCCCGGAAAACAGTACTGGCCAGGTGCCCGTACCGTCAGGCTGCGGCGAATCACGAGCAGCCGGTTTTCGCGGGCCAGCACCCCGACAACGCCCCGCGCGGGCCGGATGTCGGTCGAGGAGCCAATCGCGTCCATCCGTTCCACTACACCCTTCTGCTTCCTGCCGTCAATCATGTAAACCAGGTCCATTCGGTCCACCGCGCAGCCACGACCGGCCTCAGCCGCCGATGCGGGCCACGATGAGGTCGCGGAGCGACTTTGGATCGTAGCTGGCCGCGGTTGGAATTCGCAGGAGGGGCAGGCCGGCGCTTTCGAACGCCCGATCGACAAACTCGTCGCGCTCACGGCGATCGGGCCGTTCGTGGGAGGGATCATCCAGCTCGATCGCCAGCCGCGGCTGGAGCGACTGGGGATCGCAGAGCACAAAATCGACATGCTTGGCCAGAATCCTGTTGAGCCACATCCGTCGTTTGGGCACTTGATCGGCAACCACCAGCACATCGGCGATCCGGACCATCGCGAAAATCTCGAACTCCTCGAGAGCAGCCTTTTGCAAAGCCCGGTAGAACTTCAGCTCGGCCCGCGTCACCAACCGCTCACGAACGCGGTAGGGGAGCTTCCCCGGCCCGGAATACATCCTGAACAGGACGACGACAGCCAAGCCCATTGCCAGGATTACCCAGCAAGGCCAGAAGCCGACAATGACGTTGTCGAAAAACGCTTTCACGCCAGGCCGCCGAAGAGAGTCGCCATTCCACCAGGCTGATTGCCGGCCGCATTATGCCCGCCCTCGTCGATTGCCGGGATAGCAGAAGTTCGCAGGTGACGAGTGTAGAGCAGTTCCACTCGGTCCAAGGCTCCTGCCTTGGCCCGCACTGACCAAAGGCTCCCGCCTTCCGGCGCTGCCTGGAACCAGTCGAGGCAGAGCCTCGGTTTCCCGGCGCGCCGGGATTCCCGGGCGGAGCCGCGGGAACGAGTGTGCGTCACCGCGGCGGGCCGATGGCGGCGGCGGCGAGGTCGTAGCCGGCGGACTGGACGAACTCGCAGCGGACCAGCGCGCCCGTTTTCAGCTTCTGGTCCGTTTCCGTCACAAAGACCAGGCCATCCACGTCCGGCGCGTCGGCGGCGCTGCGGCCGACCCAGACGCCGCGTTGATCCGGATGCGGCAAGTCGAGCAACACATCCGCCTGTGTGCCTACCCGCGACTCGTGGTAAGCGAACATGATCTCCTGCTGGACCGCCATCAGCTCGTCGCGACGGGCATCGCTGACATCGGCCGGCACTTGATCGGGCAATTTCGCGCTTGGCGTGTCCGGCTCAAACGAATAAGTGAAGACTCCCATCCGCTCGAAACGGAATTCGCGGACGAAATCGGCTAGCGTCCGGAACTGCTCGTCGGTCTCGCCAGGAAAACCGGTGATGAACGTCGTTCGCAGGACCAGCCCCGGGATCTTCTCCCGCATCCGGGCGATCAGGGCTTCAGTGGACGGCCGGTCGACGCGGCGGCTCATCCGCCGCAGCATCGTGTCGTCGGCATGCTGCAATGGCATGTCGATGTAGGGCAGGATCCGCTGTGCCCCGCCAATCACGTCGAGCAGCCGGTCGTCGATGTACATCGGATAGAAGTACATCAGCCGGATCCAGTCGAACCCGTCAATTTTATCGAGCTCGGTCAGCAACTCGGCCAGCCGCGGCTCGCCGTAGAGGTCCATCCCGTAGTAGGTCGTGTCCTGCGCGACGATCACCAGCTCGCGGACACCTCGTTCGGCCAGCTGGCGGGCTTCGGCCAGCACGTTTTCCATCGGTTTGGTGGCGTGTTTGCCGCGCATTTTCGGAATCGCGCAGAAAGTGCAAAGCCGGTCGCAGCCCTCGGAGATTTTCAGGTAGGCGAAATGCGGCGGCGTGATCTGCAAGCGGTCGGTGTCGGGCAAAGCCCGGACCGGGGCCGGCTGAAAGACCGTCCGCTGCTCCTCCAGGTCGCCCAGCAACCGGTCGGCGACGCGCGTGATTTCTTCCCGGCCGAACACACCGACCAGCGAATCGATTCCGGGCCGGTCGACAAGGAGCTGTTCCTTCTGCCGTTCGGCCAAACAGCCCGAGACGATCACGCCGCGGGTTTCGCCCTTGCGTTTCAGCTCCAGCATCTCGTCGATGCTGGCGAACGATTCGGTCCGTGCCCGCTCGATGAAGCCGCAAGTGTTGACGACGACAAAGTCCGTCCCCCGCGGGTCACTGACCAGCTGGTAACCGTCGAGCTGCAACAGCCCCATCATCCGTTCGCTGTCGACGGTGTTCTTGGGGCAGCCCAATGAGACAAAGGCGTAGCTGCCCTTGTGCTTTTTGGCCGGATCAGGGTTCTGGTACTGGACGGACAAGTGGCAACTGGCTCCCAACGTGGGACAGGCTTCCAGCCTGTCGGCAGAAACTTCAAAACATGCCTTCGCAGAATACCCCAAACCCCCGCCCAAAGTAATGGCTGCGGCAGAAAGCAACTGAAGGAGGTGAAAGAGATCTGGAACGCTAATCTTCGCTAATCAACACTAATCAAGAGCAAGAACTCAAAAGGGTATTTGTGGTCTTTTCGGATTAGCGACGATTAGCGCAGATTAGTGTTCCTGATTTCTTCACCTTCCCTCAGTCCCCCGCCAGGTCGGCGTCGGCGAGTGGAACTTTGAGGGCCGGAAAGTGACCCGGTTGATCGGTGGGGCGAAACCAGTCGCGGACGGACTGCGGTACGATGGGCATCGAGGCCGACCAGGTGGTGTCGAGTTTGACGGCCGGGTCGAGACCGCGCTGCAACAGCCGCAGGTTGCGGACGGCGGCGCGGAAAAGGCAGTCGTCGACTGGCTGGTCCGCCATCAGCTGCCAGTACTTTTCGTTGGGTGACTGGGCGGCGCGGCCGACGTTGAGCACCTTGTCGCCGGGTACGATCTCGCGCCAGGTGTAGTGCGGCAGCCGCATGGCCAGCCGCGCCGCGCGCAGAATCCGGTCCGGCGTCAGCGACTCCAGCTGGCCGAAGCTCTTCATCACAAAGTAGGTCTTCTGGAACTCGCTGATCAGATAGTCGGTCGTCGCGAGCCGCAGCAGGTCGCGGTCGTCGGCCGGATCGATCAGCACCCGATTGGGCTCGGCCGAATCAATGCTGAACACCGTCTCGCCCGGTGAGGAAAGGATTCCCGCGCCGAAATCGCGGACTGCGCCGTCCTGCATCACCAGCCCGAACTCGACGGTGAACCAGTAGATCCGCCCGGCGTAGAGCAGCAGTTCATCGGCCCAGGCCCGGATGCGTTCTTTTTCCGGCTCAGCCTGGGTCCGCTCCAGCCGTTGGTCGCGTTCAGCGTAAACGAGGTCGCGGGCAAGGCCATGGTTTTTCATCACGTTGGCCACGGCCGGGATCGTGAAAGTCGCCACATGACCGGCCACGTCGTGCCCGATGTCGGGTTCCTCGAGGTAGTCCTGCTCGAGCTTCCGCATGAACGTCGTGACCGGGAAAAACCGCCGGCTGTGGCATGTAAAAAACAGCTCGGCCGGGATGATCTCAGTGACCGTCGCCAGTTGCCAGCCGGTCTGCTGGTAGATGCGGGTGTTGAGCAGCCAAAAGTCGGGGATCACGGCCCCGCCGATTTCGAAGGTCTGTTCACCGCTGAGATACTCGCGGCAAGCGTAACGGTGCTTGGTCCGCTGCTGGTCGGCGACGAGGCAAGCCCAGCTGAGGTGGGCTTCGGTGGGCTTCGGTGTCGTAGTGGTCGAAGAACTGCTGGTTGGCCCATTTACCAAGGTCGACCGTTTCAGTTCCCAGTCCGCCGACAGCGAATGGCAGGCCGGCCTGGGCGGCTTTCAGGCAAACTGCGGCCCGCGCCGGGTCCACCGGAAACGGCACATTCCGGTCGGCGAGCATCCGCTCGAGCCTGGCGACCCGTTCCGGCAACGGATCGGGCCGGACATCAGCGAAGTTCACTCCGTGCCGGCGGGCAATGGCTTCCCAGGAAAGCGCTGGCTCGGCAATCGTCATGGAGGGCTCATTTCCGGACCAGGTCCACGGTCCACTGTTTACGCCAGGTCGCGGTCCTCAAACAGCACCAGGGCCAGCAGCACTCCGACCGAGCCATACAGGACCGTGTAGAGCAGGCTGACGAACAGGTACTGAACCGGGACCACCTCGTTGGTCATGATCGAGGCTTCCACGCTGAAGTTGTCGAGAACCGGGAACACAATGGCGATCAACCGGCCGAAAAACACGACCGGCTCAAAATTGCTGACGACCGAAGACGACATGACCAGCAGCGGAGTGATATGGCCCAGCACATAGATCGCGAAACAGATCACGATGTTGGGCAGCATCCCGAGCCGGGTCGAGATCATCACGCTGATGATGACGAAAAGGATGGTCTCGAAAAACGCCAGCAGCAGGCCCGGAATGACGCTTGTCGATTCCCGGAAACATTCGGCCCAGTCGGTGGCTCCCTTGCTGGTTTC
Organism: Planctomycetota bacterium; assembly: GCA_031405895.1. GTDB lineage: Bacteria > Planctomycetota > Planctomycetia > Pirellulales > Pirellulaceae > BJ22. The sequence continues at coordinate 20,012 of JANOFL010000025.1, forward strand.
GACTGCATCGTAAATCGGCTTGTACGCGGTCCAGAGCACGAACCAGAGCCCGAGTCCGATGAAGACCAGACCGACGACCTGCGAGATGCCGAGGATTTTTCCAAAGATGAACTGGCGGCGGCCCACCGGCTTGCTGAGCACGGTCAGCGCGGTGCGGCCCTCGATCTCTTCGGCCACGCTCTTGCTGGCCGCCCAGATCGCGACACCAATCGCGAGTACGCGGATCAGCGTCAAGCCGCTGTCCTTGTACATCTTGATGTCCTCGCCGAACGTGTTGTACGGGAGGAAAATTGAGACCATCACGAAACACGCACCGGCCCCCAGAATCAGATAGAAGACCGGCTGGCTGATCTCTGTCTTGAACGTCGAGAGGCTGATGGCCGACACTTTGGGAAACAGGGCCGTCAGGCTCATCACCAGCAGATAAAGGCCCACCACGGAAGCCGCCGTGATGGGAACCACCAACACTTCGGGGTAAACCGGCAACAGGTAGTAAACCAGTCGCACCGTGGCCGGATTCCGCCCGCGGTTCGCAACATAGAGCTTCGTGACCGGACCATCCGGAATCACCTGCCCACGCCGAAAAATGGCCGGCGTCGAGGCGCTGGTCGGGGGTACCCGGTACAGCTGGTCGCTGGGCAAGGACTGGGCCAGCGGCTGGGCCGCGATTTCCAGCGACTGGTTGGACTCGACTTGAAGCCCGCGAAACTCTTCGCCGGGAAACTCGACTCGAATCTCGTCGCCAGGATGAGTCGGGCTGCTGGGGGCGACGGTGAACTTGGTTTCCCGGGGGCCTGCGACTGGCATCCGGGCCAGCGAGTGCAACAGCGCATCGGCATCCTGGGTAAACCGGATGATCCCGAAACCGTTGACCTTGTGCAGCAGATACCCCATCGCGGCGAAACCGGCGA
>JANOFL010000054.1:0-17018 GCA_031405895.1 Planctomycetota bacterium
CTGCTGAACCGGGTCTTCGCGGTCGGCGACGCGAAAATGGACGCCGCTGTTGCCGCCCGCCGGATAGCTGTATTCCAGGGTCCAGACAATATCACCCCACGTCCGTTCCGACCAGAGGTAGGCCGGATAGCGCTCCCAACCTGTCTCTCCCGGTCGCGGCTCGATCAGCAGCGTCCCATCGGGCTGCGGCAGCCAGTTGCCGGTTGTCGACCAGCCCGCCAGGTCTTTTTCGTTGTACAGCGGCACGAAGCCATCGAGGTCGAGCAGCTTCAGGTTCCGCCAGCGGACTTCGTAGGGCCCTTCGCCCGCCCCGATCGAGTGGACCTGCAACCCGATGAAACCCCGCGGATGAGAGGCGAACCGCTCATCGTGCGTGAGATCGGAGACCGGCTGGCCATTCAGCCAGACCTGGATTCTTGGTCCGACGGCGCGGATCCGGTAAGCGTTCCAGTCGCCCTCGCGAAAGTGCTGATGGGCAACCCGGTCAGCGTCCGGCGTCATCCAGCCGCCCGCGTCTTCGCCGTAGACATAACCCGCCATCCCATCGGTCGCGATCTCGACTTGCGGACCATTGACACGACCGTCGGGCGTATCGCCGACGCTCTGCGAGCGAATCTGGACTCCCGAGTTCAGCCGGCTGTCGACTTTGACCTCGAACCGCAGGTCAAAATCGCCATACAGCCGGTCGGAACACAAAAACGAGTTCGGGCTGCCTTCCGCAGTCGTCCCGACAACTTCCCCTTCCTCTATCCGGTAAGTCGCCGTCCCGTTCCGCTGCGTCCAGCCCGCCAGCGTCTCGCCGTCGAACAACGGGACCTGGCCACTGTCCGCAGACTGGGCATTCGCCGCGGCCGCCGTCACACAACAGGCAACTGCCGCCATCCCGGCACAGATCGCGCGCTGGATCAGGAACCGGCATGCTTGACTGACCATCCATTCGCTCCCGATTGCCTATCCGGCCCAATGCTGTCTCGCCCGTCGCGCGACCCCTGCCCTCCATTCTGGTCCCGGCCGAGCCGTTGGCACAAGCAAGCGCGCCGGCCGGGCGAGAATTGTCGTTGCCACAACATCCTGGTTCACTGATGAAATAGACTCTTCGGCACGGCCGTTCCAGACACCCTTCGCCCCAGGCGTTCCATGGCGACTTCGATCCTGGTGCCCGAACCGGTCGCGTTGGAGAGGTCCAGCGCCGCGATGCCTGAGCCCAGCGCCGCGGTGCCTGCACCAGTCGCCCGCCAGCCCTTTGACTGGAACGGAATCCGGCCCGTCTATCGGACGATGCATGCCGAATTCTGGCGGCTGACCAGGCCGTTCTCACTGAAGATTCCCGATGACGTCTGGCGCGACCTCGCGGTCCTGATCGCGGCGATGGACGTCGCTGATCGCGAACTGGACCGGCTGGCGGATGCTGGCGATCGACGCGTTCTCGGACGCCGGATCGGGGAACTCCTTGCCGGCGCGAACCGGCTGCGCGAACGTTGCCCCGCTTCGCCTGAACTCATCCGCCGGCTGGCCAGTTTGCACAAGGTCCTTGGCCGCCGCGGGATTCAGGTTCAGTTTGTTGCGACCATGAACGAGATCGTTGACTGGGCAGAACGCAAGCGGCTCGCTGGTTCGCATGCCGCTTGGCTGAACAGCGCAGCCCGCGAATGGCAAATCGCCGGACGACTCCCCCTGTTGATCCTCGGAGCCAGCTCCACCCCGCGTTTCGAGTCGTTCTTCCTGCGCCTCTGCCGGACAATGCACATCGTCGACACCGCGCTCGACGCGCGGCAGGACTATCGGGATGGTTTACTGCCCTTCCGGCCAGGACTTGCGTTTCATGCTTTGCTGTTTTTCCGCCTGCTTCGCGAGCTGCCGTCGCTGCTGTTCCTTCATCCCGGCCCGCTCTGCCTGATCGGCTATGCCCTCCGGATGTTGCGCGCTGCCTCGCAGCCAGAACCAGCTGACAGCGGTGCGGCGCGGGACCCTGGTTCTTTGACCGGCCGGCCGCTCGACGCCGCCTGACCGTTTTTCTTTCTGTCTCCGGCCCGGGTGCCGGGTAACCGGGCGGTTTTGGGGTGAACCGAAGGCGCTAGCCGCGGGCTCTTCGAAGAACCCGGACGCTAGCGCGTGCCGGCTCACCGAGGTCACCCTAAAACCCAATGTTGACCAACTACCAGGCTGTTCGGCGCAAGAGCTGCTTTTTATTGGCCAGACTGTTTCATTGCCTGGATTTCAGTACACAATGCTGGCTTGTGGCCGCATGACTTCGTGTCCGCGACAAGCCGGCTGCACTTCCGCTCGCCCTGAACGCCAATCCTCGCCTACCACACCCACACCCGTCCGAATCAAGGCATTCCATGGCCATCGACCGCCTGACTGCACGATTGACCGGTTTGATCATGGCCTGGGCCTGTTTGTTGCTCGCGTGGAACACCTGTCTGTTCGGCCAGGCTGATGCTGCGCGAACCTGGTCGGACACAACCGGCAGCTACAAAATCGAAGCGGTGCTCGTCAGTCAGGACGGCACCGGCGTCCAGCTGCGGCGGATCGACAATGGCGAGATCGTCACCGTCCCGCTCGAAAAACTCTCGGCCGGCGATCGTGAATACCTCAACGGCCTGGCGAAAACGCCGCTGGCAGACCCCGGTGTTCCGGCCGACACCGCCCCCTGGCTGACCAAGTCCAACTGGGTCGTCTATCACGTCAACATGAAAGCCACGCTGACCATCCCTCCGCAGCGCGACCTGAAGCTGTTGCGGCTGCGGCACGCGCTGCCCACTCCCCGGCCATGGTCTTCTCCGGACGAAAAGTCGCCCGGTGCCACGAATATCCAGCTATCCCCCGAATCCGGCAAACAGAAGTTCGACTCAAAGCTTGATTCCCACTACGTCATCCACGACCTGAAAAAGGGGATCGATCCGGGCTCGGCCCATGAGTTCAACACCCGCTTCGATGTCATTTCCTGCGACCGCGAGTTTGTGCCCACGGCGTCCAGGACGACTTGGGATGATTACGACAAACCGAAACGCAACTCCGAACCGTCCGTCCTGACACCCGATCTCAAGGCTTGGGTCGCGCAGCTGAAGACCGAGCACACTCCGGCCGCGTTCCTCGCGAAAATCTGCGAATGGAATGTCAAGAATCTCACCTATGACGCTTCGGTATCACATTTCCCGACGGACGTTGCCATCACACTTGCCGCCAAGCGGGGCCATTGCGGGCACTTCTGCGAGCTGACAGGCGAGTTTTGTTGGGAGGCCGGCATTCCGTTCCGCCGCGTTTTTGGGCTGCACCTTCATGAAGAAGACGGCGTTGACGACTTGACAAGTATCCGCTCCGACTTCTCCAACGCCCACACCTGGATCGAGGCTTTGTTGCCGAAAGAAGGCTGGATCGAACTTGAGCCTGCCGACGCTCAAAACCCCTTCCGGATGGCCGCGATGTTCATCCAGAACAATCCTGAATTCCAGAACTACGAACTGTCGTTCAAGTCCGGCGGCCAGCTGGAGCTCCATCAGTATCGCACCATGGGTGCCGGTACCTTCAGCTCCGAGTTTGGCCTTGCGCACCTGATTACCTACTCGGTCGAGAAAACCGACAGTCCCTGGTCTGCTCCCAAGACCGCAGCTGGCGATTCGGCCAGTTCTGGCCAGTAACTTGCCCGCTCACCTTGCCCTTTTCCACAGCGGCAGAACGCAAGCCCAATGCCGCCTGTTTTGATGGTAGCAGGCACATTCCATGTGCCTGCTACTTTGAAGCCAAATGCAAGTGGCATTGGGCGTCAGCCCTCCGGGCCGCGCGTCAACCGCCCCCCCACCCCACCCCCAAACCCGGCTATTGCGTCCAAAACCCCCCGCCTCAAAACACGCTGACGCCGTAATTACGCCCCTGCCACCCCCCGTTCGGCTTTTTCGGGGTTTTGTGATACGATGATCCTTCGCGCGGCGTCAGCCTGAGCAATCCGTTCAGGGTCGGCACTGCGAACACACTTTTTTGGGAAGTTGGTCAATGGCTGAAGGTTCAATCAAGCGGCTCACGGACAAGGGCTTCGGTTTCATCGATGTGGGAACGAACAAGGACCTGTTCTTTCACTCCTCAAGTCTTCAGGGCGTTCGCTACGAAGAACTCCGCGAAGGGCAGAAGGTCACCTTTACCGAAGGACGCGGACAAAAGGGTCCCTGCGCCGAAAACGTGCGGCTGTCCGGAAATTAGTCGGCCGACAATGGCGTCGGCGTCCCGGACGCCCGCCGTTTCGTGATACCCGCGGTGTCAGCGGGGAAAGGCCTTCTTCCTTCATCGACGCCGTCCGTTGAGTTCGCCGGGAGCCCGCCAGGGCTTCCCGGCAGTTCACGATCTCAGTACTTCCCAACTACCGGCCCGCGGCGCATTTCCAGCCCGCGGCGCATTACCAGCCCGCAGCGCAAGCAAGGGATCGGTACCCGGATTCCCGGACCGGCATCAGTTTGGCATTGGACCTTTTTCGGAGAGCAAGTCATGGGTGACAAGGGCAGCAAGGACAAGGCCAAAAAAGAGCCAAAGAAGAAGGCGAAAATGACACCGATGGAAAAGCGGAAAGCCCAGCGGGAAAAAAAGAGCCGCCAGTGATGCCCGATCGTTTCCGACGATCCATCCGCATCGCAATCACCGCACCGCCCGCTCCCTCTTCTTGTAGCGGAAGGGCGTCAGCTATCCGGCCCCGCAAATAGCGGAAGCGCGTTGGCCCTCAAGCTACTTTCTGTACCCGTAGGGTGCCGGCCCCGATGTCGGCCGCTTTGACAATCAGGTTGGGCTGGTTCAGGTTTTTTGCCTGCCAGCATTGTCTTCACCGCCGCGCCAGTGTTGGCTGTACGATTTGAGTCAGTTCGGCATCCGGCATTAATTCAGCTCTTCGGATTTCCGTGTGGCACCAGTCGCCGCGCCCGTTGCCCTGCCAAGGCTGGTCCGGCAGGAACCGGACAAGAACCGGGACAACGACGAGGAATCACCGGTCCCGCTTCGCCGGTTGTTCGCAGCCCGTGGTTCGGCGCAAAAAAACACTTTTTGGGGTGGATCAATGACTTGCAGTCGAAGTTAAATAAATGAGGCATCGCGGATACCGGGTTGCCACGATGGGCTTGAAGTTCGAAGGGTGACCCAGGGCTGGCCCGGATTCTGATGACCAACTTGGAGCAAAAGCGATGAACCGTCGATGGATGGGAGTGGCCGCCCGCGTTTTCATCGTTGGCTGTCTGGTGGACAACCCAAGCACAAGCGGCCAGACAACGCCAGCTCAGGTCGCCGGAGAGGAACCGAAGGACATCGCGGCACCCCAAGCCGGATTCCTGCCTGGCTTGGCCGGCTATTCACGCAGCGTGACGTGCAGTTCCGTCGACGCGCAGCGCTGGTTCGACCAGGGGATTCAGCTGCTGTACGGCTTCAATCATGACGAAGCGATCCGCTCGTTCGAGCAGGCGGTGGCGCTCGATCCGGGCTGCGCGATGGCGTGGTGGGGCAGCGCGTATGCCCGCGGTATCCACATCAACAATCCGCTGATGACCGAAGAGCAGTCGACGCTGGCCCGCGAGGCGGCCGACAAGGCTCTGGCCGCGCTCGACAGCGAGACACCGGTCGAGCGGGCGCTCGTCGAAGCTGTCAGCCAGCGCTACGTGGTCCCGGTGCCCGCAGACCGCGTTCCTCTCGACACGGCCTACGCCGCCGCGATGGAACGGGTCTGGCACCAGTTCCCGGACGACCCCGATGTGGGAGCACTGTTCGCTGAAGCGCTAATGAATCTTCAGCCGTGGGACCTCTGGACCGGCGACAGCCAACCGAAAGGCCGGGCACTCGAGGTCGTCACCGTGCTCGAGAAGACCCTCGCCCTGCGCCTCGACCACCCCGGCGCGAATCACTTCTACATTCACGCCATCGAAGCCTCGCCCTGGCCCGAGCTGGGAGTTCCTTCGGCCGAGCGGCTGCAGACGCTGGTCCCTGGCTCGGGGCATCTGGTCCACATGCCGTCGCACATCTTCATCCGGGTCGGCCGGTATGCGGACGCCGTGGCATCCAACGAGCAGGCGATCGCAGTCGACGAGGCCTACCTGCAAGTGGCACCGCCGCCCGGTTTCTACAACATCTACTTCCTCCACAACGTCCACTTCCTCGCCTACGCCGCGATGATGGAAGGCCGCTTTGAAGCCGCCCTCGCAGCCGCCCGAAAAATCGAAGCCGAGGTTCCCCGCGCGTTCCTCAAGGAACATGTGATGGTCGCCGATGGCTTCATGCCGACAGCCTTGCACGTCCTGATCCGGTTTGGAAAATGGGAAGAGATCCTCCAAGAGGCCGAACCGGAAGATTGGCGGCTCTTCAGCCGCGCCGAACGGCATTTTGCCCGCTGCGTCGCGCTGGCCAACCTGGACCGCCCCGCCGAAGCCGCCAGCGAACTGGCGAAGATGGACGAAGTCGCGAGCCAGCTGACGGACGAATGGAAGATGGGCAACAACCTGGCGCTCGATGTCATTGCTGTCGCCCGCGCCATGGCCGAGGGAGAAATGCGGTTTCATTCCGGCGACCAGACCGGAGCGTACGAACGGCTTCGCGCGGCGGTGGAACTGGAAGAGCAACTGGCTTACGACGAGCCGCCCGGCTGGATGCAGCCGGTCCGCCATGCGCTGGGTGCGATCCTCCTCGCAGGCGACCAGCCGCAGGAAGCCGAAGCCGTTTACTGCGCCGACCTCGTCCGCCATCCGGCCAATGCCTGGTCGCTGCTGGGCCTGCAGCAGTCGCTCCGCCAGCAGGACAAAATTGCTGAAGCCGCCGCGCTGGACGAAACGGTTACGCGCGCCTGGTCCCGCGCCGACATCCGCCCCGTCGCCAGCTGCTTCTGCCACCCCGCCGCCCGCCTTGCGCCCGCGCCGCGAGGTCAATGACCGGATGCGCACCCGTTTTTCAGCGTTCCGGATTCACTGTGGGCTGATGAGTCAGTAGACCAGCGTGGTGACCAGGCTCCTGGTTGGCCGGTCGCCCCAATCCGTTAAAACTCCGCGACCACCCACCCGGAGCACAGGGACCGGGTGGATTGTGCGTTTCGCACTTTGCGAACCTCCACTGAATAGTCGTTTTGGCCGGAATTGAATGGCGTGAGAGTCAAAGTCGCAGTGCTCGCCAATGCGCGGACGCCCCCTCCCTCCGCCCTCCCCACACCGCCCAAAGCCGCGGTGGGGGAGGGAGCCGGAAAAGAAATAGTGTTTGCTCCGCGCCACGCACCCACTGAATGGGTGGCGCGGCTGGAGGGGAAGAAGTTGCCGTTGCGTCAGACATAGAACCTGTCGCCTTCGGCCACGCCGTCGTCGAGCGGATCGTCGAGATTGACCCAGCTGACGCCGTTGAACTTCAGCTCCTTGCGGAAGCGTTCTTTGCCGGCCCCGCCGAAAACCCCGTCGTTGCCAGCCTCACCAAAAGCGATGTCGGCATCCGCTCCACAGGCCAGCGTGTCATTGCCGTCGCCACCGAAGAGTCCGTCGTTGCCAAACCCACCGTTGATCACGTCGTGGCCCGTCCCGCCGAACAGCGAATCGCCACTCCGGCCACGGCCGGTCAGCCCGTCCAGGCCGCGCCCTGGATCGACAAGTTCGAATCATGGTGGGGCCGCCAGCGGATCCTCGATTCCGGCTCCGCCGGATCCGAGCCGCTGCTCGCCTGGGACCAGCACTGCGAACTGGAAATGCTCCGCGACGAACTGGTTCAAGAGTTTGCTCAAGTTTGACGTATGGGGGGCTGGGGCTGTTTCGGCGTGCCGCTTCGGCAATGGTTGCAGGACAAAAACCGGAACAACGAGCCGGGTGCCAGGACGTCTGAATGCTGTTCGCGGTAATCTCGGTCTGATCTTGTGACCGTGGGGCAGTTAGGCGTGCGATCCGTTGTCCATCTGGATCGCCCTGTGATTTTGCGAAGCGACGGCCGAATCACTGCTTGAAGCCGGGGGTCACTGGCAAATCCGGTGGGCAAAATCAGGCTGGGTGGAAGGGGTTGATTGAGCCGGGAAGCGACATTGCAGCGTGAGTTTGAGGCGTTCCTTCGGAAGCACGAAGGGATCGTCTGGAAGGTCGCGCATGCGTGGTGCCGGCAGGCAGCGGACCGGGAGGACCTGGCCCAGGAAATCGGCTGTCAGGCGTGGCGGAGTTTTTCGCGTTTTGACCCGCGACGGCCGTTTGGCACCTGGCTTTACCGGATCGCGCTCAACGTGGCCATTTCGACCGACCGCAAACGGAAACGCAGGCCGGCCGAACGGCTGGACGATCATCCGGAGCCGGTGGGGCGAGTCGCCGAAGGCCCCGGCGGGACGGAGTCGGCGGAAAGACAAAGCGAACTGTTCGCCGTGATCGACGCCCTCAATCCGGTCAACCGGGCCCTGTTGTTGCTCTCGCTCGACGAACAGCCCTACGCGGCGATCGCCGAAGTTTTGGGGCTGAGCGAAACCAATGTGGCCACCCGGCTCAGCCGCCTGAAACAGAAACTCCGCGACGAACTCAGTCCAGAAAAAGGCTTGCAATGACCGTGGTGACAAAGCTCCTGCTTTGTCAGTTCCAGCCGCGACGAAATCAATCCTGAAGAAGGCCCGAAATAACCATGGAACTCGAAGAACTCAAACGCGGCTGGCTGGAACTGGAGCAGCGGGTCAACCAGAAGCTGGCGGCGGGAGATTCGCTGGCGGCTCGAAGCTGGAAACAGCAGCAGCTTGACCGCGTGCGGCGCGGATTATGGCCGCTGTTCTGGGGTCAGATCGTGTTGATGGGTTTTGGGATCGGGCTGATCCTGCTCGGCGCGTTTTACTGGAGCGCCAACCTCGGTGTGCCGCACCGGATGGTCTGCGGCCTGCTGATCCACGTGCAGGGCATCCTGACCGTCGTGCTGGGCGGGATCACGCTCGGGCGGATGAGCCGGATCGACTACGCCGGGCCGGTGCTGAAGATTCAGCAGCAACTCGCCAGCCTCCGGCGTTGGGCCATTGGCTGCGGTGCGGCGGCCGGCTTGCCATGGTGGCTGCTCTGGTTGCCATTGATGCAGGTGATCTTCGGGCTGGTGGGGGGAGATTTCCTGGGCCACGCCCCGATGCTGTTCCTTGTGCTCAACGTCGCCGTCGGCATCGTGGGACTGCTCGCCACCTGGCTCTTCCACCGCTGGGTCCATCAGCCCGGACGCGAAGCCCTCGCCCAGCGGCTCGACGACAGCGCCGCCGGCACCAGCCTGACCCGCGCCCGGCGGATGCTGGAGGATCTGGGCGACGGAGATGCTCAGGATCGCCCGGCCGGTCGGTGAACCCTGGCTTCCGGTCGGGTAAGCTTGTGATCGTTGTAAAGGCAAACCCGTTCTGGAATCACGCTCATGAACCGAATTGAAATCCTGTCTGGCCTGTTGGTTGCTGTCCTGTCGATCGCACTTTTGACGGGTTGTTCGCCACCGACGTCCACGCGCGTGCCAGCAGCAGTGATCAAGCCGGCAACGGCCGGAAACAACCCGGCACCCACCGAAGGCGCTTCGGCACCCGTACCCGACGTCAACCTGGCCGAGATCGGTTTGACCGGGGACGGCTGGTTCCAGTCCTACGAACAGGCGGTGGCGAAGGCGAAGGAAACGGGCAAGCCGATTCTTGTCGACTTTACCGGCAGCGACTGGTGCGGCTGGTGCGTCAAGCTCGACGAGGAAGTTTTTGCCAAGGACGAGTTCAAGGCGTGGGCCGAAAAGAACGTCGTACTGCTCAAGCTCGACTTTCCGCGCAGTATCGAACTCCCGGCTTCGCTCCAGAAACAGAATGGTGAATTGTCCGAGAAGTACAAAATCGAGGGCTTTCCGACCATCCTCTTCCTGAACGCGGAAGGTGAAAAAATCGCCGACTACGGCTACGACGCCGGCGGCCCGGAAGTCTGGACGAAGACGGCCGACGAAAAGCTGGGTGGGTGAACCAGTTGTCATTCCGGGCGGAAACACGGCCCTTGATGCGCAGGGAAAAACCAGTCGGGTCCGAGAATCCAGAACACGACTATCCGCAGCGGATCCGCTACGAACAAACCGAAGCCGGCATCACGGCCACGATCAGCCTGCTCGACGGCAGCCGGGCCAAGGGCCTGCGAGTTCAGCAAGAAAGTGGAACAGCCGCCGACGGAAGAACCGGACGGGGAGCAGGAAAGTAGTCCGCGGATGACACAGATTTACGCAGATTGAAGCGGGCGGGAACTGGAGGCGGGGCTTTTTGGAAACAGGCGAATACCAGCCAGCACTACCAGCCCGCGGACCGGAGTTCTTTCGAAGTCCCCAGGAACGTCTTGAATCTGTGAAAATCAGTGCAATCTGCGGACAGGTCCCTTCCGTCTTTCGCGAATGTCTGCGGACCTCATCAGCAGCGGGCGTCGGTCCGTTTTTTCCCGACGCGGTTCATCTTTTCAACCTTGGCGATGTAGTCGGGAGCGAAGGGGACCTTGCAGCTTGTGTCTCCCATGTCGATCTCGACCACGCCAATCTTCTTCGCGGCGGCTTTTGCCTTCGCCAGCAGTGGTTTGACGCAACAGCCGGCCGTGATCACGAAGTTGTTCATCCTGTAGGCGACGTTTGGCGGAGCAGAATGGATTCTGGCGACCACCTGTTTGATCAGACTGTCGATTTCGGCAAGGTCGAGCTTCTCGTCAGCGTGCGTTGAGAGAATCGAGGCATAGGTCGCCCAGCCAGTTGCAGCGAGCTTCGGGTCGTTGGACTTGATCCACTTCATGGCCAGTTCGCGGCCGGCCGGGTGCTCCGAAGCGACCCACGGCACGGTGTACTCGCCAACCATATGCCAGCTGGCGTTTTTCGCCCAGGTCTCGACCTCTTTTTTCGACATCTGCGCGCCGTCGGCGGCAAGTCCGGCCAGATACTGCGCGTCGCCGTTGCCGGTCGCGTAAAGTTCCATCGCCAGTTTCTGGTTGCCGCGGATCCGTTTGAGGATGACCTTCATGTCAGCAACCTTGACGCCGTAAATCTTGTCAACCGGCGCGCCGTGCCGGGCGAATGTCTTGAGCGTCTGGGCCGTGCCTTTTTTCTTCAGTTCGGCGAGGACTTCAGCGGCGGTGTTCATGGCCAATTCAGCTCTTGCGGCAGGGTGGAAACAGCAGTTTACCGATCAATTATCCGGACAGCTCAGACCATGAAAATCCCGCGTTCAATGCGGGATTTTCATGGTGGCAAAAACCGGCCTGAATCAGTGCAAAGCGAGATCGTTCCATGCCAGTCGCGCGCCATGAACGGTAAAACGGTTTCCTGAGTCAGGCAATACCCGGATGGAGCCATTCAGGGCGCTTCGTCCGGATGGGGGAATGGAGAACGGCTAGGCACGCGGGCCAGATGGCTTGCACCCTTCTATCAGGGCTCATCTGTCTCGACGATCGAAGCGAGCCACGCCGCGCCCATCGCCGTGAGCAGCACGCAAGCGAGCAAGGCGCGTGGGCCGGAGGGCTTGCGCCCTGCCGCTACAAGAGAAAAATTCTACAAATCCCACCAGTCGGTGTCTTCCGTCAGGTCGGGAAGACGCACGAAGGCGAGGCCGGAGCGGGCGCGGGTCCGGTAGAAGACGCCGATGCCGTCGCGGCTGCCGTTATCGTTGGTGTTGCCTTCGATCGTGGTCAATGTTCCGGTCCCGGCACGGATGATGATGCCCGTGTGCTTGTACGATTGCCCGCCAGGCTCCGGAACCAGAAAAACGTCGCTATCCTGCGGCTCAGCCACGATCTTGCCTTTATTGACCGCCCAGTTGTAGACCTGTTGGCACAAAGCGCTGCGACAGGCGGGATTGGGCAGGCCCAGTTCAAGGGCCGCCATGTAGTAGCACCAGTGGACGAAGGCCATGCACCAGAAAAATCCAGGACCAAAACCGACCGAAGCCAGATAGCGATCGACTTTCGGTCCGGAGTTGGAGCCGAGGGGCTGTTCCATGACGCCCCGTTCCCAGAACCCGATTTCCTTCGCTCGTTGAGCAACTTTGAAGGACGTCCCGGCGGCCGCTGCAACACCACCGACTTTGCCTGGTGCCTGGTTGCCTGGTGCCTGGCCGCCACGCCCCGGCGGCGTCCGGTTCAATTCGCCCCAAGTCTGGGGACCGACAATCCCGTCGACCAGGATCCGGCGCTGGGACTGGAAGCGGCGGACGGCCTGGTCGGTGTATTGGCCAAAAATGCCGTCCGTGTCGAGCCCTGGCGCAGGGGGGGGCACGGCCTGATTAAGCTTCGACTGGAGCGTCCGGGTTTCCGACCCCTGGCTGCCCATCATCAACATGGTTGGCATGGTGAAAGCTCCTGTTCGCCACCTCGCGGCTGGCAAATTGTAATCGAACCCGTGGAAACGTGCGATTGATTGCGATGGGAACAGCCCATGCCTTCATGATGCCCAGGGGCGCTTCGATTTCCGGAAAATCTGAGATTTCTGCCAGACAGGCAACGAGGGATGGCGGCACCTTTTTGGCTGCGCGGCACCAATTCCGCCGTCGCTTTCCGGTTTCAGCCCATCAAGGCATGTGACGAGCCGGTGGTCGTTCCGCCCCGGCCCCCTCACCTCCGGGGCACCTCTCCCGCCAACGGTTCCCGCCGACAGCAACCGTCAATCAAGAGTGAAGCAATCCGGGGTTAGCGCCGCTGGTACTTGGTCAACACCCGATTTTGGGGTTGCCGTTCACGTTGTCGTTTGACAGTCCCGCCGCGCCGCGAGAGGCGATTCTGCGCCGCTCGTCCAGACTCGACCACCATCAACGAGTGATCCCCCAAGACAGTTTTGGCAAAGCGCGAGGGCTGGATTGCGGGCTCGAGTTTTTTCGCCGCCGACTGACCCACGCAGGCGCTGCGGGCTGACAGTTGCTGGTTCCCCGATGGGTGGGCGGGTGCGTTTCACGCACCGTGCAAAGACCAGAATCAGTCGCCGGCCAGTTGTTCGAAGGCGGGGAGCGCAGCGATGCCGCTGAATTCGGGCTGGGTGCGAAGCGAGTCGAAGTCGTCGAAGCCAAGGTCGCGGGCGGCGGTCAGCAGTTCAATCGCACGATCGGCATAACGGGTGGCCACGGCTTCGTCGTCGGGTCCGCCGAAGAGTTCGTGCAGGTTGCCGGCCACAGCGAGCTGGCAGCGGGCCGCCGTTTTCGCGGCGTAGACTTGCGTGTCGGGGCGATCAGGCTGAAGGGCCGCGATCCGGGCGACCGCCTCAAGTGCCTCGTCGTGTTCCTGACGGAAACTGAGCAGCAACGCCTGATTGGCCTCCTGTTGCCGATACACGTCGATGACTTTCTGGTTGCCCGGCAACAGTCCCAGCGCACGTCGCCCCTGGCCAAGCGCTTCCTCAATCAGCGGTGCAGCGAGGTCGAGACTGTTTTCCTGCAGGTGAAATGAAGCCAGGTTCCCGGTCGAAAAGGCCAGGTCGGACAGGATTGTGCCGTTGTCGGGTTGTGCCGCGAGGTTCTGGCGGGCGAGTTCCAGGCCCCGGCTCCACGCCGCGATGGCCCCGGTCTTGTCGCCCCGGAATTGCAGCAGGTTGCCAAGATTGCCCGAAGCCCGGCCGGTCTCCATCAGCAGTTTCGGTTGCGGGCCAAACCGCTGGACGAGCTGTTCGCCCCAGGCAACCGCCTCGCGAAAACTCTCAATCGCGGCCTGGGAGTCCCGGGAATTCTGGTGGGCTACCGAGCGGCCGGCCAGCGCGGTCAGCAGCCCCTGGGCATGGCCAAAGTGCAGGGGAAACTGGTCGCACAGTTCTCGGTACTGGTCGATGCTCCCGGCGTAGTGCGTCAGCGCGACGGGGAAGTCCTTCTGGAAAGCACAGGCCATTCCGAGGTTGGCGAGGTTCGCCGCCCGGTTGCCGCGCAGGATGTTCTGCTGCGGCAGTTCCGGATCGACGAAGATGTCCCGGTCGACCACCTGTTGCCAGATTTCGACCGCTTCGTCGTACTTGCCGGCCGCGTAACGCAGCCCGCCAATGAAGCTGAACATGCCGGTGATATCGCATTCGTCGGCCGGGATGCGGTTCTCCAGCGGAATGCTCTCGAAGGCGGCAATCGCGTCGAGAAAGGCCATTTCGGCCTGGCCCGTTTCCCCGCGGTCGCGCAGGGATCGCCCGCGCATGCTGAAAGCCATCCCGCGCAGCCGGCTCAGCGCCGGATCATCATGGGCCGGCCCAAGCCCCTGGAGCAGTTCTTCGATCTCTTCGTCGGCGGCGGCCGGTTGCTGCTGTTCGAGCAGCATCTTGCTCTTGAACAGGCGGGCCTTGCCGTTGAGGTTGGCCCAAAGCCGCTCCTGATCGGGACCGGCCGGTTCGATCTGGCCGAGCAGCTGGATGGACTCGTCCAGCGAAGCCCTGGCGACTTCAAATTCTCCCAGCTGATACTGCAATTCGGCGATTCGCCCGAGTGATTCAGCGACGCGTAACCGGCTCTCCGGATCGTCGCCTTCGTCGGCACGGGCTGCCAGCTCATGCTCCAAAGCCGTTCGCAGCAAACGTCGACGCATGGACTGCATCTGGGGAACCGGCTCAAGGGATGCCGCAACATCGTTGAGCAGCGTGTCGATCGCCGCTTCGGCCCGGTCGCGATGGCGTTCGGCCCGTTGCCGCTGCTGCTGGCTGTCGGCGAGGCTGGCCTTCGCCCGCTGCGCCTGGTCGCGGGCGATGAGCAGGCCGGTAGTCAGCGACAGGACGGCCAGCGTGGCTGCGGCGGTGACCAGCTGATTGCGCTGAATCCAGCGCCAGGCCCGCTCCAGCGGACCAGGATGCCGGGCTCGAACGGGAAGCCCTTCGGTGAACCGCTCCAGATCTTCAGCGAGCGCTGCGGAAGATTCGTAGCGGCGACCAGGCTCTTTCTCAAGACACTTGAGGCAGATCGCCTCAAGGTCGCGCGGGACGAAACGGTTGAGCTTGTGCAGCGGAACCGGCGGATCAACGTTGACCGCGTGCACGATCGCAGCAAGCGAATCGCCGGTGAAAGGCGGTTTGCCCGCCAGCAGTTCGTACAGAATCGCGCCGAGGCCGTAAATGTCGCTGGCGGGTGTCGATGAATCGGATGAAGTTCGCGTTTGCTCGGGTGCCATGTAAAGAGGCGTGCCGACCATCGAGCCGGTGCGCGTCCGGTTGCCGCCTTCCGCGGCAATGCGGGCGAGGCCGAAATCGGAGATGCAGACGCGGGCGGGAAGGTTAGAGGCGGGTGAGGAGGAAGAAATCAATGCGGTCGGAGCAGTTGGGGACAACTGCTCTACCTTGCGAAGAAGGATGTTGGACGGCTTCAGGTCGCGGTGGACGATGCCGCGGGCGTGGGCGTGCTGAACACCGTGGGCCAGGGCAGCCACAAGTCCGGCGGCCTCGCGCGGCGCGAGCGGCTGGTCACGGTCCTTCAACCAGGTCGCGAGTGACGGACCGTCGATCCACTCGAGAGCAATGTAGAGCACCGGGCCGGCGTGACCGGCTTCGAAGACCGAGACGATGTTGGGATGGGCCAACAACGCGGCGGCCCGGGCTTCGCGGAGAAATCGCTCCATCCCGTCGGCTGAAGCGAGCACATCAGGCTGCGGGACTTTTAGCGCGACCTGGCGGTTGAGCTGCGGATCAAAAGCCAGCAGCACCACGCCACAACCACCCCGGCCCAGTTCGCCGCGGATTTCAAAGCGTCCGATCCGGGCGGGCAAGTGCTGCTGGCCAGCGTCCTTGCCTGCGTGTTCAACGCTCGTGTCGCCGGCTGCATGGCCTGTCTCGCCGGCAGGTTCGGGCACCTGCCGCTGAGGATGGATGCGGGAATCCACGCCAATCGGCGATTGAGCTTTCCAGCCCCTACCCGCAATCGCCGGCTCAAGCTCTTTGAACTGCCGGACGCGACGGATCAGGTTCCGTGCGGCGAAGGCAAGCTGCCCGTCGTCACGTTCGTCCATTGGCGCCGCGTCATCATCCCCCGGAGACTGCGGCTGGCCCGCGTTCGTTCGTCCGACGGATGCATCTACGGTCCGAACGTAGGCCGGTGTCAGGTCAAACGGCGTGGTCGGTATTTTGTTTCGATCGGGCGGGGTGGTCATGGCTGGCGGACTCCGGTCAGAACCTGTCCGAAAAGGGGTCTGACCCACTCACAGATTGGTCTCCAAAACGGCAAAAGTACGGATTTTCGTTGCGTTCCCGAATTGGCGATGACAACCTGGCCAAGGGTCTGACCCCTTTTCGGACAGGCTCTCAGGAATCCGGCGGGCTGGAATCGTCGGCTGGCGGACCCAGCAGCGATTCGAGTTTCAGGATCGCGCGGCGCCAGAGCTTGCGGGCCGCTTCTTCGCTGACCCCCATCCGCTCGCCGACTTGGGGAAAAGTCAGTTCGTCCCAGTCGCGCAAACGGATGACCTGGCGATAGTTTTCGGGGAGCTGCAAAAGTGCCGCTTCCAGCAGGCGGGCTTCCTCCCGCGCTACGGCATCCGAACCCGGAGTCAGCTGGGCATCGACGAGCGGACCGGGGCGGGCGACCGAGTCGTCGATGCTCTGTTCGCGCTGCACATCGCGCTGGCCGGTCCCGAAGTACTTCCGCCGCGCCTGGTGCATGTCGTTGATCAGAATCTGTCGCAGCCATCCACGGAACTCCTCGGGTGTCTGGCCGCGAAACTGGCCAAGGTTCTGGTGCGCTGCGAGCAGGGTTTCCTGGACGTGATCCGACGCACCCAGCTTGGCCTGCAGCCCCTGGTCGAGCCCCTGGTTGGCGATCAGCAACAGGTAGTCGCGGCATTCGCCGACCAGTGCCGCCAGCGCCGCGCCATCGCCCGACCGCGCGGCCGCCATCAGTTCGGCAAACCGGTGCGGCGAACCTTCGCCAGTCGCTGGATCAGGTCTCGACGATTGCGCCATGACTCTCCGTTTCCCCAGAGTCGAACAGCCCCTCAAACCGGACGCTGTTCCCGGCCCGGTTCGCCGATTATCGCAAAAGTTTCGCGGAATGGCGCGGCTTATACCCTGCGCGGACTGGACCGAGAGGTTTTGGCGAGCGGCAGGGGGGCACCCCCCCCGGTGTGGCGCCCCCCCCCGAGGGGGGACGCCCCCCC
>JANOFL010000057.1:0-5891 GCA_031405895.1 Planctomycetota bacterium
GGCCGAACCGGCGGACCATGCCTTGCTGGCCACCGGCTGCGACGACGAGCCGCTGCAGATCAACCGCCGGCTGTTTGATGCTGACGTCGTCGTGTTGATGACCAGCCGGGCCGGAGAGGGAACTCCGCGCCAGGAACCTGCGGATGTCTTTCCGCAGTTTGGTTCTGTCACCTGTCAGGAAAACCAGCGGCGGCAGAAACCCTCGCACGCTGCGCGCGACCGGGCGCTCGTCGACCGGCACCTGGGAATCGACTTCGAGATCGTGGTTCAGACGCAGCCGGGTGGCGCGATCGCGGGTCTGTTGTGCGGATTGCGCCAGCCCAGTGACGCCGCCGCGGAGCAACGGATTGCGTCGACGCCGGACGAGCCGCCCGCCGGCAATGCGAAAGCCGTCGTCGCTACCATCGAAACGCCGTCTTCCGGGTCAGTTTGGCAGGAGTTCGAACAGGCCCTCCGCGTGGCCGATGAACGGGCCTTCGAGCGAGCCCCGGTGGTGGTCTGGTCCCGGATCGGAGAACTGCCCGATCCGCGCCATGCCGGGCACTTCCGGCACGGCTTCGACCGGGAGGAATCCGGGCGGGTCGACGATTCAGACGACAGCCTCGCCGCGATCCTTGGCCGCCGGCCGGTCTACCTTTGCTCGCAACTTGATCAGGCTGACGTGGAGGAGCTCGGGCTGGGCCATGTCGGCTCGATCCGCGAACTGCGGCACTTGCTGGAGTCGACAGGTCCGCCGCTGCTGATCCGCGACGCCCATTTGCAGCATCCCGCGCGAACGGCGAACCGCGAAGAAAATGAGTCAGACTCCCAATCGCTTCGAATCCCGGCGCGCCGGGAGCGCGACTTGGCGTCAGACACCGGCGGTTTTCGGTCATGACTGACTCCGAGCCGGCGGCTGGCCTGGGATGGCTGGTCCATGCACTTGACTTGACCGTGCTCGATATCACGGGACGGGACCGGAAGCGGTTCCTGCACAGCTTTTGCACGGCCGAAGTCCAACAGCGATCGTCGGGCGAGACTTGCGAGGCGATGATCCTCGATAGCCGCGGCAAGCTGGTCGGCCTTGTGCAGCTGGTTTTTCTCGACGACGCGATCCGGTTGTTGTCCGTGCCGGGCCAGGCGGAAACACTGCGAACGCATTTCGAGCGTTTTGTAATTCGCGAAGATGTCCGGTTTGAGGATCGCTCAAGCCAGTTCCGGCATGATTTTGTCTTTTTACCGGTCGGGAGTGTTCGTCCTGATCCGGCACCGCTGCCGCCAGACGGAAAATGGGTGGCATGGGTGCCAGTAAATGGTCTTCTGATCGCAACGTGCTTTGCCGGGCCGGGGTGGCTCGTGCAGACGCGGCGCAAGGGTCACCCGGACGGTCAGAGGCGAGCGGAAGGGCGTCAGCCCTCCGTGTCGTCCGCACGTCAGGCGCGGCAGGGTGGTCAGCCGGAGGGTGGGCTGATTAAAAGTGAGCCTGAGGCGCTAGCCGGGAACGCTGATTCAACCATTAACTCACACCCAGGGGAATCGGCTAGCGCCTCAGGCTCACAAGAATTTGCCGTTTTATCAGTCCCGCCGGAGGGGGACGGAGGTGAGCACAGACCAGGCGGGAGTTTGGACACCACTCGTGGGCTGGCAAGTGGCGTCGCACCGGCAAGCCTGAACGAACTGCAACTGCACCGGATTCGCGCTGGCAGCCCGTGGTTTGGCGTCGACTGTGATGGCGAGACGCTGCCGCAGGAACTGCAGCGCGATGCGCTGGCGATTTCGTTCATCAAGGGCTGTTACCTCGGTCAGGAAACGGTCGCCCGCATCGACGCGCTGGGGCACGTCAACAAGTGGCTGGTGGTCCTCCGGTCATGCGGGTCGCACCAGAAATTTGGACCGGAGCGTGTTGTGACGGCGGCCGACCGCGAGGTTGGACGGCTGACTTCCGTCGAGGTTGGTCCGGACGGACGGGCGTGGGGCCTCGCCACAATCCGCCGTCGCGAGGCCGCCGTGGGCTGCCAGCTGATGTGCGGAAACGTGGCCCTCGAGGTCACGGGACGTGGGCAGCCGTCGATGGAATTGCCGGCCAGGAGCGGCGAGAAAGGTCGTCCGGACTGACAGATTCCGCAGCCGGGCTTACGGCCGTGGAAGGTGCGCTTTTATGCCAGCCCGCAGAGCCAGCATGAAAAAATCAGCCCCGGGCGGGTCCTTGCTTGCGCCATTTTAAGTTGCGCCTTCGATACCAGCCCGCTGCGGGCTGGTATTGCAGCGGGCTGGTATTTCTGCGCGAAAAACCACAAGCCGCAACTTCAAAACTCACGCCACTGGGCAGTCGAGGAAGGCTTTGCGGATTTTCTCGATCACGGTGATTTTCTCGAAGAAGGCGTCGAGCACGATGGGGTCAAAACGGCGGCCGCGGTCGGCGAGCATGATTTCAAGGGCCTTTTCGACCGGAAAGCCTTTTTTATAGGGCCGCTCGCTGCAGAGCGCGTCATAAACATCGGCGACCGCGGTGATCCGGCCTTCGATCGGAATCTGCTCGCCCTTGAGGCCGAGCGGGTAGCCCGTCCCGTCGAATTTTTCGTGGTGCGTCTGGGCGATCCGCGCCGCGAGCGAAAGCAGCGGCCGGCGAAGCGCCTCGGGAATCTGCAACTGACCGGCCTGGTGTTTCCGCAGCAGTTCGATTTCTTCCGCCGCGAACGGGTTGAGAATGGCCCGTCCGATCTCGCAGTGTTTCTTCATGACGTCGAACTGTTCGGACGTCAGCTTTTCGGGCGACAGCAGGATCTGGTCGGGAATCCCGATCTTGCCGAGGTCATGCAGCTGGGCCGCCAGTTCGACCTGTTTGCAGAAGTCGGCCGGCAGGCAGAGGTGTTCGGCGATGGTCCGGGAGAATTTGCCGACGCGGATGACGTGCCGGCCCGTTTCATTGTCGCGATACTCCGCCGCGCGGGCGAGACACTGCAGAATCTGTTCCCGCGACCGCTCGAGCTGCTGGGTCCGGTCGGCGACCTGCTGTTCGAGGTCGCGGGTGTGATGGTTGAGCGCGTCGAACTGTTGTTTGAGAACCAGCGCGTTGCGGACGCGGAGGATCAGTTCGGTCCGCTCGACGGGTTTGGCGATGAAGTCGAGGGCCCCCAGTTCGAGCGCCGCTTTCTGTGTTCCCTTGTCCTGGTTGGCACTCAGGATGATGACGGGAATCTGTTCGAGGGCCGGGTCGCCCTTGCAAGCGCCCAGGATCTCGAGTCCGTTGACTTCGGGCATCGAAATATCGAGCAGGATCGCGTCGGGGCGGTACTCGCGGATCGAGTCCATGGCCCGGACCGACTGCGTCAGCGGCAGAAAATGGACGTAGCCCTCGGACTGCAGAAAACGGCGGACGACGCTGATGACGAGTTCCTCGTCATCAATAATCATGATCTTGCAGTCGCGGGTCGCGACGCGGGCCCGGTCGAGTCGCGGATTGACCGATGCGCGGTCGGCGGAGACCGAAACAGGCAGCCCGGGACCGGCCGGAAGGGGCAAAGGGCTGGAAAGGGCAACTGTCATTTCATTCATCCGAAGAGTGGTGGATGGTGTTGCATGCGGCAAACCGTGCATGCCGGTCAGGCCATCCGCGCCAGATGTTCTTCACCAAGGAACACTCGCGCGGTCAACTGGCTGATCTTTTCCAGCCAGTCCGCGACGGCCCGTGCATCGGCGGCCTTGGCCGCCAGTTCCAGGTACGTCGCCGGCTCGTTGAACTGGGGGAAGCCGCAGGTTCCGGCCGATCCCTTCAGCCAGTGGGCAGATTTTGCCAGTTCTCCGTAATCACTCTTTTCGGACAGCTGGATCATGCTCGCGACCCGCGTCCGCAGGACCACAGCGAATTCCCCGACAATGGCCCGGAAATCCGGATCGTCCAGCGGCAAACTGCACGGTAGCGGGTCCTCGGCGAACGTGTCACCGGCCATCGATGAAAGGGGATTTTCCGGATGTTCCGGCAGTTCCGGTTCTGCGGAATGACTCCGGGGGCCGGGCTTGGACCAATCGGGTTCCTGCCAAACCGCCCGGGCACACGAGTCAAGCAGAACGGTCTCGCCATCGATCGCCCGGGGCTGGAAGCGACCGCCCCAAAGCTGCTCATGGCGGACCAGCAACGCGGACTCGGCGGCCTGCATGGAATCCGCACAGTCGGGGTCAACCGACTCGATGGCCGCCAGGAGGACTTGATCGGGTTCCGGTTCACGTCCGGGTTGGGGAGGCCCATTTAGGTAGCCGGCCTTTTCGGGAAGGAGCCGCTGCACGATCGCCAGCAGCTGGTCGAAGTTAAATGGCTTGGTGGCGAACTCGGCGAAGCCGGCGGCCCGGCAGCGAGCTTCATCGTCGACGGTCGAATTGGCAGTCAGCGCAACGATGGGCCGTCCGAAACCGGCCGCCAACAGTCTGGCCGTCGCCTGGAATCCGTCCATGACTGGCATCTGGATGTCCATCAGCACGAGCGCCACGGGCTCGCTCAGCGCCAATTCGACTCCCCGTTCGCCATTGTCGGCTTCGAGGACCTTCGCGCCCGCCCGTTCGAGCACCAGTTTGACCAGCCGGCGGTTGGCATCGCCGTCGTCGACAACCAGGACAGTGCAGGGCGGAAGTCTCGTCTGGTTGGCGGTTTTGACAGCTGTGGTTGCGCGACGCTGCTGCCAGTCTTCCAGCGAAATCCGCTCAATCCCCCCGACATCGCCCATCCGGATCGAGAAGGAAAACACGCTGCCTTCGCCTTCCACGCTGGAAACGGACATGGTCCCACCGAGGGCTTCGACAAAGGTCTTGCTGATCGTCAGGCCAAGACCCGTCCCGCCGTACTTCCGGGAGACGCTGGTGTCGGCCTGCTCAAAGGGCCTGAAAATGCGGGCCAGCTGGTCGTCCGTCATGCCGATGCCCGAGTCCTGGACGGCGACTTCAAGCAGTTCCTGATCGCCTTCGCTGTGCGTCCGCAAGCTGATCCGCACGCAGCCGCTGGCCGTGAACTTGATCGCGTTGCCGGCCAGGTTCGTGATCACCTGGCGGACGCGCAGCTCGTCGGTCATGATCCTGACCGGCAGCGGTTCTTTGCATTCAACGTGAAAGTCGATGTTTTTGTCGGCCGCCCGCATGCGCAACAGCCCGTGTACATCGCGCACGATGTCGAAGGGTGAGCACCAGTCGAGGTCCATTTCCATCTTGCCTGCCTCGATCTTGGACAGGTCGAGGATGTCGTTGATCAGTTCGAGCAGGTGCGTCCCGCTGTTGTGGATGGTTTCAAGGTAGGAAACTTCTTCCGCGCGGCTGGTGGCATGGCCGTGGCGGAGCCAGTCGGCGAAACCGAGGATCGCAGTCATCGGTGTGCGGATTTCATGGCTCATGTTGGCGAGAAAAGCCGACTTGGCCTCGCTCGCCGCCTCGGCCGCCCGCTTGCTGGCCTGCAGCTCGGTGACGTCCTCGAAACAGACGAGGGCTCCGTTGCGCTGGCTCTTGTCACCAAGGATTGGCGAACAGTTGACCTTGAACACGGTCCCGCGACGGAGGGCACCCGCATTGACCGGCTCCGGAAGGCAGAGGATTTCGTTGACCACCGATTCGCCGGATTCCACCGCGCGCTGCCACGGCGCGACGGCCACCGGACCGCCATTGGCGTCGGTCCAGCGAAAGAGCTGGTGCGGCAGTCGCCCCATCAGTTCTCCGGCGGGCAGGCCGGCGGCAGCGGCAAACGACTCGTTGGCCAGCACGATCCGCCCCTGGACATCGAGCACCAACAGGCCCTCGGTCAGGCTGTTGAGCGCCGTACGGACGCGCGAGGGGACCGTCTTCGACGGATTGAGCTGCCGCAACATGAAACCGAGGTAGATGAAAAACAGCACGAAACAGGTCGAGGCAAGAAACAGTTCCAGCCGGGTGCTGTA
>JANOFL010000075.1:0-9712 GCA_031405895.1 Planctomycetota bacterium
GGCCGAACCAAACGCTACGGCCAATCGTCGACTCGCAACGTGCTGGGCCGGGGCTTGCGGGTGTCATCATCCCGTTCCGCAGGCTTGGGGAACCGCTCCGCCAGATCGAGCGACAGAAAACTGATCGCTGCGTAGTCATCGCGCTCAAAGAGCACACCCAGCCGTCCGTCTGCCATCATCGTCATGCAGGAATAGGCGAATGGGCCGGGCCAGATGGTTTCGGGCGCTGACCACTTGTAGCCGTGATCATTGCTCGTTCGCAATGCGCCGCCGATCCGTTCGCGCGACGAAGCCGGATTGAGAAAGAGGAGCAGGTCCCGTTCCGGCCAGTAGCCGAGCGCCGCCTGGCACTCGGGATCGACCAGCTCCGGCTGGTCCTCGAGCGGGCTCCATGTCATCCCGCCATCTTCGCTGCGCGCCTGTTTGCGACACGCTTTGCCGCCCATGTTCCGCGCGTTGAGCAACAGCGATCCGCTGGTCAGCTCAACCATCTGGACTTCATTGGCGAAACCGGGCTGATCGCCCGCCGGGGCCGGCTCGCCCATTTGCCACGATTCGCCGCCGTCATCGCTGAAGACCGCGTAGACTTGCCACGCACCATAGGGGCCTTCGTTCATCGGCATCACGATCCGGCCACGGTACTTTTGGCTTTGCAGCTGGATGCCCAGGCCGGGTCCCGACGCGACGCTGGTCGCCGATTCACGGCGAGTCTGCCGGGTGATGTCGCGCGGCGGACGCCACGACTCGCCGTGGTCGTCGCTGGCCAGCAGCCAGACCGAATAGGCATCGGGGCCGTAACCGGCGGCCGCGGCGCGTTCGCCCAGCCGGTTGGACTGGTACATCAGCAGGATTCTGCCATCGGCCAGCACGACGGCTTGGGGATTGTTCAGGGCCAGGCCGTCCTGCTGGTCGAGCGCGCTGGCCCGGCTCCACGTCGTCCCGCCATCCCGGCTTCGTTTCAACAGGATCACATTGCCCGAGTGATCGCCGCCCTGCCGCCCCTCGGCGAAAGCCAGCAGTGCGCCATCGGGGGCCTGGACCAGCGAGGGAATACGGATGGCGGGGAAGCCGTCCTGCTCCGGGACAAAAACATCAACCTGTTGCGCGGCGAAAGCCTGGGTCGCGAAAGAAATCAGGGTGGTCGAACAGGTGAATATCAAACGGGCGGAGAGACTCATGGCCGGCCTCGTGGCGGTGAACAGTTTGACGGGTTCTGGCTGCGCGGTCGCCCCTCACCCCCCAACCCCCTCTCCCCCGTCTCCGCTCAAGGCAGCGGAGACGGGGGAGAGGGGGAGTACTGTTTTGGATTGGGTCGCTGCCTTGTCCCCAAACCCGCACTCCACCGACGCGAGTTGGGGGCGAAGCGACGGGTCCGAGGGCGGTCACTCGTCCTCGTAGAGTTCCGGGAAGACTTCATAGTTCAGCCCCTGGCGGCGGATCAGGGCCCGGGTCCGGGCGAGAAAATCGAACTTGAAGTTCGCGACCTGCTGTTCGGTGATGTCGAGCAGCGTGGCAGCCCGTTTGTTGGGCAGGCCACGGACGATCAGCAGCTCGATGCACTTGAGCTTGATCCAGTCGCCCCGTTCGCGCCAGCGGTCGAACTGTTCGCGGAGGGCCTCAACGAGCGCCGACTGCTCGAGCTGTTTGCGTTCGGCGCTGCGGGCGATGCTGCTGGCGACGCGGACCGAACCGGCGATCTGCCACTGGCCGTCCGAGCCATCGTCGCCGGTCGCCAGCGGTATCGTCGGCCGCCGGCCTTCGCGCCGCAAGTGATCGGTCAGCTTGTAGGCACAGATCGTGAAAAGATAGTTCTCCAGCGAACGGGCCCCGTCGTAGTTGGGCAGGCTGTTGAGAAAACCAACAAAAGTCTCCTGGACAATGTCCTCGCTGGCGCTGCGGTTGGAGAGCCGGCTTTCGACGAAGGCCAACAAGCGCCCTTCGTAACGGCCAATCAGCCGGGCCCAGGCATCACCTTCGCCGGCCCGGATCGACTCTACCAGGCCGCTCTCCTCGGATTCAGTGTCGGACATCGGCGGCAGGTTAGCGGAACGGATGGAGACCTGGATGAAAAAGAGTTTAACAGGCAAACGTGGGACAGGCTTCCAGCCTGTCATCGCAAAGTGGGACAGGCTTCCAGCCTGTCATGGCACGATGATTGCATGCGCTGACTGACAGGCTGGAAGCCCGTCCCACTTCAACCGGCTGGAAGCCTGTCCCACGCCTCACCGCGGCTGACGGCGGATGAAGTTGAGCAAAGCCGATTCGTCCGGGCGAACGCCATCGGCCTTCACCGCTGCGGCTTGGCCAAGATCGATTTCGTCGGTGTCAATCTCCCGCCTTGGAGGTGCCTCCGCGGCTTCGATTCCCCCGACAAAACTGACGGCGTGGCCAGATGCCGGAAGGTCGTGCAGGGCACTGGCGGAAACGGCTTTTTCGGGGTTCAGGCCAAGGTCAGGAACGCCGAAGACGCTGGCCGCATTCTCGCGCGACGGCTGGGCGACCGTCCGGGCCAGGTCGGCGGCTGTGGCCACCCGCTCCGGTCGCGACGCATGCCGGGCTGCAACCGTCTGGGCAATGGGAGAAGCCGCCGGTTCGCCCGGAACATGGGTCGCCCCGGCATGGGCTCCGTTACGCGCGGCCGGGCAAGAGGAGGCCGGCTGTTCGGCGAGCGCGTACTTCGCCCGAAATGTGATGTTGCCGAGGGTCAATAACTGATCGGGCAAAAGCGGTTCTTCTTCAGCGATCCGGAAGTTGTTGACGTAGGTGCCATTGAGCGATTGCAGGTCGCGAACAAAGAGCCGGCCATCGCGCTCAAACAGCTCACAGTGCAGTCGGCTGACCAGCGAATGCTGAACCAGCACGCTGGCTTCGCGGCCCCGGCCAATCGTCGCCGGCAACTCAAGTCTGATTTCGTGATCCGTCGCTTCGCCGCCAACCACAATCAAACTGGCCTGAAGCATCCGTGAAATCTCCTTTTTCGCGGCCACCCGGTAGCTCAAACTCCGCTTCCCGGTCGGCCGAATTCGTCTGGAAGGGTTGATCCTGTCCAAATCGATCCGAATGAATTCTGCCAGCCTCCCCGTACCAACGCAAAGGCTCGCCGGCCACTTTCGCCCGCTTCCCCGGCCAACTGCCAACCGGGCCGGAAAAACCGGCAGGGCCTGGCGGAGTAGCTTGTGAACCTGGCAGACGGCTTTCGGATCATGAAAACTGTCCGGCAAGGTCCGAAAACCAGAGCCAAGGGTGAAGGCTGTCGACCAAACGGGGCGACTGGCGACTCATCACCACAGCCCGACAATCGGCATCGTTGACTCTATCGGCAAACTAACATGCCAAGGGTAATCCAGCAACCATAAGCCGCCAATAAGGGCAACGAATCCGTCATGCCGGCCCTTGAAATCGTCTTCTGGAACCCTATAATCCGATCCGCGACGGGGTTTCCCAAGTCCCTTCAACACTCCGGATTGCCGTTTCTGGGCGTTAGACCGGCGGGGATTGTTTGCGAAAGCGGCGAAGGGGACGGTTTCGGAGGCAATCAAGGTCGCCCTGACCGTTACAGTCGGTACGGGCGAAAGCCGATACTCAGCAAGTCTGGTCGCAGCAAGTCTTGGTCGCAGTGCGCGGGTGTAGCTCAGTTGGTAGAGCATCACGTTGCCAACGTGATTGTCGACGGTTCGAGTCCGTTCACCCGCTCTGAAGAATCAACGCAGAAGGCCGGTTGCCCCAACGGGGTGACCGGCCTTTTTTGCCAAACGTGATGCCACAGCTCCCGCTTTGTCAATCTGCCCGTGGTGACAAAGCTCCTGCTTTGTCAGTCTGCCCGGTCTTCCAGTTCACTGCTCGTCCTGCGAAACAACGCATTGGTCATTGGATGGCGGTTTGACAAAGCGAAGCTTTGTCACCACATGGGGGAACTACATCATCGAGAAATAGTTGTCGACCGCGAAATCGAACCCTTCTTCGCTGAGGACGAACGGTTTCTTTTCATAGCTGCAGAGGTTGCGGATCTGCAGCAGCAGGTCGCGCGGGTGGCAGTTGCGGAAGGGCCGGTTCACGGGCAGGTAGTGCTTGTCGATCATCTGGTCGATGAGGGCTCCGTTGTGCTCGCAGCCGACGATCCGGCACATGATCTCGAACAGCTGGACGAAGTACTCGCGCGACGGATTGGGGATTTCGATCTTGTAGGGGATGCGGCGGAGGAAGGCGTCGTCAACGAGGTCCTTGGGCTCGAGGTTGGTCGAGAAGACCACCAGCTGGTCGAAGGGGACCTGGACTTTCTTGCCGCTCGACGTGTTCAGGTAGTCGTGCCGTTTTTCGAGCGGGACGATCCAGCGGTTGAGCAGCTCGTCGACGCTGATCTGCTGCCGGCCAAAGTCGTCGATCAGCAACAGCCCGCAGTTGCTCTTCATCTGGACCGGGGCTTCGCTGATGCCCGAGGTCGCGTTGTACTGCAGCTCGAGGTGTTCCATCCGCAGTTCGCCCCCGACGACGATGGTCGGCCGGCGAATGCGGACCCAGCGCTGGTCGATCGAGTCGTCCTGGAGCAGTCCTTCCGAGGCCTTGAGCGGCTCTTCGACATGGTTCATCGGGTCGAAAACCCGGATCAGGTCGCGGTCGATGCTGATCGAGCGGGGAATCCAGATATTGCGTCCGAAGGCGGCGGTGACCCGTTCGGCGATGCTGGTCTTGCCGTTGCCCGGATAGCCGTAAAGAAACATCCCGCGTCCGCTGTTCACGGCCGGGCCGAGCTTGCGAAACATGTCGGGGCTGATCAGCAGGTCGCTGAATGCCCGCTTGAGATCATCCTCGGAGGGATGCTGTTTGGTGATCGTCTGGGCCTTGACGCTGTCGATGTAGTCGTTGAACGGAACCGGTGCCGAGCCGAAATAGGAGCAGAGGTCGGAATAGCGTTTGGCTCTTTCGCGGCCGATATCGGAAAGCCGGCAGACATAGTCGTTGGCGGCAGCCTGCCCGATGTAAGTCAGCGTCTGGTCCTGTTTCATCCGCTGCGTGACGAATTCACATTGTCCAAAGGGAAGCTTGATCTGATGCGTGATGTCGCGGAGGGTGGCTTCGCCGCGGGCGAGCAGGAATTTGCAGATCAGTTCTTCCACGGAGGCCGCCGTCAGGCCGGATTCGGCCAGTGTCCGCGGAGCCCGCGGGCAAAACTCGCCGTCTTGGGGAATCTGTGATTCGGGAATCACGGAGCGCGAAGGATCCTCGGTCAAGGCCGCATGGGCACTGCTCGCGGCGGATGCGCTCAGCGTGCTGAGGCGGCCGAGCAGCTCTTCCAGCTTGCGTTCGGCTTCGGTGGCGGAGCAGGCCGGCGTGGATGACAGGCTCGGGTTCATGGCGGGCGGTGGCTGGCAGGCGCGAACGGTCCGGCACCCGCCGGACAGAACTCTGGCGGGGATTCTGGCTTGCAAACATACGGCCGGATTAACACAACGGGACGGTTGTGAAGGGCTCCTGTCGCCGGGATCCCAAGCGGGTCGCCAGGCTGTGCAGGATATTCCGGCACCAGCGAATCACCGGGTTGTTCCCGGCATTCAGGTTGTGCCGGTGGTTCAGCTTGCGCCTGGCTGGAGCCAACCCGACCTGACCGATGCGTTGGCAGGGTGCAAGTCACTCGTCCTCGATCACGCGTGTCGCTGTGATCTTGCTGCCGTTCTGGTTCAACACAAAACTCGGTGCCGGCTCTGAGGACGAGTCGAATTCAATCTTTACGCCCGTCTCAAACTCCGCCCGAAACTCGTGGTCACCCTGCGCCAAAAGCCGGAATTCCGGCTGGTCGGTCGCCTGCAAATAAAGCTTGCCATCGCGTGAGGAGACCTTGGCTTCCATTGGCAGGTCAGCCAGTTTGTAGGTGCCGGCATAGCGTTCCATTTCGGCTGCTGTCAGCTCCATGTCTTGAATGTTTTCGTCGGGCAGATTCAAGGCAACGGCGGCAATCGCCTCGGCCAGCGAGCTGGAGGATGCACTTTCCGAGTTCGAGATCACCGCGACATGCACCTGCTGGTCAGGAAAGAACTTCAGCATCGAGTTGAAGCCTGCGATCCCGCCACCGTGGCCGATGTACTTCTGATCGCGATACTCTTTGAGCTGAAGGCCAAAGCCGTAGTCGACGGGCTTGCCATCGGACAGAGTCGTCGGCGTGGACATCTGTTGAAACGAGGCCGTCGAGACAACCTGACCGCCAGCCAATGCGATTTGCCAGCGAACGAGGTCTCCAGCTGTAGATACCAGTCCGCCGGCCCCTCCGGGGATGCTCATAGCGAAGGCAGCATCGTTGACCAGTGTCTCGCCTTCGAGACTGTAGCCTTGCGCCCTGTTCTTGATGACTTCCGGTGTCGAGTCGTATCGTGTCCGCGCAAGCGATAGCGGTGTGAAAAACTCCTGCTGGACGAATTGCCCGTAAGCCTGGCCTGAGACCTTTTCGATGACCATGCCGAGCAGATAGTAGCCCGAGTTGTTGTAGCTCCACTTCTCGCCGGGCGCAAAGTCGAAAGGGTCATCCTTGAACTCCGCCAGCACCTGCTCATGCGTGAGCTCGCGGCTGGTACGGTTGATCATGAAGTCAGGAACAGTGTAGATGCTGATGCCTGACGTATGGTTCAGGAGGTGGCGAATCGTGACGACATGACCCTGAGTTGGGTAGTCAGGAAGGAACTTGCACAGGTCGTCGTCTAGTGAGAGCTTGCCTTGCTCCACCAGTCGCAAGATGGCCGCGGCCGTGAACTGTTTGGTGATCGAGCCGATTCGAAACAGCGTCTCTGGTCCCGCCGGCACGCCGTGCTCGACTTCCGCGAGACCATACCCCTTCGCAAGCAGAACCTGCTCGCCCCGCGCCACCGCGACGGAAAAACCGACGGCACCGGGTTGAGCCAGCGCTTCATGGACCAGTTCATCCACGCGGCTGGCGAGTTCCGGGTCATTTGGCGATTGTGCGACTGTTTCCCCTGGAAGAAGGAAGATCGCCAAGGCCCCAACCAGCAGGCCGCAAAGATGGTCATGTCGCATGAACTGGTTCCTGTTCGGTTATCGCACTTCTCACCGGAGAGTGCCGTCGCTGGAGTCGGATTCGCGTACTTCGCCTCCTCCCTGGCGATCTTGGCCAACAGCCGGTGGGGAGTCCTGAAAACTCAAAGCTCATGGCAGAAGCAGATCAAAAGAGAGTGGAAAGCTGGCGACAACCTACCCTGACCGGTTCGGTTCGTCCCGATAGTCAGCGCGCGGTCATGGTCGCGACTGGAACAGGTCCGGGTTTCGTTGCACCAATGGTTGCACCTGATTCAGTGGACCCCAGACCAAAACAGACAAAAACAGCGTATTTGGCGATTGCCGGTGCGATCGCCGGCGCGCTCGACGATTCGGTGCCGGAAAACGAAAAAACCCCGGTAATTCCGGGGTTTTTTGCAGAGCGGGCGAAGGGACTCGAACCCTCGACATGCAGCTTGGGAAGCTACCACTCTACCAACTGAGTTACGCCCGCGACGAATTCCAGGAATACTGGTCCGGGAGTCCGGCGGCCGCCGCGACAACCGGGCGACCGTTCGATTAGATTCGGCGACGAATGCGAATGCAAGCGGACCGGGCCACGATGTTCCCGGACCGGGACGCACGCAGAGAGGACTACTGAAATGCAACTCATGGAATCGCGGCAGAAATCCGGTCCGGTCTCTCAAGCGCCGATTGCACGCCGTCTGGTTCTGGCTGGCCTGGTCCTGCTGGGTGTGTTGCCGCGTTGTGCCACCGCAGTGGCAGTTCAGGCGACCGGCCCGTCCCCGGTCGAAACCGGAACGAACGAGTGGCCGATGCTGGGTGGGACGCCTGAGCGGAACATGGTCAGCCCCGAGACCGGGTTGGGCCTTGAGTTCGACCTGGCGAAAGGGACCAGCGTCGAGTGGGCCGTGCCGCTGGGGAACACGACCTGCGGCGTCCCGGTGCTGACGGGCGGGAAGATCCTGATCGGCACGAACAACGGCGGCGAGCGGCTGGCGCACGTCACGGGCGACAAAGGCATCGTTCTCTGCCTCGACCAGACGACCGGCGAACTGGTCTGGCAACTGACGCGGGACAAACTTCCCACCGGCGCGGCCAACGACTGGGACGAGCAGGGCATCTGTTCGACGCCAGTGACCGAAGGCGATCGGGCCTGGCTGGTGACCAACCGCTGCGAACTGCTCTGTGTCGATCTCAACGGATTCACCGACGGAGAGAACGACGGACCAGTTACCGACGAGCCGCTGGCTGGGCCCCAGGACGCCGACATAGTCTGGTGCCTTGACATGATCGGCCGGCTCGATGTCTATCCCCACAACCTGTCCACAAGCAGCCCCGTCATCCACGGCGACGCGGTCTTTTTGCTGACCAGCAATGGCGTCGATGTCGATGGCGAGATGGTACTTTCGCCGGAAGCACCTTCATTTCTGGCGGTAAACAAGAACGACGGCAGGGTCATCTGGGCACGGAACGATCCGGGCGAAGGAATCCTCGACGGCCAGTGGGCGAGTCCGGCGATTGGAGAAGTCAACGGCGAGATTCAAGTCTGCTTCCCTGGCGGCGATGGCTGGCTGTATGCCTTTCGCCCCGCAGACGGCGAGCTGATCTGGAAGTTCGACTGCAATCCCAAAGCCGCCGTCTGGGGCGGTGGTGGAACGGGAGACCGCAACTACCTGGTCAGCACGCCGGTTTACTTTGAAAACTCGGTCCTGATCGGCGTTGGCCAGGATCCCGAAAATGGTGATGGAGTCGGTTGTCTTTACCGGATCGATGCGACAAAGCAGGGCGACATCAGCCTGGAGCTTGGCCCGAACGGACAACCTGGCACGCCCAACCCGAATTCCGGCCTGAGCTGGAAATACGGCGGCCTGGACGCCGACGGTTCAATTACAGGCAAAGCGGGTGAAGCAGTCTTTCGCCGAACACTGTCAACCTGCTCGATCGGCCACGGCCTGGTGTTCGTCTGCGACGTGAGCGGAGTCCTGCACTGCGTCGATCTGGCGACTGGAAAACGCTGCTGGGCGCATGACATGATGTCGACGGTCTGGGGCTCAACGCTGCTGGCTGATGGCAAGGTCTTTGTCGGCAACCAGGACGGCAAACTGATGGTCTTTGCGGCCAAACGCGATGCCGCAGAAGTCCTCGCGGAGTTTGACACCGACCGTTACTCGTCGGTCTACAGCAGTCCGGTGATCGTCGGGGGAAGGCTCTATCTTGCCGACATCAGGCGGTTGTACCGGGTGAAGCTGAAGTAGCTGGCGAGGAGAAGAAAGGAGATAGTCGAGTACGAGTACGAGGTTGGTCGCGGGTGTGGACAACAATGCGAACCCGTTGCGCGGTCGCCCCCTCCCCCCGCCCTGATCGTACCACACTGTTTTTGCTAGCGACCGAACGATTGGGGGTGGACGGCGTACTGATTCCTTTGCACGTTAGTGAACTGCATGGAGTCGACCGAGTTGGAAATTGTGTTGCAGGATGAAGTTGCGAGCTGTGGTTTTGGAGATCGGCGGTTGAGCAAACGGCTGGAGAAGATGATGGAGCGTGTGGGGCAGCATCCGACGCTGAGCATCCCTGCGGCATTGATGACGCGGGCCGAGCTGGAGGCGGCCTATCGTTTCTTCGACAACCCCGACGTGACGCCCGAACGCATCCTCGCCACCCATCGGGATCGCACGATCGAGCGGATCCTCGGCGAGAAAGTCTGCCTGCT
>JANOFL010000101.1:0-3475 GCA_031405895.1 Planctomycetota bacterium
GCCACACCGGGGGGCTGGGCTGACGACTCGGCACCTGCTTGGGATCGTGAGGCGCTCGCCGATTCCCCTTGCCCTTATTCAATGGTTGAATCAGCTTTCTGGTATTGCGCCTCTGGCTCACGTTTTGTCAGCCCACCGCGGGGCAGCGGACCATTGGGACCGTTGCCGAACCGGTCGCGGGAAAAATAGCTGCCGGGCTGACCCATCGCCGAACCGCCGACGCTGACATCGAAGCCCGCTATTCGGGGATCGGCTCCCGCCGACCCAAACGGGCCGAGGTGACCTTTGCCAATCTGAATCGTGTGATAGCCGGCCGCTTGCAGCAGCCGGGGCAAGCTGACGTGATCGGCCGACATGCCCTGCCAGTTCCAGTCGCGTGGCCCGAACTCGCCGGCGTTGTTCTTTTCCGGCTGAATCCAGTTCGTCGTCCGGTGCCTGGCTGAAGTCTGCCCCGTCAGCAGCGAGATCCGCGACGGCGAGCAGACGCTCATCGCGAGGAAATTGCTGAAGCGGACCCCCTGCCCCGCCAGCCGCTCAAGGTTCGGCGTACGATAGCGATCATTCAGCGGATGCCGCTCAGGCTGGCCATTCGCATCCAGCAAGAACGGCACCGACGAGTCCATCACGCCGAAATCGTCGACCAGCACTACCAGAATGTTGGGCCGGTCAGCCGTTCCCGGCGACCGGTCCGCGCCGGAGGGTTGGGCCAAAGTTATCGACAGGCTGAA
Source organism: Planctomycetota bacterium (assembly GCA_031405895.1). Lineage (GTDB taxonomy): Bacteria > Planctomycetota > Planctomycetia > Pirellulales > Pirellulaceae > BJ22. The sequence continues at coordinate 729 of JANOFL010000101.1, forward strand.
GCCGGCCAGGCTTGCCAGCGCGATCCGCCCGGGCCAACCGGACTGCATGAAAATCATTCGCGAACCGATCCGGAGCGGAGAGCCTCACAGCTCTGGACGATGAAAAGACGGGCTGCGTGTCTGAAAACAGCCAGACCGGCGGTCACCTGGCCAGCCCAGTGTAGCGGCTTCCAACCTGTGCCGAACGTTCCCGCACATGTTCAGGAACCGGCTATCAACCCGCGGTTCAGGCGCAGTGCACACAGCTGGTGGCCCATGGGATCGCCGCCAGCCGGTCCCGGCCGATGGGCTGGCCACAGCGATGGCAAGTGCCGTAGGTCCCGCGCTGGATCCGGTCGAGCGCCAGCCGGATGTCGCGAATCTCCTGCTTCGTCAGGTCCCCGATCGCGGCCAGCGCTTCGTCATTTTCCATCGTTACGGCGTTCTCTTCCCAATCGCTTTCGCCCGGATCGCTCAGCACCGCCTCGATTTCCGGGCAGCGGGCAAGCAGATCGCTCAGCTTGGACTCCAGCTCGATCCGGACTGCGTTGGTGTTAACCATGATCTGCTCCTCGGGTCGGGCAAAAGCACTGGCAATGCAACCGCTTTCAATGCAACCGCCATGCCAGGCACCGTCCGCTTTCCACTCGGACTCCAGCTCGAATCGAACGGACGAGTCCGATTCTGGGCTGGGGGCAAGTTCCCGGCCTGAGTCGGTGTCCGCTCGATAGTCTGCCTGAAGCTGTGAAGGCAAAGATCGACACAGGCTGCGCGCCAATTCGCACACTTGGACGCAGTGCACCCACCGGAAAATGACGGGCCGGCGCGTTCCCGGCTCGCCAGCCGGTCCTTTCCGGAACCATGATGCCCAGGGGCGGGCGCGGAACGCCGATTGCATAATCAGTTTCGCATTTCGACCCCATCGCTCTGGAGCAACCCGATGCAACCGACTCCCGACCTGAATTCCTGCTGCCGCCCGTTCGCCCGGTTTCGCTTGCCCGGCTGGCTGACGGGGGTGGCCCTGCTCGGCCTCGTCGCCCTCGCCGGCTGGCCGGTGGCGGGCTGGATGGCCACGCAGGACCCCGAGACCGACCAGTCGCGGCGTGACTTCATGCGGACCAAGCTGCTTTTTTGCCAGAACATCATGGAGGGCATCACGACCAGGAATTTCGCCCTGATCGAGGAAGGAGCCGCCGAAGTCCGCAAGATCACCGAAGCCGAGCAGTGGCTGGCCGCCGACACGGCCGAGTACAAGCACTTCAGCGAAGACTTGCGGGGCATCGCCGACCGGATCGCCGCGGCCGCCCGCGAGAAGAACCTCGATGCCGCCGCCTTTCGCTATTTCGACATGACGGCCAACTGCATGGATTGCCACGAATACAGTCGCGCGATGAGAATCTACTGACGCCAGTGACTGACGCCCGTGCGGCAGCCGGATTCAGGAATCCGCGTCGGGACGGGCGCGCAACAACAGGATTCCGAAGATGGTGATTCGCCGGCTGGCCGTGGGTTTGGTCCTTTGCGGAGCGCTGGCATGGGTGCCAGCCCGGGTTCGCGCTGCCCAGGCCAGCGGGGATCGTCCGCTCCTCGCGACAGATGTTCAGTCCGCCCTCGATACGGCGGTCGACCGTCACGCCGCGGCGCGGCAGCTGCCGGGACTGGTCGTGCTGCTCGCCCGCGATGGCGAGCTGGTCTACCGCAAGACGGTCGGCTTCGCCGATGTCGAGTCCTCGACGCCGGTCACCGAAACCAGTGTCTTCCGGATGGCGTCGGTGTCGAAGCTGTTCGCGGCGGCGCTCGGGCTGCGGCTGGAGGAACTGGGGCAGCTCGACCTGAACGCACGGGTTGATTCGCTGATTTCCGAAATCCCGGACCATCACACGAGCCGGCTGGTGGACCTGCTCGCCTGCCGCAGCGGCGTGCGGCACTACGGAGAAGAAGCTTCACGCGAAAGCCCGTCCGACTGGGACAGCCGCCATTACGCCACGGCGCTCGAGGCGGCCAGCCAGTTCTGGCACGACCCGCTCGCAGCTCCGGTCGGGCAGTACCACTACAGCACCCACGGTTACACGATTCTCGGCGCGGCATTCGAACAGGCCACGGGCGAACCGGTCGGTGGCTTGCTCGAAAAATGCCTCGCTTCGCCGCACGAGCTGGCCACGCTGAGAATCGAAAACCGCTCTGTCGAAGTGCCGGAACGGGTCACGCACTACCGGCTGGCAGACTCCAGTGAGGTCGCCAGCGGCAACGTCGCCATCCAGCCCGACGACATCTCGTGGAAAGCCCTCGGTGGCGGACTTGAATGTTCGGCGCTCGATCTGCTCAAGTTCGGCATCCGGCTCAGCGACGGCGAAGTTCTTTCTTCGGCCGGCCTCGAGCGGCTCACCACCCGCATTGATCCGGCACAAAGCTATGCCCTCGGCTGCGACCAGTACACCGAAGAGGGATTGAATGTCTTCACCAAGTCGGGTGGCCAGGCGGGTGTGAGCAGCTACATCTGGTGCGTGCCGGAAAAGCGGCTCGTGATGGTCGTCGTGACCAACCGCCAGGACGAGGGCGGTTCACCCGCCCTCGGCGATGCACTTCGCAGGATCGTGCTGGCCCCCTTTCCCAACGGCGGCTGAAAAAGAAGGCCGCGCCTGTACCGGATCCCCCGCGGCGGACCGGCCTGCGCGGTTCCGATGCTATAACCCCGCGCGGCCAGTTTTGATTTTGGCGAGTGGCAGGGCGTCAGCCCTCCGTGTCCGACAGCACACACGGAGGGCTGA
>JANOFL010000107.1:0-8094 GCA_031405895.1 Planctomycetota bacterium
GGACGATCCGTGTCCCTTCCCTCCCGCAAGAGGTTTCACCATCAGTTATCGGCCGGCCCCGACGCGGCCCGCCAGAAATTGAGCCGGCGGCCGGTTTTTTTTTCGCGGTCCCGGTCGCAGTTTGCAGCTGGACCGTGAGACCTTGCCAGAGTTTCCCGTCGCGACGGGGTCTGTCGCGAACCGTGGGAAAAAAGGCCGTGGTATTAGGCCGTTGGCTGAGTGTTGTCGCGGACTGTTTGGTTCAGCGCTGGCCTGGACTGACGGCTTGAAAGCGCAGTCATTTTGGGTTGCGGCGCGATCAATTCGACTCGCCTGGCCCATCGCTTTTTCCGAATCACCGCTTCAATCGCCGGAGAATACCCAGCCCGCGTAATCTGACCGGTTTGGCACGGCGCTTGCAGTCATCAAGCCCGGCGGATTTCGAGTCGTCGTGGCCCGGAATCCAGCCCAACAAAAGCTGGCACGCGGAGACGCGGATTCGGATTGCCGGTGTTGGAATCCCTTCATCGGATCGCCCAGCGCAACAATCCGCTCCGCATCATGCCGACAACCGGGCCGGGCAGTTTCATCCTTGAAACAAGGGGGTGTGTGATGATTCGACGTTCATTGTTTTCGCTCGCGGGCCTGTTCGTCGCGATTGCACTCGTCAGTGCAACCGCCGGAACCGCAGAGGCCCAGGGCTGTGGTTACGGCGGGCACTACGGCGGTGGCGGCGGGTACTACGGCGGTGGCGGCGGGTACTACGGCGGTGGCTATGGTCGCGGGATCAGCGTCAACGTGGGCCGCGGCTACGGCGGGTATGGCTATGGAGGCTACGGCTACGGCCAGGGCATCAGCGTCAATTACTATCGGCCGTCGTACTACAATCCGGGCCCGGTCTGGCACGACACCAGCCATCTGGATTACCACCCGCCCGTCGCGGTGCCGCACGGCAACCACTACCACGTCCAGCCAGGACACTACCACCAACACCAGACTGGTCACTGGGACCGGTAGCAGCTGACCGCAAGCAGGACTGAACCATGTCGCGCCGGGGCCTTCAACAGGCCCCGGCTTTTTTTGGACTCGTCGGCATGACTCGCCTGCCCCGGACCGCGGCGATCAGACGACAGTACTCCGTACCCAGTACCCAAGAGCCAGCACTCAATCCCCAATCCTCAACGACCTGCGTTGGGCTTTGAGGTCTGAAATCTGAGATTTGAGATTTGAGATATTCTTCAGACACGGAGGGCTGACGCCCTACTGCTCGCCATTCCGAACCTGGAAGCCGCCGATCCGAACTGGAAACCACGGACCTGCGTTGCGGCGCGGGCGGCGGGCGGCCACAATCTGGCTGGTCACGGAACCGATTGGCAATACGTTCCGGCGATGGCTCCCATAGCCGGCTAAAACCCATGTCAGGGACGACACAAAATGGAATCGAATTCACCGGCTTTGGGGCGTCGTTTCTCGATCGCGGCGTGCTGGGAGAGCATGGATCGGCCGAGCTGCCCGCCGACGCTGGTGCATGCCGGCGGATGATCCGCAACGCTATACCTACCGATCCAGGTGTTTATGGCTGGATCAATTCCGATGGCCGGCTCGTCTACGTCGGCAAATCGAAAGCCCTCCGTTTCCGGCTCGTTTCCTATTTTGCCGCAACTCCAGCCGACCCCAAGATGGGCCGGATTCGCGCGGTCTCGGCGCGGATCGTCTGGCAGACGGTCGGCCACGAACTGCTGGCCCTGCTTCGCGAACAGGAGTTGATCCATCGCTGGCGGCCGGAGTTCAACTCGCAGGGCCAGCCGCACCGTCGCCAGGCGGCTTTCATTGCAATCAGTGACACCGCCGCACCGCACGCCTTCATGACCCGTCGGGTCACGAGCCGTGCGCTCCGCTGTTTTGGCCCGATCATCGGCACCGGCGACCTGCGCGAAGCGGTCGTGGCACTGAACCAGTTTTTTCGGCTGCGCGACTGTTCGGACCAGACCAGGTTCAGCTTCGGGGAGCAGTTGCCGCTGTTCGGCGACCTTGGCAAGCGGCCGCATTGCCTGCGGGCAGAACTGGGCAGCTGTCCGGCACCCTGCGTCGGCGGATGCACGCGGCCGGTCTACCAAAGCCAGGTCGATTGTGCCATCGACTTTCTCGAAGGCCGCGACCGCGAGTCCGAGTCGGGCCTTGAGCAGCGGATGCTCGCCGCAGCGCACGCCCTGCAGTTCGAACGGGCCGGGATTCTTTGCCAGCAGTGGAAGTCGCTCCGCTGGCTGGGCCGGCAGCTCGACCGGCTCCGCGTGTCTGAACGAAAGATTCATGGCCTGCTACCAGTCGAAGTTTCGCCGCGTCGCACGTTGTGTCTTGTTTTCTCGCGCGGCACCCTCATCCACAGCCTGCCATTGCCGCGGGCGGAAGGCAAGAAGCGGGACTTCGAAGAACGCATGATCCAGCTGGCGAGTGCTCCCGTTCTTCCCGGCGACGACACGCTTTCCGTCAACCTGCGGCTGATTGTCGGCAGCTGGTTCCGCAAGCACAAGGAATGGCTCGACGCGATCGTGCCGTTTGATCAGGCGGCCGGCCGGGTCGACCACCTCCGCCACGACCGCCTGCGGCAGTCGGCGTGATTGGCCCCGTGAAACCTGATGTCCCAGTCCCAATCGCATCCGTTTCATTCGCGGTTGTCATTGTCGCCTTTCGCTCCGCGAAAGTACCGTCCTTTCGCGGAGCGAAAGGCGACACTGGAATTGCCATTCTCAACCGAAAGCGGTCTTAACGTCACTCTTTGGGTAGCCAGAAAAAAACCGTTTTTGGCAAGGGAGTGGACCAACCCACCCGGACACCGGCGGCCTTGAGCCCGCGTCCCACCCAGCTGTTGCAGGTGTTGAAACAGTGGTAGCTGCCGGTTGCTTCAAAGAACACATCGTCCTGTCCGTAGGCCCGCCCAGGAATTGGCATCCGGTTTCCATTGGCATCGCGCTGGAAGCCCGACTCGATGAACGCAATCAGCCGCTCATGTTGGGTGGGCGAAATCCGGATCGACTGGCCATGCGGACGCCACCAGTCGATGTCGGTGCGCGTCACCTGCATACATGTCCGCGATGGCCAGAACAGCGCGTGCAATGCCGTCGAGAGTTTCATGTCGGCCCAGGTGGGCGTGTCGAGAAAGAACCCGCGATCGCCCCAGCCAAAGGCGACATGCGTGGCCTCGCTGGTATCACCACGAAACAGTCCGGAAGGAAGCTCCGCGCTCCAGTCGCATTGATTGGACCGGATGGGCACCACGATGTCGGCATGGACTGCGCTTGACATCACCAGTATCTCGATCCCATCCGGATCGGGCCGAAAGCCGTTGTTGACCGGGATCAATCCCACGAGGATCAGGGCGACCCAGGCACCAAAAAGGATCACCAGCCAGCGAAACGTCTTGAAGACCATCCACCGGATCCGCTTGGTGCATCGGGCGAACCAGGAGTTGGCAGGTGCTGCGGACGAGCCATCCGGTATTTCATCGGGCATTGGCTTGACCCCTCCACCCATTGGAATCATCCCGTACTGATGCGAGGCGAATCGCTCCCTGCTGTTCAACTACGGTCCAGTTGACGCCAACGGCCGTGGGTTGGTTCCCAGGCGGAGCAGTTAAAAACCTGACCCGCCGCCGGATCGCCCTGAGCAAGGCGAACTACATTGCAATCCAGTCGCGAAATGTGTGCCGTTGTGGTTCCAGCCGCGGCCCCCTCCCCCGGCCCCTCCCCACGCACTGGTGCCGGGAAGACCGGCACCAGTGCGGAGGAGGGGCGAAGAAATACACTGCGATTTGTCTGCCCGGTCCGGGGTTAGAAAAGGGGCACCGTCTCGAGAAGCCATTTGGAACTGTCTCGGAATCGTTCAACCAACGGTACACAGCGCAACCCGTAATCGACACTCGGACAGGCTTCACCCGATCCGTACGAAGATCGCCTTGAGGTACCGCGTTTCCGGCATCGCCGGATGGACGGGGTGGTCGGCGGACTGGCTGCCGAATTCGAGGATCGAAGCGGGGCGGCCGCCGTCTTTCCAGGCCGCGTGGTTGATGATCGTGACCAGTTCGGCTTCGGGCAGATGGTGCGAGCAGGAACAGGAGATGAGAATCCCGCCGGGGCGGACAACGCGTGCGGCCAGCCGGTTGAGCTGATAGTAGGCCTGGATGCCGGCTTCGATGTCCTTGCGGCGTTTGATCAGGGCCGGTGGATCGATCACGACGACATCGAAGGTCCGCTTTTCGGCGGCCCAGGCTTTGAGCGTCTCGACGCAGTCGGCTTCGATGAACTCGACTGCCTCAATTCCGTTCCGTTCGGCGTTGCGACGCGCGAGTCCAATCGACCACGACGAACTGTCCACGCAGGTGACGGAGCTGGCTCCGCGCTGGGCCGCTTGAAGACCCCACGCGCCGGCGTAGCAGTAGAGGTCGGCGACCGACTGTCCGGCGACGTAGCGGGCCAGCCGGGTCCGGTTGTCCCGCTGGTCGTAGAACCAGCCGGTTTTTTGCCCGCTGGTCAGCGACGTTGTCAGCTCGAGGCTCCCTTCGCGAACCAGAACTTCGGCCGGGATTTCGCCGACCACTTCGGCTGGACCGGCTGGCAGTCCTTCCAGCTTGCGAAATTCCGAGTCCTGCTGAAACACGATGCCCGTGAACGGCCCAAGTTCGGCCAGGGCTTCCAGCAGAATCGGGCGGACCGCTTCCATGCCGGCCGAGTTGATCTGGACCGCGAGAAACTCGCCAAACTGGTCGATCACCAGGCCAGGCAGCCGATCCGATTCGCCATGCACCCAGCGATAGAACGGCGCTCCGTAAATCCGGTCCCGAATCTCGCGGGCGTCGATCAGGCGATCCAGCAGCAGGCTTCGGTCGACTGCCGTCAGCGGCTTTCGGGCAACGATCCGCGCCGCGATCAGCGTGTTCGGGTTGTACCAGGCCATCGCGAGGAACTGTTTGCGGTGGTCCATGATCTCAACCAGCTGGCCGGGCTGAAGTTTGCCGCCCGCGAGTGATTCCGGGTCAATTTCGTTGCTGAAGACCCAGTCATGCCCGGACAGCAGCCTGCGCTGGCGGTTTTTCAGCAGTTGAAGACTGGGCAATGCCGAGGCAGGGCGATGGCTCACGGGCGGGTTCCAAGATCATGGCGTGGACAACGAACAGCCCGGACAGTCCTCCGCGCGTACGCCACCATTGTTCCAGCCAGCCCGGTTGTCAACCGTCACGGCGTGGGAAAGGATGGAGCAGAAGTTGGTTGTTCGATTCCGAATGAGGGCCACTCGATGAGTCAGGAAGGCAAGACTTGGGGCATGATTTTGCACCTGTCGATGCTGGCCGGGCATGTGGCGGTGCTCGTCGGCTTTGTCGCACCGATCGTAATCTGGCAGGTCAAGAAGGACCAGTTGCCGGAAATCGACCAGCATGGCAAGAACGCGGTGAACTGGCTGCTTTCGTATCTGATCTACGCCGCGGTTTGCGTGCCGCTCTGTTTCGTCGTGATCGGATTCTTCCTGCTGGCCCTGCTTTCATTGGCCAGCGTGATCTTCTGCATTATCGCCGGGGTGAAAGCCAGCAATGGCGAGTACTGGAAGTATCCTGGCAGCATTGCGTTTTTCAGGTAGGAGCGAACGAAAAGCGATTTCGGCAGTTTTCTGTCCTGCCGCCTGTTCTGGATACGCCAACGGCGTTGGATCTAACGACGTTGGCGTATCCGATTGAAAACCATGCAGCGGAAATCACTCGAAGAAATTCCAGGGTCGTCCCCTGGCGGCCGGCCTTCAATCCAGCGGCTGGCCCGCGGGCGTGTCGAGGTCGGCTTCGGCTGGCAGCAGCGTCGACTGCTCGAGGACTTCCAGCGCAAGCTGCTGGTAGTCTTCCGCGCCGTGGCAGGCAGGGGAGTACTGAAAGACCGACTGGCCATAGCTGGGGGCTTCGGCCAGCCGGACGTTGCGGCGGATCCGTGACTCGAAGATCACGGCCTCCGACCACTGGCCGTTGCGGCGACGTTCCTGGGCGAAAAACTCCTCGACATCGGCGACGACTTCGTTGGCCAGCCGTGTGCCCGACTCGACCATGCAAAAGACGATTCCGGAGAGCGTCAGAACCGGATTGAGCCGCCGGGCGACGAGTCCAATCGTCGTGAGCAGCTTGCTCAGCCCGTGTAGCGCGAGGAAATGCGGTTGCATCGGCAGGAAGACTTCCCCGCAAGTCGTCAGCGCGTTGAGCGTCAGCACACCGAGCGAAGGCGGGCAGTCGATGATCAGGAACTCGCATTCGAGATCGTCGCGGGCCAGCAGCTCGCGGAGGATGATCTCGCGGCCCACTTCGCTGCTCAGCTCGAGTTCCGCCGCGGCGAGATCGATGTGCGAAGGCACGACCCAAAGATGATCGCCGACCCGCTGCCGGACATCGGCCAGGGCCTTCCGCCCGGTCAGGCAGTCGTAGATCGACGGTGATTCGGGCTCGAGGACCAGGCCGAAATGAAGTGACGCGTGGGCCTGCGGATCGAGGTCGATCAGGCAGACCCGCTGGCCCATCTCGGCGAGCGCGGCGCTGAGGTTGACCGCGGTCGTCGTTTTGCCGACGCCACCCTTCTGGTTGATGATCGCGATCCGTCGCATGGGCAAAGTCCTTGGGTCTGGGCTGACGATTGGCTGACGCGGAAAGGACGTGGGACTTTCGCGGAGCGAAAGACGACAGTGGGCGAATGGACGGGACAGATCGGCCGGATTCCAGACTTCGGCCGCGCGGGAGTATAGGAACGGCAGGCGGCCGGAATCCAGTCGAAAGGTGCGGTGCCGGTGGTTCGGTCGGTCGAAAAACCCCTGCCTTGGCCCGGATTCAGGCCCCGGCTATACTCTTCACTCTTTCCAAGCCGCGTTTTGGCCGGGATTTCGACCCCGCCGGCCGGAAAGAAGCGGGATGGCAGTCCCCCCACGGGGCTGGACCGCGCCCGAATCCAACGTCCTGAACACACAGATTGCCGGCCCGCTGGGCGTGGCGACGGAGCGATTTACGATGGCCCGGGTTTGCAGAGTTTGTGGCAAGCATGTTCAAAGGGGCAATCAGATCGAAACCCGGGGCAAGGCCAAGTATCTCGGCGGGGTCGGGACCAAGATCACCGGCAAGACCCGCCGCAACTTCGTGCCGAACCTGCAGAACGTGAAGATTTCACTGCCAAACGGCACCGTCCGCTCGGCCCGCGTCTGCACCCGGTGCCTCCGCAGCGGGGCGGTCCGCAAGGCGGTCAAGCAGAAACCGTTCCAGCTCCCCGTCGAAGCCCGCACTTCGAAATGACGTGGGACAGGCTTCCAGCCTGTCGTTCAAGCGTCTTGGCGCGGCTTGTCGCCATGCCTGCTCGGGCCGGAGTTCACGCATGGACCAGCTTCCCGAACTCGCGGCACTCAGTCACCTCGCGCGGCTTGAGCCTCCAGCCACGGAAGCCGAGGCCAAACAGCTGCGCCACCAGCTGACCGAAGTCGTCGCCTTTTTCAAGGCCGTCCAGGCCGTCGACACGTCCGGGGTCGAGCCGTACTTTCAGCCCTTCAGCGGCGAAGCATGCACCCCGATCCGCGCGGATGTTCCCGATCAGTCACTGGATCGGGCCGCCGTTTTCGCCAACGCGCCCGAAGCCGGTGGTGAATGCTTTTTCGTGCCCCGGGTTCTTTGACGGGTGCCGCGATGGCCAGTCCGTTGCCCGACCAGCCGGTTGCCGCGATTGCGAATGCGATCGCAACCCGACAAGTCCGCGCCACGCATTCCGTCGCCGACTGTCTGCGCCGGATTGAAGAGCTGGATTCCGCATTCAACTCGGTGGTCTTCGTCGATCCGGAGGCCGCTCTGGTTCAGGCCGCGCAAATCGACGCGGCGCTGGATAACGGTGCCCGACCAGGCCCGCTGGCCGGCGTGCCGTTTCTCGTCAAGGACAACCTGATGGCCACGGGACAGCCGGCGACCTGCGGCTCGCAGCTCCTTCGGCGGCACATGGGCCAGTACGACGCAACGGTTGTGTCAAGACTCAAGGCGGCCGGGGCGATTCTGCTCGGCAAGACCAACCTCGACGAGTTCGCGATGGGGAGCACGACCACCAGCTCGTGTTTCGGCGCGAC
>JANOFL010000126.1:0-16572 GCA_031405895.1 Planctomycetota bacterium
GCCGCTGGTGCTTGTGATCGCGGCCGTTGTCACGATGTCGCGGGCCGAGTCGAGCAGGATATCGCCCGTCGCCGTCGTGATCGTGCCGTCGACGCTGATTCCATTGACCACCGCGTCGGCGAGCGTGCCGTTGTCGGCGTCAAAGAAAAAGGTCCCCGCGCCACCCGTCGCCAGCGCTGCGTTGAGATCGATGTCGTCGCCGGCCCGCAGCGTGATGTGACCCGTTGCGGACGAGACCCGTGCGTTCATGACCACGTCACTGGCCGCGCCGCGGGCTTCCAGCAAAATGTTGCCTGTCCCGCCAGCCGTCGCTCCCGCCAAATCGCCATCGAGGCCATCGTTGACTGTCAATGTGCCAGCTTCGACCACGACTTTGACCGGTCCGGCCGTCGTCGTCAGGTCGTCGAGAGCCGCGACGCCGCGACTGACCGCAGAAGTCGTCGAGTTGAAATTGACCGCCGAAACGTCAACCGAAACTGCCGACACGCGGTCCACCGTCAGGCTGCCGCCCACGGCGACTTCACGCAGGTAGATCCCGGTCGCGGCTACAGCTGCGACGCGGGTGACCTCCAGGTCGATCGCGTTGTTGTTCGTTCCCGGCGGACTGATCAGGTCGGGCGTACCGATCGTGCCGCCGGCCCGCAGCGAGACTTCCGTCGCGCGGACATTCGTCAGCGCCACGTTGCCGTCCAGAATGTCCGCCCCGGCGCTCAGGGCAACCGTGTCGCCTTCGACCAGCCCCAGCGTGATGGTCCCCGTGCCTGCCGAGAACAGCACATCGCCCGTACCAGCGTCGACCGTCGCGCCCTGCGTGATGTTCCGCGCTGCCACCAGCCCGATGTCGCCGCTGGTGCTTGTGATCGCGGCCGTGGTCACGATGTCGCGGGCCGAGTCGAGCAGGATGTCGCCCGTCGCCGTTGTGATGGTGCCGTCGACGCTGATCCCGTTGACCACTGCGTCGGCCAGAGTGCCGTTGTCGGCGTCGAAGAAGACTGTGCCAACGCCAGCCGTCGCGAGGGCTGGGTTGAGGTCGATGTCGTCGCCGGCCCGAAGCGTGATGTGGCCGGTGCCGCTGCTTACCGCCGCGTTGACGATCACGTCACTGGCCAGTCCGCGGGCTTCCAGCAGGACGTCACCTGCGCCACCGGCCGTGATGGCCTCGTCGACTGTCAGGCTGCCGGCCTCTGCCACCACCTTGATCGGCCCGCCGTCGGAAGTCGCCATCCCGGTCAGCGAAGCGTCGACAACCGCCGTGATCGTGCCGTCGTCGTTGACCTGCTGGACGGTGACGGCACCGCTGGCTCCGATCACCAGAGCGTCGATGTCGCGGAGATAAATGCCGTCGGCCGAGCGGGCGGCGACGGTCGTCACAGCCACGTCGATCGCGTTGACATTGATGGGGGGCGTACCGTTGCCGGCGTCGGCATCACCGATCTGGCCAACGAGGTTGCTGGCGTTCGTGATCGATGCGTCGGCCACCATCCGCAGATTGGTCGCCGTGATGTTGAGAACTGCGCCGTTGTTGTCGAGAATCGACCGTTCGGCCAGCAGCGAGACATTGCCCGCCGCGGCATCAACCACTGCCAGCAGGATGTTGCCTTCGTTGTCGGCCACGATCCGGATGTCGCCGCCCGCCGTGGTGATCGCCGTGGCGGCCGCCATCTCGACGCCGCTGATCGCGTCGGCTGTGTCATTGCCAGCGCTGAGGAAAACGGTCCCCGTGCCGCCCGTGGTAATGTCCGCGTTCTGGTCGATGTCGTCGCCGGCCAGCAAAGTGATGTGGCCCGTGGCTGAGACCACATCCGAGTCGACGACGATATCGTCGCTGGCCGACAGGAGAATGTTTCCGCCCAGCGTCGTGACTCCGAACAGGCCGTTGGACGGCGCGAAGCCGGCGGGGACGACATTCAGCGCTCCAGCGTCGACTTCGACCACGATCGCGCCCGTCGCGGCCGTGTTGTTGGCCTGGACGAGGTTCAGGTCGCCGCCGGCCGCGATTTCATTCAGCCGGATGTTTCCGGCAACGGCGATCGCCGGGCCGCTGGCCGTGACCGCGTCGATGGCAAAAACCGCGGTTTCGAGTGCATTTGCGCTGCCGATTCCGGTCACCGCGCGAAGCGTGACCAATGCGCCCACGTTGTTGGCGACCAGATCAACATCCGTATCGCCACCATCGACGATCCCGCCGTTGCGGCTGGTGATCCGGATCGCGTCGACCGTGGCGTTGGCGGTCTGGACCGAGCCCAGGGTGATGTCTTCGTCGGCCGAAAGGGTGACTTCGGCCAGCCCCGCGCCAAGCGCCGCCGCACCTAGCGTGATGGTCGAAGGCGACGGCAGTCCGTCAATGCCCGGCACATAGTCGGTCGTCACATCGCGGCCGGCGACAATCCGGGTCCCGTCGGCCATGAAGATGGCTCCGCCCGCTCCGTTGCTGTCGAGATTCGCGTCGGCTTCGACCGTGATGTTGCCGGTCACCGTCGTGACCACGATCAGGTTGTCGGTGTCAGCCGCGTCACCGGCACTGAACGGCCCCCCGAACCGGATGTCGTCGTCGGCCCGCAGGCTGATGTCGCCCGCGTCGGTCAGGACGACGTCGTTGACGATGATCGAGGAAGCCGCGCCGGTCGCCGTGATCGTGACCGAGCCGGTGCTGGTCACCGTTCCGTCATTCCCGGCGATCACATCGTCGGAAATCGTCACGGTCCCGGGCGAAGTCAGCGTCACCGAGCCGGCCGCGCCCGTCGATTGCAGGGCCACGTTGTCGCAGTTTAGGTCGAGCAGGTCGAGCGCCGCGGCGAGCGAAACCACCACGAGGCTGCCGCCTGAAGTCGCATCCAGTACATCGGCTGTTACACCAATCGTCTCGGCCGCGTCGCTGGCGAACAGCACCCGCGTCGCGACCAGATCGATCGAGCCGTCGGAAGCCACGACATCGGCCCCTTCGACCCGCAGGTCGCCCGCGACGGTCAGCACAGCGCCAATCGTCAGCGTGCCCAGCCCGCTGTCGTCGGCGTCTGCGATGAGTCCAAGGTTGGTGACCGTGATCACATCGCCCGTGACGTCGAGATCGCCATCCGACTGGATCAGTGCGGTGATGGCCGTGATCGTCAGCGAAGCCGTCCCGCCCACGTCGAGCACGACATTGCCCGCGACAGCGCTGGCGACGAGGGCCCCTGTCGCGAAGACTTCGATCGGGTTGAAGAGCGGGTCGAGGTCGCAGATGAACACGTCGGCGGACATCTCGCCGATGCTGCCCGCGACCGCCGTCAGCGTCACGTCATTGCCTGAAACGTCCAGATCGTCGCCCGGCGTGTCGCCGTCGATGATGTTGCGGTCGGCGGAAATGATCACGTCGCCGGCGGTCGGGCCGGCAAAAACCGAGACCACGATCACGTCACTGGTCGCTCCAGTCGCCATCAGCGTCACGTCATTGGCGTCGCTGTCGGTGCCGGTGGCGTCCACCAGCGTCGCAGTGATCGTGCCGGCAGCCATGACGATGATCGGCCCGTCGCCAGTGACCACGCTGGTCAGAAGCAGGTCGCCGAGGCCGCGGAGCGCGATTGGTCCGGTCGTGTTGCTGGCGACAACTTCGCTGCCAGCGGCCAGGTCCAGCTTGCCATCGACGCCCGCTCCGGCAATTTCGTCGCGCGCGGTCAGGGTGATCAGCCCGCCGGCCGAGATATCAACGAGCGCATCGTCGGTCGCGTCATTGATCGAACCGGCCGGGGTGTCGACCGTGACGGTGGTTCCAGCGGTGATCGAGCCGACGGTCACATCCCCGGCCGTGGCTTCGATGTCGACCAGTCCGGCCGTGGCAGTGATGGTCCCGCTGGTGATGTCGCCGGCGGTGGCCAGCAGAATGACGTCGTTGGCGGCGCTGACCGAAGTGATCGCGATTCCGCCGGTCGTGGTGGTCAGGGTCGCGTTGCTGCCGGCCCCGCCCGCACTGACGGAAATCGCGGTAACAGCACCGGCGGCGTTGACTTCGATCGAGCCGTCTGCGGTTGTGACCGAAACCAGCGCGATGCCGTCGCTTTCGTCGATCCGGATGTTGCCGGTGGCCGTGTTGGTAGCCGACAGGTTGCCCACGGTCGTGTCGAGATCAATGCCCTCGGCCGCGCTGGCGGTCAGGTTGAGCGACGCGACGTCAATCGCCGCGGAGCCATCCTGTGTGATGCCGCCCCGGTCGCCGTCACCGGCTCCGACACCGGCATTGTCGAGGTCCGCAGCGAGAACCACACCGTGAAGTCCGCCGCCCGTGGTAATGATTTGTCCGGTATCAAGGACAATGTCGTCGCCGGCATTGAAAGTCAGCGTTCCGGCCACGGCCGACGCCAGTTCGACAATTGCTCCGCTTTCGATGGTCAGATCGTCGCCGGCCGCCGCGCTGTCACCGGCCGTGAAGACGGTGGAAGCCCCGACCGTGATGTTGGCACTGATGGTGAGCGGGCTGTTGGCCCGGATCGCGCCACCTCCGCCCGCCGTTGAAGCGCCGCTGATGGTCAGGCCGCCGCCGAGGTCGGTGACCTGGACGATGCCGGCCGCCGTGGCCGCGTTGAAGACCAGTCGCAGCGACTGGATGTCGATATCGTCTGCCGCCACGCCGTCCCCGATTCCGTCCGTAGCCGACGTGAGCCTGATCGTGCCGCTGGCCGCCGTCAGGTTGGCTGTCTCGGCGACCGTGTTGTCCGTGATAGCGCTGTTGGCGACGACCTGAATCGCATTGGCCGAAACGCTCGTGGTGCTGAGCGACGAAAGGGCGATGTTCCCGCCATTGGCACCGCTGGCCGAAAGCAGGATCGTGCCCGACCCGGCATTGATGACCGATCCGTCCGTCAGCGTGATCCCGTCGCCCGAATCGCCCAGCAAGGCATCCGCGTTGGCCGTCAGGGAAACGTTGCCGGCACCCGGCGCGGAAATGGAACCCGTCGCTGTAAAACTGATCGCGTCATCCGCCTGCAGTGTCACGGATCCAGCCGCCGTCGTGGTCAGATCGTCCTCGACCACAATGTCGCTGTTGACCCCGGTCGCGGTGACGGTGATCCCTGCGTCCGCGTCGAGCGACCCGGCCAGCGTGATGGTCCCCGCCGCGTTGAGAGTTGCGGTTCCCTCCACGTCGGTCAAGGAACCGGCTGCCAGCTGAATTTGTCCTCCAGCGCCGACCGTGATGGCGAGATCGGCAACCGGAACGACACCCGGATCATTGATGGTCAGGTTGCCACCCAACTGAACCAGGTCCTCGGCTGAAATCTGCACATCACCGCGCGGCAGGGCGACGAGGCTGGAGTGAAACTGGACGGTGTCGACGCCGTTGATCGCGACCACCGGGCTGCCGGCGAAATCGAGTGGCGCGGTCGCGAAATTGTCGCGCCAGAAGAAAGTGCCCAGCGGGCCGCCAATGCCATCCACCACGATCCGGCGCAAATCGGTGAACTGGTCAGTTTCTTCGCCCGCGTCGAAGGTCAGGTCGTTGTCTTCGTCGAGAAAAAAATCGGTCGCGTTTCGGGCCAGGAGGTTGGCGATGGTGTTGCCGCCGGCCGTGATGTCGACGTCCAGGACGCCCGTCCCGTTGTTGAAAGTTGCCGTGACGGCCATGACGCGGCGGCGTTCGAGCCGGCGGATGCCGCCTTCGCGGGCCGCCGCCGCTTTTCGCCGCCGCTCGTCCATGAAATGGCGAATGTGCCGTTGCAGGCGGGCCAGCGGATGCTCGCGGGAGGACATGATCGGGTTCCGGAACACGGGCAAGGGGTTGCCGACAGCGGCGGAAACGGCGAAAACTGCGGCCCATTATAGGGCTGGGGATTCCCTGGAAGCGGCTTTTTTCCAGAACTGTCCATTCTAGTTTGCCGTGTGGGGAAACGCGCTTTTTGCCCTTTCGATTCGGAGACCGAAACGGATTGGTCCAGCCCGGCTGGGTGGTTCAGGCCGGGCACTGGGCCGGCTGTGACGGTTTTTCCGGATGACCTGGCGGCGGCGGGCGTTTTTTGTGGGCGACAGACCGCATCCCCAGTCGATAACATGAGAGCAGGCAGCAGCGGAGCGCTACCGGTCTGCCCGCGGCTGTCCGGTTTTTGGGGACCGACTCCGCGCGAACGGGCTGGTCATCCGTCCAGCTTGTCCCGGTGCTGGACCTTGCCGCATGATGCCATCAGGAAGATGGCCGGCAGCCGGCCCGGCTTTGATGCCACGCCATTGACTTGTGCGACCCCATGATTTGTCTTTTGCAAGTGATCGAAGGTCCGCTGGCCGGCCACCAGTGCTGGCTGCGCGACGACCAGCGGCTTTCGATCGGCCGGATGTCGACTGCTGATTTTCCGGTCGTCAGCGATCTGCACATGTCGCGTTGCCACCTGCTGGTGGAAGGCAACCGAGCCACGTTCCGGCTGCGCGATGTGGGCAGCAGCAATGGCACCTGGGTCAACGAGGCCCGCGTCAACGCAGTCGAAATCTGCGACGGCGACACGATCCGGGCCGGCATGTCGGCCTTCCGGGTCTCCCTGCGACAGGCCGGGACGACCGAAGAATCAACGGCTAGCTCCGGCAACCTCACGCCCTTTTCGCGACCAGTTGGCAGCGGCTCCGACGCCCATCAGACTCTGATCGGCATCCCCTTCGTCCCGATCCGCTCGGTCCACAAGCTGGACGAGTGACCGCTCCCGTTAGCGGAACGGCGCAAGCCGTCCGGCGACCGCATTGGAATCCGCTGCCTTGTTTGTTAGCGGTACGGCGCAAGCCGTCCGGCGATCGCATGTGAATTGACGCTCCCTGGCCCGCATTCCTCACAACAACCGATAACCCGAAGCGTCAGCGAGGGGGAATCAGCCAGATCCCTTGCTGACGCGTCGGGTTACCAAAAACAGTCTGTCGCGAGCGGTATCCCCTCGTGAGAAATCCGGGATAGCTGGACGTTGCGTGCCCATTGCTGCTGGCTTTGACGGTAGCAGGCGCACTTTGTGTCGCCCGCGACTTGCCGTTAAATGAACACGGCGTCGCTGGACAATTGGGCAAAACAGTCATCCAGCCGGGCGTTGTCGCTGGAGTCCAGTTTCGCCGGACTGGTATCGATCCACTTGCGGTCGATACGGGTGTCCACTAACTGCTGTTGGCTTGAGCCTGCTTCAGTGCCGGTGTGGGGGAGAGTAACGAATGCCGCTGGAGTCACGGGCCGGACCAACGGGCGATTGAAAGCTGCAAAGCTCGACCGTGAGGCCCGGCCACTGCCCCGTTCGCCGGGAAGCAGGAAACCGGCTTTGCCTTCGCCGCCGGCGTCCGAATCGCCTTCCGCGCCGCTGCCCGACCGGCCCTGGTCGTCGCCCGGTTCAGGCGAGCCGGCCAAAGGTGCTCCTTCCGGTGCCGGAGCCGCTTCCGGATTGGCAAGGACCCAGACTTCGCGGCCGGCCGTGCCATTGGAGGCGCTGAAGACCAGGGTCGTTGCACCAACGGCGGCGAGGCTTTGCGGGCTCGAGCTGGCGATGCCGGGATTGATATTGGAGACCATCGTCGTCGAAGCGCCGGACACCCCGCTCCGCCAGAGTTCACGGCCGTTGGGGCCGTCTTCAGCATTGAAGTAAACCAGCCCGTTGAGAACCGTCAGGTTCTGCGGCACCGAGCCGGTTGCGCCCGGGCGAATGTCTTTCACCAGCACCGTCCCGGCCAAGTCCGAATTGCTTCGCCAGAGTTCAACGCCAGTCCCGCTCTGGAAGGCGCTGAACAGGATCGTGCCGTTCATGTTGACGAGGCTGGCCGGATTGCTGCTGCCGGCCCCCGCTTCGATGTTGCGGACGATGAAGGTCCCGCCAAAGGCCCCGTTGCTCCGCCAGAGCTCGGTCCCGTTGGTGCCTTCATTGGCAGTGAAGACGAGTGTCCCCTTGTAGTTGAGCAGGTTACCGATGCCCGAATCAGTTGCCCCGCTACGGATGTCGCGGACGAGGACCGTATTGGCCGGTCCGGTGGATTTCCAGAGTTCGGCCCCCGTGGTGCCGTTGTTGGCGACCATGTAGACCACGCCGCCGACGCTGGTTAGCTGGACAGGATTAGAGCTTCCCGCGCCGGGGTTGATGTTTTTGACCATGAAGGTGTTGGCACCCAGGCCTTCGCTGCTGCGCCACAACTCGCGGCCGTTGCTGCTGTCGTTGGCGGCGAAGAAGAGGACGCCGCGGTTGTTGAGCAGTCCGTCGGGATCGGAGCCGCTGGCCCCGGTCCTGATATCACGGACCTGAGCAGCACCGGAGGCCGCTCCAGTGCTGGTCCAGAGTTCACGGCCGCTGGCACCGTTGTTGGCTGAGAAGTAGAGCCGTCCGTTGACGTTGGTCAGGCTGGCCGGATCAGAGCCGAGTGCTCCAGACTGGATATCGCGGACCCGGACGGTTCCGGCGGCCGTGCCGTTGCTGACCCAGAGTTCGCGCCCGGTCGTTCCATCATTGGCCGTGAAAAAAAGCTGCCCGTTGACGTTGGTCAGGCTGAGCGGGTCGCTGCCGGTGGCACCAGCCAGCATGTCCTTGACGAGGCTCGTTCCGGCGGTCGTGCCGTTGGAGAAATACAGCTCACGGCCGCTGGCCGGGGTCGTGGCAGTGAAAAAGAACCCGTTGCCCGTATCGGTAAACTGGTCGGGATCGCTTGCCCCTGCTCCGGCGACGATTTGGATCATGCTCAGGCTCGACGGCGGCGTGGCCGGCGCGACCCCGAGGCCGGTCACCTGCTTGACGTTGACCCCAAATCCCGGCACGCCGGTCCCGGCGACGCCCGGGAATACAACAACCGCCGCGCCGACACCCGGTGCTTGGACCGCTGGTTCACCGCCCCCGTCCATCACCCACATTTCTGTACCATTAAAACCGGCGATGGCGCCATTTCTGGCGGTAAAGAACACCCTGCCGTTGACATTCACGAGGTGATTTGGACCTCCGTTGTCGGTGCCAGGCGCAATGTCCATCACCAGGACCGTTCCGGCCTGAGTACCGTCGCTCTTCCAAAGCTCGATCCCATTCGTTCCGTTGTTGGCACTCATAAAGAGTGTGCCATTGATGTTTGTCAACTTGTTGGGACCCGACGGGTTCGCGCCCGCACGAATGTTCTTGACGAGCACAGTCCCGGCGGGCGTCCCGTCGCTCTTCCAGAGTTCGGCACCGTTTGTTCCGTCGTCGCCCTTGAACAGCAGCAGACCATTGACATTGGTCAGGTGGGCTGGATACGAACCAGTGGCACCTGCCCGTATGTCTTTGACCATCACCGTTCCATCGACGGTGCCGTCGCTTGTCCAGAGCTCTCCCCCACTTGTAACGCTCCTGGCGCTGAACAGCAGCCGGCCATTTACGTTGGTCAAGTGACTAACCGTGGGAAAAGTACCGATGGAACCGGGATGAATGTCCTTGACCATTACCGTTCCATCGCCCGTCCCGTCGCTTTTCCAGAGTGCGTAGCCATTGGTGCCATCATTGGCTCTGAAGAAAAGTGTGCCATTGACGTTGGTAAGGTAGTTGGTACTGATTCCGCTGCTGGCGGAGCCGGGACGAATATCCCGGACAATCATGGTCCCAGCTGAAGTGCCATTGCTTTTCCAAAGCTCCGTCCCGTTTACACCATCGTTGCCGAAAAAGAACAACGTGCCATTCACGTTGACTGGGTCGTAGACGGACAGACCGGCGGAGGCGCCTCCCAAGTCTTGGACCTTGACCGTTCCATTGCTCGTACCATCGCTCTTCCAGAGCTGTTGTGGGCTATTTCCATCATCCCCGGCGAAAAACAGCATGCCGTTGACGTTGATGAGTTCCCCAATGCCGGAAGAGCCCGTGCCCGAGGCAATGTCCTTGACCATGACGGTGCCCGCGGCAGTGCCGTCACTTTTCCAGAGTTCGCGTCCGTTCGTTCCGTCATCGGCGGTGAAAAAAAGGGTTCCATTGACATTGGTCAGGAGACCGGGAAAGGAGCCAGCGCCACCAGGCCAAATGTCCTTGACCAACACGGTGCCGGCCTCCGTGCCATCGCTTTTCCACAGTTCCGCCTCGGCGTTGGGCTCGGCCCTGAAAAAAAGTGTGTTGTTGACGTTCACCGACTCCGGAGAGTTTTCGAACGACCCAGCTTGACCGGGACTGAGTTCAAGCATTGCCGGCAATCCGGCAAGCGGCGTCCGCTGTTCCAGCCGTTCGTACCCGGGTTGGGATGTGGAGCGGGCCCGACGTTTGCCCGGACCCGGCCGGCTGGCGCGTGGCTGGTTCGTACGGGTCAGATTCCGGCGATTCTGGGACGAGGAATTCCGGGCGTTCATGGCAAACCTCGGGACTGGCGTTGAGGGGAGTATTGGGGATGGGGCGATGGGTTTTTCGGGGGGCGGCCTTCTGCAGCAGCTACGCCCGTGACGCCCGCTCTGGTTGTCGTCAGGGCGCAAGCTGTCGGGGGGCGATGAGCGGAACGGCAGTTAGCGCCGGACCGCGGAGCGATCCGCGACGGTCGCTGATCACTCTGTGGTCAGACGCCCTGGTGTCCAGAGCTGTCGTGGTTTCGGCTTCAATCGAAAGCGAAACCAGTTGGCCCGCCAACAAGCTGGGGCCATCCGGTTCTGCCTGAACGTGGCTGGCTTACTGGGCCCGATTCCGGCGGCGGACCAGCAGTGACGCCACGAGGCCAATCGCGGCCAGCCCGAGAGTCCCCGGTTCCGGGATGACCGCCGTGAAATTTGAGAGCCGGGCGAGGCTGCCCGAGCCGGTCGTCTGATAGTTGACCGTGAAGAAACCCTCGCCGCCGGCTGTCAGCAGGGTCCCCGCCGTTGGCCACGTTGGCGAACACTCCGAGGGGAGTCGGCCCGCCCGTGGCATTGCCAGCCGTCAGGAACTGGAACACATCGGCATTGCCGGGCAGGTATCCACCCAGCAAGCTGACATTCAATGTTCCATCGAGGCTGGCCAGTCCACTGATGGTAAGCGTGTCAAAGAGCACACTGCTGGCCAGCTCAATTTCAAGTTCGCTTGACGCATTGAAATCGACAAGGCCAGTTCCGACCAGATCGATGAGTAGGGCACCGGCTGAGTTTCCTGGGGCAATCCGACCGTTGTTGGTTAGCAATGTAGACACTTCCAGCTCGCCGCTCCCGCTGATTTCGCCCGAAGCACTGTTGACCAGTACTGCATCGACATCGATCAGACTTGTCGCACCGCTAGTGATCATCTTGCCGTCGTTCGTGAAGGTATCGGTGATTCGCAGGATGCCGCCGTTGCTGGATTGCAACCTGCCCTGATTGATCAACTGGTCGGTCCCCCGATGGTCGAGCGTCAGCACACCGCCATTCACGTTGGCATGAATCAGGCCCGAAGATTGGTTGACTATTCCAAGCTGGTTTTGGCCAAACGCACCGACCCCCTGAATCGTTTGACTGGCAATTGTCAGGACTGGCAGGTTTTGTTGTCGGCCGATACCGGCACCGCTGCCACCGAGCGTGATGGAACCACCCCCGGTGATCATCGTATCGCCTTGAATCGAAACGAGAGCATCGACCCCCGAGTTGACGAAAATGTCCCCGGTGTTGTTGATCGTGCCAGCCAGGCCGAGGGTGGTACTCACACCGCCGTTTTGGACGATCATGTTTCCATTGATGGTCAGATTGGAGAATGAAGTTATGGTATTGGCTTTGGTCCTCAGCAGGCCGGTTCCAAGCGACTCGACGACCCCTCCAGTCACATATTTCCCGAATTCTCCAAAGAGTCCACCGAAGCGAACTTCCGAACCGGCCTGAGCGCGGATCACGCCGCCTGCATTGTTGAAACCTCCGGACGAAGTCCCGCTGACTTCCAGGATTCCGCCCAACGAGGCCTGCATCGTGCCCTGATTGACCATCCCGTTTGTTATATCGGGATTGACCAGCAGCACATTGCCGCTGGAATTGGCATCGACCAGACCGGCGGCTTGATTGATGATTCCAATATTGTTGCCGCCAAGTTGGCCGAAACCCGCGATCGTTTGATTGCCGATCGTCAGAACCTTGAGGCCACCACCGTCCGCCAATGTGAAGATGCCGGTATTGCTTCCATTGAGCATGACAGTTCCGCCCCCCGTCAGTGTCGCATTGGCAGACAAGTAGATGAATGAGGTGTCAAGAATATTTCCATCGCCAACGAGAATGGTTCCGCCGTTGGTGTGGTTCGTTCCCGCCAGTGCGAAAATCGCGCCCGTTGTTGGACTGCCGCCATTTCGCAAATGGATCAGGCCATTGTTGGTCAAGCCGCCAGTGCTTTGGAATGAGAAACCGCTGACGCCAGGCCCGCCAGAAAAAGTGAGCTGATCCCCGGCGTCGATCGTCAGGTTGGTGACGAGGATATTGCCATTCGCCGAAACGATGACGTTCGAAGCATTGCTGTTGATGAAGACACTGCTGGCAGAACCGGGGACATTGCCTGTGCTCCAGTTCGTCGAGTCGTTCCAGTTCCCGTTGCCTGCGATCCAGGTCTGCCCCAACAGGGGATTGCCGTTTGCCAGAACCCCGGCCAGCAACGCGAAAACGACGGCAAGACGAGCAATCATTGGTCGACCCAGTGAATGAGGAACGTGGTGTGAGCGAGGGAGGAACGGACGGGGGCCTGCCGGCTATTCGCCGGAGACTCCAGTCCGCAAATAGCTAGCGAAGCCGGGGCCAGTTCTCTCAGGGAAATTCGTCAGAACCGGAAAAGTCAGGCGAAATTCCGGCCGCCGCCGCCGGACGGTTGCGTTTCGCGTTTGGCGGTTTTCGTCACAGATCAGGAAAGCTGACTTCGGAGAAGTCAGCGACATTGGCGGAATACTTCGTGGCTGAGACAGAAGCAAGCGGTGCTGGTCCAGCACGCGAAGGCGTCAAATTAGGGCTCCACGAAGAGCTTTAGCGAGTCGCGCAAACAATCTCTCACGACTTCCCGGAAAAAATCCGGAATTCCCATTGCAGCCTGACGAGTTGCCCGATTCGCAATCGTATTCGCCGCGAAATCTGTCTCAACGGCACCACGCGTGGTGGCCAGGCTCCCGTCTGGTCGATTCACGAACCTCATCGTCAACGAATTCTGATTGAACGCCGGGCCGGTTCTGCGATGATGAAACGGCTGACCCACTTGCCTTTGAACAGCGTTGCACCATGAGCAATTCGCCCCAGCCGATGACTTCCGCGAGCCTGCTGCTGCGGATTCGCGACCCCAAGGACCGCGACGCATGGCGGGAGTTCGAGGCGGTCTATGCGCCGTTTCTGCGCGCCTGGTGCCGCAGGAAGGGTGTCGGCACCGCTGATTCCGATGACGTGGTCCAGGAAGTCCTCGCGGTGGTGGCCCGCACGATTAACCGCTTCGACTACCAGCGCGAAAAAGGCGGTTTCCGGGCGTGGCTGGCGACGGTCGCGGCGCGGGAACTGCGGGACCATTCGACCCAGCGGGCAACGCGGGCCGAATCGGTCGGAGCCCGCCCGGCCCTCGCCTCGGCCTGGCACGAAGGCCTGATCGATGGCGATCCAGACTGGGCCGAGCTGTTCACGACCCACATTCTGGAAGCGGCCTGCAATCGCGTCCGGCCCTCGTTCTCGCCTCAGACCTGGCACTGTTTCGAGGCGACCTGGCTGGCAAATCGTGAAGCCGGCGAAGTGGCTGAAGCACTGGGCATTCCGGTTCACTCGGTTTACGTCAACAAATCGCGGGTGCTCAAACGGCTGGAGGTGGAAGTCCGCCTGTTGGCCGATGACCTCCCATGGCTTGGCGACGTTTCTCCCCGGTTTGTGGCAAGTTCGCCGAACGGCAGCCCCGCCGGAACGAAGGCCACATGAGCGGCACTCCGGATCCGGGCTGCCCCGCCGAGGCCGAATTGCTGACTCTTTTGTGCGATGCCGGCACGCAGACGCGCCCGGCCGACCTCCGGCTGGCCGACCATGTCGACCGCTGTCCGGTTTGCCAGAAATCCCTCGAACGGCTGACCAATTCCGGCGAACTCGGCACTTGGCGTCAAACTGCCCAGCGGAACTGGTCCGGTGCCCAGCTGCTCGATCCACCGCGGGAACCAGGTGATCTGGGAACCGCGGGTGAGTTCGCGATCGAAGCCCTGATTGGCTCGGGCGGCATGGGGGCCGTGTTCCGCGGCCGCGATGACCGGTTGCAACGAACGGTCGCCGTCAAGGTCTTGCGCGGCGCGCTGAGCGATGGCGCGGAAGCCCGTTTCCTCCGCGAGTCCCAGGCGGCGGCCGGGCTGGAGCACGACCACCTTGTGCCGGTCCATGCGGTTGGGCGGACCGGGTGCGGGACCCCCTTCCTTGTGATGCCACTAATCGAAGGCGAATCGCTGCGCGAGCGGATTGCTCGCGGTCCGGTGGAAGCCCGCCAGGCGGCCGAATGGACGCGCCAAGTGGCCGATGGACTGGGTGCCATTCACGCCGCCGGTCTGGTTCACCGCGATGTGAAGCCGGCCAACATCCTGATCGACCGGCGCGACCAGCGCGCCCGGCTGACCGATTTCGGACTGGTCCGCGGAGCGGAGGGGCAGACGCTGACCCAGGCCGATGTGCTCTGCGGCACGCCCGAGTACATGTCGCCCGAACGGATCGGGGACCCCAATTCCGTCGACCCGCGCGGCGACGTCTACAGCCTTGGTGTCACGCTTTACGAACTGCTGACCGGGGTGGCACCGTTTCGCGGCCGGCCCCTGGACGTGCTGGAACTGCACCGGAATGTCGATCCGGTAGCTCCCGCGCAACTCAACCGGGACGTGCCGCGCGATCTCGAAACGGTCTGTCTCAAGGCGATGGCCAAGAACCCCGAGCGGCGCTATCCGTCGGCGCTCGCGCTGCGGGACGACCTCAGCCGGCATTTACGGGGACTTCCCGTGCTGGCCCGTCCGGTCAGTCCGCTGGCGCGCGGCGTGATGTGGTGTGGACGCAACCGGAGCCTTGCCACGGCCATCGGACTGCTGGCTTTCAGTCTCGTCGGCGGGCTGGTCGCCACATCGACGCTCTGGCTCAGCAGCGCCCGCAACGCCCGCAACGCCCTGAAACTGGCCGGCGACCTCGAGTCGAGCCGCGACCGGATCCGCGATTCGGTCCAGCGCTTCCAGGGCCGCATTTTCTCGGGCGAATCGCTGCACTGGCAGATGAGCAGCCAGTTCCGGGCCGAGATGTTCACCGACCTGATCGGCTTTCTCGACGAGTTCGCGGAACAGGAGTCGCTTGCCTCGGCCAGTCCGGGCGCGAAACGGGCTGCGCGGCGGCTGAAAGACGACTTGACCACCAGCTACCTCGAGATCGCGGAAACGGCTTCCTCGGTCGGCCAGTGGCGGGAAGCCGCGCAGGCGTCGGAACGGGCCCTGACACGGCTGCGCCGTGTGACTGAAAACGAAACGGCCGCGCCGGCCGCCGTCCTGGCCGACCAGTCCCGCGCCGCGCGGCTGCTCTGGACCGCGTTGCGGGAAACGGACGGCAGCCACAACGATTCCCGGTTGCCGCGACTGATCGAGGCTTCCTGCGCGGACGCTGCCCGGGCAGTCGAACTGGAGCCGGCCAGCAACCTGTGGTGGCTCGAGTCGATACAGGCCAGAATTGCCGCGCTCGAAGCCGGCCTGTCGGCGGATGTTCGCGACCACTCAGGGGAACAGGCGCTCCGCGAAATCTTCCGTGAATTGAGCGAACGGGAACTGGCGCTCAGTGACTTCCTGCCCCACGGTGAACGGGCGCGGTTGGCTGTTCTTGCAGGCAGACTGTTGCTGGAGTTTGAGGTCGCGGCCCGGGTACCGGAACTGCTGGCGGAACTGGACGTCTGGGTGGGGGAGTATCGCGAAGACCTGCGGAACCAGGGGCTGACCGTCCTGGAGTCCGACCGGTTGCGCGGGCAGTTGCGCTTGAGCGAAGCCGGGTGGCGGTGGCGCGCGGATCAGCCAGTTGAGGCACTGGTCGCCCTCGACTTGGCCGTGGTCAGCCAGCAGGAGGCCGTCGACCGGCATCCCCAGAACCGCATCTGGTGCGAAGAGCTGGCGGCGCTGCATGCCCTGGCCGCGGACTGGTTGCTCGAACAGGAAGACCTGCCCGCAGCGCGGACGCGGATCAACAGCACGATCGTGCTCCTGGTCGATCTGCTGGAAACCGATGCGACAGATGTACCGGTCCGGCTGTCGGTGATCGACGAGCTGATCCGGTATGGCGAAGTCAGTGCGCGGATGGGTGACCGGGACGGGGCCTGGCGGGGGTTCTATACCGCCGCGCAGGATTGCAACCTGCTGCTCAATGCCGATCCCGTCCTTCGGCAGTGGGCTTTCCGGACCCGCGTCTGGGCCATCGTCGAGGCGCTGAAATGGCGCGACCCGGCTGGTCCGGGAGCCATTGCCGAATCAGATCAGCAGATCATTAACGGCACCCTCGAGCTGCTCGCGAACGAAGACCCGGACCTCGATGTGGCCTGGGCCAGGCAGGCCTTGCAGGGTGAGATTGCATGCCAGCGGCCGGAGCCATTGCAGACGGCGCGCTGAGAGGACTCTTCAGTTCATTCGGTGTGACGGCCGGACGCATTCATCGTGGCGACGAAGCTCCTGCTTTGTCGTTCGACGTGGGCTTTCAGAGCAAAAGAACCGGTGGCAGGCACCGACAAAGCAGGA
>JANOFL010000153.1:0-1986 GCA_031405895.1 Planctomycetota bacterium
TCCGCGACCCAGCGCTGAAAATGAAACCGGTCCGGGTCATCGTCTTCGACGCGGTCGGGACCCTGATCCACACCCGGCCATCCGTGGCCGCGATCTACCACGCCACCGGCCAGCAATTTGGCTGCCAGCTCGACCAGCCCACCATCGCCGCGCGGTTCAGGGAACTGTTCGCGGAGATCTTCGAGAACAAAATATCTTCCCCCCCTCGCCCCGTCTTCGGGGAGAGGGGGTCGGGGGGTGAGGGGCCGTCCGCGCAATCGAGCATTGGTTGTCTTTTCGATCCTTGCCTCTCACCCGATCCCCTGTTCTCCGACGCCACCCAGCGCCAACTCTGGCAATCCCTTGTCGTCCGCCTCTTCACCGACATCCCCGACCACATACCCCTCTTCAACGCGCTCTGGAACCGCTTCGCCGACCCCACCACCTGGGCCGTCTACTCCGACGTCATGCCCACTCTCACGGCGCTCCATGCTGCTGGCTACCGCCTGGTCATCGGCTCCAACTTCGACAGCCGCCTGCACCTGATCGTCGCCGGCCTGCCCGACCTGCAACCCATCGAACGCGTCTGGACCCCTATCGAAACCGGCTGGCCCAAACCGGACCACCGCTTCTTTGACGCTATCGCCAACAGCTTCGCCATCGCCCCCCAGGAATGCCTGATGGTCGGCGACAGCCTCCGCGACGACGTGACCGGTGCCACCGCAGCCGGCTGGCGGGCCCTTCACCTCGACCGCCCGTCGACCCTTTCAACCCATGCGGACTTTCTTGCGGTCCATTCCCTCAACCAACTCGTCAGCCACCTGTCATCGATTTGCCGCCAGAACTGAGCCCGCGTCAGAAAGCTGGCTCACTCTGTTCTGTGCGCCTTGTGCCTTTTGTGGCCAACAGTCCTTTCCATCGCGGGGTCCGGCCACAAGGAGCACAAAAAACACAATCCGATGACTTGCATCGGAAAGAACCTCCGGATTGAGTCCGGCGTTTGTCCCACTCGGGCGGTTCAGTCATTCTGGCCGCCGGAACGGTTGGCCGAAGACGCCGGCAGGTCGGCCCGGGTGACGTGGTCGGTTTCGGGGTAGACGGCGTGGTAGGCGATTTGGGAATCGTTTCGGCCCGAGGAAGTTTACCGGACCTTTCGCCGCAATAGGCATTCGCCAATGATCCGGTTCACGGTCTGCGAATCGCGGTCGGGGACCAAGGTTGTAGCTTTCCGCGATGGATCGTAAATCACGACTTGCGTAACGGATTCATTCGTGGATTCGCCGAGAGTGGCCATGATCCACTGCTTTACCCATTCTTGATCCGCTTTTTCAGCGGGAGTGAGGCCCGCGGCCAAGTCTAAGCGGTAGCAATCCACGCCATTCCAGTTGGTCTTCCAGCCGCATTTGGTCGAGAACATGAAATCGTCGTCCTTGTTCCCCGACGAGTATCGCGTCCACATGGCCATTTCAGCGTACTCGAACAGAATCAGCCGCCCGGCAACTTCTGATTCGGTGAAGTTGGCCCGAGTGAGCTGCCGCCAGTGAATCTTCTCCATTCGCTTGACGTACAGCCACGAACCGAGCGTGACAGCGGCCACCGCGACCATGACGAACATGGTCCGGAGTCCGAAGCGGAATCGCCGTTTTGGCTTGGAAGCAGGTCCAGTGTCGAGCACCGGTAACGTGTCAGCGTTGTTCGGTTCGTCCATGACTTCAAGTTACAACCGGGACTGGGTGCCGGCCAAATTGTCGGTCAAGTTACCCGGGAAGTTGCCGGTCGGAACTGAGGCGCGCATCCTCCGGGGCGAAGCAAGGCACTTGCCCGACGTCGGGAAACACGGTGTCAATCGACGGCGGATAGCCCGTGATCCAACCCCGTTGGGGTTGAAGAGTCTTGTTGGACCTCGGACCCAGGGTGCGCTCGGAAGACCTCGCGACCCTGGGCTGTGGGATGCAACGGCAAACGATGTTGTAACTCGCCCCTAGCGGGGCGAAGGACAAAAGGGCG
>JANOFL010000251.1:0-9880 GCA_031405895.1 Planctomycetota bacterium
ACGACAGGCGAGCCTGAGGCGCTAGCCGAAGATCATGCGTTTGAGTCAAACGATGAAACTCCCGTCTCGGCTAGCGCCACAGCCTCACTATTTTGGTCTACCCTATGTTTGTCATGTCAACGACAGCCTGGAAGCCTGTCCCACGTTCAGGCCACCAGTTCTGTCACGATCTTGCCGCCGTCGACGATTTCGATCGGGCGGGGGCCGGGGGCCATCAGCTCCTTGTCGCCGACGATGCCGAGCAGGTGATAGATCGTCGTGGCCCAGTTTTCCACCGTCAGCGGATTGAGGTCGGGGTCGCTGCCGGTAGAGTCGCTGGTGCCGTGGACGACACCGCGCTTCAGGCCGCCGCCGGCCATCACGATGTTGAAGACCTTGGGCCAGTGGTCGCGTCCGGCCGTGCCGTTGATCTTGGGCGTGCGGCCGAACTCGGTCGCAAGACAGACCAGCGTCGAGTCGAGCAGGCCGCGCGAATCGAGGTCGCTGATCAGGGTTGAGAAACCCTGGTCGAGCGGCGGCATGATGTTGTTGGTTGCGCCGTGAATGTTGTCGTGGAAGTCCCAGCCGCCGTAGGTCATTGTGACGAAGCGGACACCCGCTTCGACCAGCCGGCGGCAAAGCAGCATCCGGGCACCGGCTTCATTGCGGCCATAAGCATCGCGCAGCTGGTCAGGCTCCTTCGAGATATCAAACGCTTCGCGCGCCTTGTCGCTGCTGATCAGACTGTAGGCCCGGTCATAAAACGTGTCGACCGCGGCGATCTGGTCGGAGGCGGCTTCGCGGCGGCGGAAATGGTCGTTGACCAGATCGAGCATCCGGCGGCGACGTTCGAACCGCGTCGTGTCGACGCCACCGGGCAGCTGCAGGTCGCGGACCTGGTAATCGCCGCGCGCCGGGTCGGACCCGAGGCTGAAGCCGGCATACGAACTGCTCAGGTAGCCAGTACCGGCGTAAGGGTTGGGCAATCCCGGCACCAGCACATAGGGCGGCAGGTTGTTCCGCGGGCCGAACTCATGCGAAACGACGCTGCCCATACTCGGATACTGGAGCGCCGGGCTGGGCCGATAGCCCGTGAACATGTTGTGCGTGCCGCGTTCGTGGGCGGCTTCGCCATGCGTCATCGACCGGCAAACGACCAGCTTGTCAGCGATGGCCGCTGTGCGATGAAGCTGTTCGTTGAAGCGAACCCCGGGCAGCACCGTGTCGACGCTTCCCATCGGCCCGCGATATTCCAGCGGCGCGTAGACCTTGGGATCGAACGACTCCTGGGCCGACATTCCGCCCGGCAGGAAGATGAAAATGACGCTTTTCGCCTTTCCTTCGACCGACTCGTAGTTCTTCTGGTCGGCATTGGCCTTCTGAAGGCGGAAGAAATTGCAGAGCGTCAGCCCCCCAAAAGCCCCCACCGTCAACAGATTGCGGCGGCTGAGCACATGGTCCGTGCAAAACATGGAAATCCTCCTGAGGCGTGGCAGTTGCCGGCCGTCCAGAAAACAGGCCAACCAGCTCGATCAGGCCATTTCAAAACAGGCCGATGGCGGTTTGCAACCACGCTTCTACGCACCAAGCCGAAAAAAAGCCGGTTTTTACTTCTTTCGGGGGGTGTTATTTTAAGTTAGGCAAGGAAAAAACAGGTTTTCAAGCCTGTTGTTTTGTAGCGTGGCCGGTTGGAAGAAGGGTGAGTCGGAGCCAGTTCAAAACCTGTTTGCCGCTGCGATGGAACCGGAGCGCCGAGTTACCCGCATGGGTCAGTTGGACAGATTCCATCGTTCCATGGCCGGCCAAGGCAACCGTGAACCGTTCCAATCCGTCGGGACATTGGCGAATTGGGCTGACTGCGACTCCGACTGAGGCGGCGAAAAACGCCGCTACCCGACTGGAAAGCGAAAGAAGGCCGTCGGCAGAGCGCTCGGGCGAGCATCCTACAAGGTCCCTGAGCTCCGGCCATTCTGCCCGCCAGGGTCCAGACTCTCCAAGTCTTGCTACCATCCCGCCGCAAAAAACCAGCCCATCGGGATCAGAGGCGGAGAGGCTGGATGCGACGCAACCGCGAAGTCCGAGGTCGCACAAAGCGAGACTCTGGTTTCTGGCTTGTAACCCCGCGACAAGGACCGATTCCAGAGTCTCGTCTCCGACTCCGAATACGAGGTCACCGAGGCATTCGCGAATGATCAGTTCGTCCCGCTCAACCAATCGCAAACATTCGCCCGGATCGGGTCCAGTCGCATTGATCCGGAGCGAGATGATCGCCTGGCTGGCGGTGATGCCGATGCGGGGGTGGCGATCGCGCGCGATCATTCCGGGGAGCATCGACTCGATCTGGCTTTCGCCGGCCCCGAAGCAGTGGATGACGCGCTGAACGATGGTCAATCGCTCGGGGTTGTCGGCGAGGATTTGCGGCTGGACGTAGTCGCGCCACATGGCTTTCATTTCGTCGGGCACGCCGGGCAGGCAAAAGACCCGGCATCGATCCTCCGCTGCGCCGGGCAGGGCGAGGTCGAGATCGATTCCGGGCGCCGTGCCTTCGGCGTTCGGAATGATCCGCGCGCCGCGCGGGAAGTCAGCCTGCACGACGTTGCTTTCGGGCATCGGCCGGCCGTAACGGCGAAACAGGGCCTTGATCTGCCGCAGCGACCCGTCGTCGCGCACCAGCGGCTGGCCGCTCAAGCGGGCGAGGACGTCGCGCGTCAGGTCGTCGGCTGTCGGACCAAGTCCGCCAGTTGCGATCACCAGCTGGCAGCGGCTGGCGGCGATCCGGAACGTTTTGGTCTGCCGTTCCAGGTCGTCGGCGACCGTGGTGTGCCAGGCCGTTTCGATTCCCAGTTCGCCGAGTCGCTGGCTGAGCCACTGGCTGTTGGTGTCCAGCCGCTGGCCGCTGGTCATCTCGTCGCCGATCGAGATGATTTCGGCGCGGCGGGCAGTTCGGTTCATACGACTCCGTTTTCCAGGGGTTGGCGGGCAACCCGAAAAGCCAGTGCCTGCCGCCGCAATTCGGCAACCAGGAAGATGGAGCCGGTCACGCAAAAGGCGTCTTGGGCGGTGAGCCCGTCAACCGCCCGTCGCCAGGCATCGCGTGGTTCGGCCGCGATCACGATTTCAGGCCGTGGATCGGGCAGGCCGGCCACCATTTCCGCCAGCCGTTCCGGTTCCGTCGCGCGGGGATTGTCGACAAAACGGGTCAAGATCAACCGGTCGGCGAGGGGGGCCAGTTTACCCAGCACGGCGAGCTGGTCTTTGTCCCGGCTGATCGCAACGACCATCGTCCTGCGCTGGGCGGAATTCCAGCCATACAGCTGCGAGTCGAGGGTCCGGGCCAGCGCTCCGGCTGAGGCTTCGTTATGGGCGACGTCGAGCACGACGAGGGGCGAGCGCGAAACGACTTCGATCCGCCCTGGTACGCGTGTGGACCGGCAGCCTTCGCGAACAGCCGGTTCGTCAATGCGGAAGCCTTTTTGCGAAAGCCAGCTTGTGGCGGCGATGGCGAGCGCGGCGTTGGTCGCCGAATGTTCGCCGAGCAGTGCCAGTTCGACTTGATTGAACTCAAACGACGTTCCGTCCACGCATCCCGCGCAGTCAAACAGGGTCCCGTCAGGCTTCATCGTGACGTTGAGGCAACGGACATCACGCCCCAGCTGCCAGCAGGGCGCGTTGAGCCGGGATGCAATCTCCCCGATCACCGCAGCCGCCGGATGGGCCGCTGAAGCACCGGAGACGACGGGTACACCAACTTTGATGATGCCGGCTTTTTCGCGGGCGATTGCCTCGACCGTGTCACCCAGTTGCCTGGTGTGATCGAGGCTGATGCTGGTAATGACCGACAGGAGTGGCTGGCAGACGTTGGTCGAATCAAGTCGTCCGCCAAGTCCCGTTTCGAGGACCACGAGATCGAGTCCCGCGGCCGCAAAAACCCGGAATGCGACTGTCGAGGCGAGATCGAAAAAGGTCAGTCGTCGATGTCCGCGTTGCCATGCGGCCGCGTCCAGTTCTTCGACCAGTGGCCAGATCGTTTCGAGTTCCCGTTCGACGATGGCGACGGGAACCGGCCGGCCATCGAGCGAAATCCGCTCGGTAAAGTGTTCGAGGTGGGGCGAAGTGTAGGTGCCGGTCTTCCAGCCCGCCTCCCGTGCCATCGCCGCGAGCAGGTGCGTGGTGGTGCCTTTGCCCTTGGTCCCCGCGATGTGAACCACGGGCACGGCCAACTGGGGATTGCCGAGCCGATGAAGCAGTTCGCGGAGCTGGTCAAGCTTCAGTTCACCTGCCCGCGGGAATGGCTGGCGTTCATAATTGATCCGGGTCAACAGCCGTCCGATCGGATTGTCGGGGAGGGCGGCGGGCTGGTTCATCCGGACAACAACGCGGGCGGAGTGCGGGCTTTCGTTGAACCTGGATTCTAGCCCGCAACATTTTTCTTGCGGCGGGAGTAACGGGGGCCAGACGGATTGTCCGGTATTGTTTGTCAGGATGATGTGACGGGATTTGGTGACAAAGCAGGAGCTTCGTCGCCACGGGATGCGGGGCACGGGGAAATGACCGACAAAGCAGGAGCTTCATCGCCACGGGATGCGGGGCACGGGGAAATGACCGACAAAGCAGGAGCTTCATCGCCACGAGATGCGGGGCACGGGGAAATGACCGACAAAGCAGGAGCTGCGTCGCCGCGAGATGCACGCACCCTCCCGGAAGGGACTGGACGGCGGGAACTTGCTGGAAAAATGGGAGAATTCTATGATGGCTTGCTCGAGCGGGCAGGAAGTGGTCTTTACCCGCCGGAGTCCGTGAAGCAACCTCTTCCGGACGGGGTGCGTAGTTTCAGACAGGGGTTTGCGGCGGGTCGCCGGAAAAAGCCCTACAGGCAATGAAGCCCAGGCGGCCGCACACGGCCACCATTGGCTCACGCAAGGAGACGGCACGGTATGGCTGCAGTTACAGCCGAGGCGAAACGCAAGAAGCTGGAGCAGACCAACCCGGACTACAACCCGGACGTGGTGGTCGAGACGCAAAACCTGACCAAGGTTTACCGCGACTTCTGGGGCCGGCAAAAGGTTCGGGCCCTCAACGCACTCGACCTCGATGTCCGCAAGGGTGAGATCTTCGGGCTGCTCGGCCCGAACGGTTCGGGCAAATCGACGACGATCAAGCTCCTGCTGGGACTGCTCTTTCCCACCAGCGGACGAGCCCTCGTCTTTGGCAAGAACGCCGATGAGGTGACCAAGAACGAACGGATCGGCTACCTGCCCGAAGAGTCGTATCTTTACCGGTTTCTGAACGCCGAGGAAACGCTCGACTTCTATGGCCGGCTGTTCGACATGCCCCCCAAGGTCCGCCGCGAGCGGTCCCGCCTGCTGATCGAGAAGGTCGGCCTGCAGCACGCCCGCCGCCGCCAGCTCCGCGAATACTCCAAGGGGATGGTTCGCCGGATCGGCCTGGCCCAGGCGCTGATCAATGATCCCGATCTGATCATGCTCGACGAACCGACCAGCGGCCTCGATCCGCTGGGCACGCGCGAGATGAAAGACATGATCCTCGACCTCAAAGCCCAGGGGAAAACCGTGATCATGTGCAGCCACCTGCTGGCCGATGTGCAGGATGTCTGTGACCGGATCGCGATCCTTTACCAGGGCGAGCTGAAGGAACTGGGACGCGTCGATTCGCTGCTCAAGATCAGTGACGAAACGCAGGTCCGTTTTAAAGGCATTCCGGCCGCGGCCCACGACGAGATCCGGCAGGTCATCGAGCGGCATGGGGGCGAGGTGCTCTCGATGGAGAATCCGCGAACCAATCTGGAAGAACTCTTTCTCGACATCGTCCGGGAAAGCCAGGCGCGGCCGGGGCATCGCTCCGAGCGCGCCCGCAACTGATCCCTCACGACCGCGGCCATCCCACCGGCGGGTTGGCCGCCAGCTGGTTCCAGTCCGAAGCAACACAAAGCGCGCATGGTTGTCGAAAATTTTCCGAACGTCCTCGAGTGGCTGCGAAGCGGATTCGGGACTTTTCTGATCCTGCTCCTGTCCGGCGCGGTGCTGGGGACGGTGTTCGGTTTCCTCGTCGCGACCTGGCGGCATGGACCGGTCGAGGGCTTTTACTCGGTTGCCGGCGTGATTGCGGCGGCCCCGGGGGATTTCCTCGGCACGTCGTTCCGGCGGATTGGGGCCATCGCCCGGCTGTCGATCAAGGAGGCTCTCCGCCGGCGGGTGATTCTGGTCACATTTGCCATCTTCGCTGCTCTGTTGCTCTTCGGCGGCTGGTACCTGACCAATGTCGAGCATCCCGAGCGGGTTTACATCAATTTCGTTATGTGGGGCACCCAGCTACTGGTGTTGCTGGTCGGTTTGCTGATCAGTGCGTTCAGTCTCCCGGAAGACATCCGCAACCGGACCATTTTCACCGTGGTGACCAAGCCGGTCCGGGCAACGGAAATCGTCATCGGCCGGATCGTTGGTTTCGGGGCCCTTGTCACGGCCCTGCTCGCCATAATGGCCCTGTTGAGCTATGTCTTCGTCTGGCGCGGTCTGTCGCACAGCCACCTGCTGGTCGGCGATACCCAGACCGTTGCCGCGCTTGAGGCAGTCGATCCGGTTCAGAAGCTGAATCCCCAGGGCGGGCGTACATCCGACAACGCCGTCCGGGCCGGCTCAACCACCGCCGAGGCGGGGCATCGTCACGATGTCGAGATCATCGAGGATGTTCGCGATCCGGGCGGCCCCCAGCCCATTGATCAGGGAAACATTCTTTCCAAAGAAACCCGGGCCGACGGCAAGCTGGTTTATCGCCGGGTCATCGTCCTGCCGGCCGCCGGACACACCCATGCCGCCACGGTCAGTGGTCCGGCTGGCAGCGAGTCCATCGGGCTGGGAAATTCGGCCGGCTATTTTCGCGCCCGCCGCCCGGTTTACGCCGATCTGCTGCAGGTCTACGACACCGACGGACTGGAAGGCCAGGGCACCGATGTCGGCCGTGAATGGCGCTACCGGATGTACATCGATGGTGGCAATGCGACCGATCCGGAAACACTCGCCAAGGCCGAATTCCAGTATTCCGGCCTCCGGCCCGAGCGGTTTGACCCGGGTGAAACGGTCATCCTGGAACTGACACTCGCGGTCTTTCGAACCTATCTCGGCAACATCCAGAAACGTGTGCTCGCCAGCATTCAGCTCGAGAGCATTCCGGCCGACCCGCAGAACGAACCGAGGCTGCAGAGCGAGCCGATCCTGTTCGAAACCAGCGAGATGCAGATCCAGCCCCTGCCGGTCAACCGCCGGCTGAGTGGCCGGCGGATCGCGCCGGACGGGACCATTCTCGAATCCGGTGTCTATGGGCTGTTCGAGGACTTCGCCAGCGGCCCGGACAAGCGGATCAAGGTCGTGCTTCGCTGCGAAGACAAAAACCAGTACATCGGTGTGTCCCGCGCCGACATCTATTTCCGGGCCAGCGATGACTGGTTTGCCTGGAATTTCGCCAAGGGTTTTCTCGGGATCTGGGCGCAGATGATCATCGTGGTCGCCATTGGGGTCGCGTTGAGCACGGTGCTCAGCGCGCCCGTCACGATCATCTGCTCGCTGGTCCTGTTCCTGGTCGGCTTTGCGACGCCGTTTATCCGCGGCCTGCTGGATCCCACGGCGGAAGGCGGCGGTCCGATCGAGTCGCTGATTCGCATTCTCAGTCAGGAAAATATGGTGGTTTCGCTCGAGACCACGTGGTTCACCACCCTGATGGAGCGGATGGACGACCTGTTGCTGGCCGGACTGAACTCGCTGACCTGGCTGGCGCCCAGTTTCCGGGACCTGGATTTTTCGCGTTTTCTGACCTGGGGCTATTCGGTATCGGGCGACCGGCTGGCGGTGGCGATCCTGATCAGCCTGGCCTTCTGTTTCGGTGCTTCAGTCTTCGGCTACTTTTGTCTCAAGACCCGCGAAATTGCAGGCCAGACATGAACCAGACCACGCCCTTTGTCCGCAAACTCATCTACCTCGCGCTGGTGGGTGCCCTGCTGATTCCTGTTTCGCTGCTTTCCCGTCCCGCCAGCCGGGCCCAGTCCGGCGAGGTCGCCGACGCGGGCGGCATTGTTTCGCAAATGCGCCAGGACTACCGGCTTTCACAGTCCCAGCTCAGCGACATCGATCCGACCAGCGAGACGATGAAGCTGGCGACGCTTGGGCTCCGCGGCGTCGCCGTCAACCTGCTGTGGTCCCAGGCCAACGACCAGAAACAGAAAGAAGAATGGGATGGTTTTGAAGCCACTCTCAACGCCCTGATCAAAATCCAGCCCAACTTCGTCAAGGTCTGGGAGTTTCAGGCCCACAACCTGTCGTACAACATCTCCGCCGAGTTCGACGACTTCGAGTATCGCTACGCCTGGGTTCGCAAAGGCATTCTCTTTCTTGCCAGCGGCATCCCGTACAACCTCCGCGAGCACAAGATCCTCGACGGGCTAGGCGATTTCCTCGGCATGAAAATCGGCAACGCCGACGAAAAGGCCCAGTTCCGCCGGATGTTCCGCGAGGATGCCGATTTGCACAACGAACTGGCCCGCTATATCGATCCGCAGCTCTATGACCACCCCAGCTTTGGTCACGACCACCGGCGGATGGCCTACTGGTGGTACGACCGTTCGGAAAAGCTGGTGGAAAGCGGCGAGGGCGTGAAGCGGACCAACGACCTCGTCTACTACATGAAACGGCCCTCCCAGATCCGGCACCAGGCGATTGCCTTGCAGGACGAGTACCGCACCAACGACGCGATCAGCGAGATCTGGCGCGAGGCGAGCGATGAATGGCGGCAGTATGGCAACCGCTCGATCGTGACATCGCGCGGTTCCGAAATCACGCTCAACGGGCTGGCGCCGAAGTTTACCGAGCTTGCCAGCTTGCGCCAGCGACTGGACGAACTGGCACCCGGTGTCCGGGACGAACGGATGGCCCAGGTCTATGTCAGCATGAAGATGCCGGAGGAAGACGTCCGCCTGGCGAAGCTGCCGCTGGACCAGGTCCCCGACGACCAGATGGGCCGGTTCCGTTCGATGATGGCCGCCATCAACGACCAGATGGGTGAGATTGACCTGGTGATCTACGGGCAGGTTCCCGCCGGGAGTCAGGTCGAGGCCCGCCAGCTGCTCGACGAGATCAACACCATTCGCTCGACCTTGTCCCTGACCGACCAGTACCAGGGGACCAGCAACTACCTGTACTGGAGCGACCGTTGTGCCGAAGAATACGATCCGGAGGGCGTGCGGGCCCGTCAGGCCTGGTTTGACGCCGATGAGTTGCGCCGCAAATCGGTTTTTGATGATGAAATGCTGGTCGACCCGGCAACGGGAGAGAAACGCGTCGCGCGGCAAGGCGCGATCTCCGCGCTCAGCACCGTTTTTGACCTCTACCGCGAACTTTTGCGCCGCTACCCGACCCTGGAAACCGGCGACATCACCGAGTCGCTGATCGATACGGCCAAGGACTACGACAAGATGCTCAAGGTCGCCGGTCTCGAATGGCCCAGTGACTTTCCGCTGCAGAAGCTGATCGACCGCCGCATGGCGATTGGCGATCACGACGGTTTGCCGGTTTCTGAAGGCGTGGCTTCACCGTACGACCAGGTGCCGACCGCCCCGAACCTCGACAATCTGTTGCTCCGGCCGGAACGAAGCATGGTACCCGGCCGCGCGCCCGCACCGACCATACTGAAAATACCCGACAAGTAGGATCGGGAGCAGTCGTAACGGTTCTGTCGACCCGCGCCCAGGTTCCCGGCCGACTTTCCCTTTTGCACGGTCGGGACTGGCTGCCCGCGGGCTTGTTCAGCGACTATACTCCGCGCGGTCAAATGAGTGACTTGGGCGAACGGCAGGGCGTCAGCCCACCGTACCGTGCGCCGGACACGGAGGGCTGAC
>JANOFL010000263.1:0-3944 GCA_031405895.1 Planctomycetota bacterium
CGAAGACTCGACCCACCCTACGCCCGATCAAGACGTCGCTCCCAAAAAAACCAGTTACATCCCGCCTAACGCACCGGAAAAAGAAAAACCCATGCCGGGAGGGCAAGGGTTCAGGGTTGGAACCGGATTGATCCAGCCGCGAGAGGCGGCCTGATCGGCCCGTCTTTTTACAGCTCGATATCGAGCGGCTCGTCGCCGTCGGGAGATTTGCCGCGCCCGGCCGGGACGGCCTCGATCCGGCGGGTTTCGCGGCCGGGGCGGGCCCGGTCGCTGTTCTTGTTCTCGTCGTAGTACTGCCCGTAGCCGTAGCCGTAGCCATAGCCATAGCCGTAGCCGTTGTACGAGTAGCCGGCACGGTAGGCGCCGTAGGTGTACTGGCTGCCGTAGCCCGACTGGGCACCGACTCCATTGACCACAACGCCCACGACATTGGCTCCCAGATTGCGGAGGATGTCGACGGCCCGTTCGGCACTGATCCGGACGTTTTTCTTGATCCGCATCGAAACAATCACACCATCGACACGGGCCGCGATCGGGCACGGGTCGGTGACGGCGAGCAGCGGCGGCGTGTCGATCACGACGAAGTCGAATTCGCTCCGCATCTGTTCGATCAGCTGCTTGACCTGGGGCGAGGTGCTCAGCTCGGCCGGATTGCTTGGCTTGACACCGCAAGGCAGGATCGAAAGCCCTTCGATTTCCGGGCACTCGAACACGACGTCCTTCCAGATGCTTTCGCCGCTGAGGACGGTCGCAAATCCCTCTTTCGATTCGATGTTGAACATCGAGGCGAGCCGCGGGCGGCGCATGTCACCGTCAACCAGCAAAACCCGCTTGCCAGACTGGGCAATCGAGATGGCGAGGTTGGCGGCGATCGTGGACTTGCCGTCGCCCGGTGTTGGGCTGGTGACCTGGATGACCGCGTTGTCGCGGCCCTGGGTATTAAAGTAGATCGCGGTCCGGATGGCGCGGAAAGCCTCGCTGGCCTGGCTTCGCGGCCGGTGATGGACGCACAGCGCTGTGTCGAGCGGCGAGCCATCGAGCTGGTAGCGTTTGCCCTGGGTGATGACCGGAATGTGCCCGATTAACGGCAACCCGAGGTAGCGGATGACTTCGTCGGGATTGTGGAAGGTCTTGTCGGCGAGGTCGACCAGGCAGCCGAGGCCAAAGCCGAGCAGCGAACCGAGCAGGCCGCCGAGAGCGAGCACGATGGGCAGGATCGGCCAGACGACTTCGGCCTTGTTGGCCGAGCGGAGTTCGATGAACTCAAAGCCCTTCTGGCGAAGTTCGGTGCCGGCGGTCACGCCGGAGGGCATGATTTCCCGGACTTTGGCCATCAGCTCCTGTCGCATTTCGTTGATCTGGCGCCGCTGTTCCTCAAGGTCGCGGCGCTGCAGGCGGATCTGCTGGAAGCGGGTTTCCTTGGCGATTGCGTCGCGGTACTCGAGGATGTCCTTTTGCAAGGCGTACTGGATCGAATCGATCTGCTGGTCGAGGTTCTGGATGTAGACCTGAAGCACGAGGGCCGGGTCGCCAGTATTGAGCACGTTGAGCGATTCCGAGGCGGCCTTTTGCTCGGCCAGCATCGCCTGCGTCTTGGCCAGCCGCGATTCGAGCGCCCGAATCCGGCTATGGCCGGACGAGAAGTATTGCCGCAGCATGTCGATCTCGGTTTCCAGTTCGGAGATCGCCTGCTGGGTGTATTCGGTGGAGTGGAATTCTTCCAGCTTGGTGTTGCCACTGAAGCGGATCTTTTCCTGCTGCATGAGGATCCGGACCTGAGCCGCGGTTGCCTCGGTCCCCATCTCGAGGGCTTCGAGTGACCGGTCACGGTCCGCTGTCAGGCCCGAAAGTGCTTCCTGGGCCAGGGTGATGCGTGGCCGGAGTGATTCGATCGCACTGGTGTAGATCGATGTCCCGGCCTGTTCGTTCATGACGATGACGTTGGACTGCCTGTTGAGCTCGTCAATCTGCTTGACGAGCACCTGGAATTCGCTCTCAAACCCCAGCTGCGCTTCGCGGAGCATGCTGACCGAGTCATTGGCTTCGATCTTGTAGCGCGCCTCCAGCGACTTGCGGTAGGTCTTGACCAGGTTGTTGACGATCAGCGTCGCGTCCTGGGGGTTGGTCGAGATGTACTTGATCTCGTAGTTGAAAAGGTCTTCCTTGTCGGGGAGGACGGTCAGGTTCTCAAGCAGTTCCTTGATCACCAGTTCGTCGTCGAGACCGCGGAAGGATTCCAGCCGGAAGAGTTCCCGTTCGTTGTTTTCGCCGGTGAGGGTGGCCCGGACGATCGAATCCTCGGCGATGATTTTGTCGTGCCGGGTCGGCATGAATTCGGCGGGGTCGGGCAGCATCGGGCGGAGCTGGAGGCCGCTGA
The DNA here is from genome assembly GCA_031405895.1 of Planctomycetota bacterium. GTDB lineage: Bacteria > Planctomycetota > Planctomycetia > Pirellulales > Pirellulaceae > BJ22. Next base: position 2,378 of record JANOFL010000263.1, read on the forward strand.
GCCGGAGGCCGAGCGGTTCGCGCGGCTCGATCCGGACCTTGGCCGTCGCTTCGTAGAGCTGGGGCGTGTAGTAGTAATAGAGGACGCTCAGCACGATTCCGGCGAGTGCTCCGAGGAACACGATCCACTTGCGGCGATCGAGCACACCCCAGAAATCGAAACGGCTGCTGGATTGAAGCGGATCGACGGCACCGGGCAGGTGGCCCGCGGGCATGCCGCCCTGCGGATGAGAAAGGGAATCCACTGGTGTCGCTCTTTCAGAAACGAGGTTTTCGCCGTTCCCTGCGCGGAAAAATCCCCGGGAATCAAGCCTTCCGTGGCCCCCGGACTGGCACCCCTACAATATAGGCTTGGTCTCTCCGGTTCTCAATCGCTTCGGAGCGAGTCCGGAGTTAATTGTTCCCTGCGCAGACCGTCCGACCGGGGCATTCGCCCGTGATTGTGCAACCGGCGCACAACGTGCGACTGGCTTGTTGCGCACCTCTGCACCGGCGCTGGCCCGCACAATCCGCGCCGCCTCCCTCGCCTGCCACCCGGCTGTTAAATTCGCGACATGAGCGAGACCCCGATGATGCGGCAGTACCAGGCGGCCAAGGCGGCTTGTCCGGATGCCTTGCTGCTCTTCCGGATGGGCGATTTCTACGAACTTTTTCACGAAGATGCCCGGCTCGCCGCCAAGCTGCTCGGACTGACCCTCACCAGCCGCGACAAGTCGAACGATCCGGTCCCCATGGCCGGCTTTCCCCACCATCAGCTCGACTCGTACATCGCCAAACTGGTCCGGGCCGGCAAGCGGGTTGCCGTCTGCGAACAAGTCGAAGACCCGCGAACTGCCCAAGGCCTCGTCAAACGTCAGGTCACGCATGTGCTCTCTCCTGGGACCATCGTCGACCCGTCGATTCTCGATCCGGGACAAAGCAATTTTCTGGCCGCTATTTGCCGGCCGACGGGAAGCCGCAACGGACTGAATGGCGACGCGGCCGCGACTGGATTGGCCTGGGCCGACCTCTCCTCGGGTGGATTTGCGGCAGCGACCCTCGCGCCCAACCAGTTGCCGGACCTGTTGGAACGACTCAATCCGGCCGAGTTGCTGGTCCCGGAAGGATTTGCGTCGCCCGGCGAAGATCTGCTCCCCGGCGACAGGGCAATCACAATCCGGCCGGCGTGGAGTTTCGGCATCTCGCGCGGCCGGGAGGTTGTGCAGCAAAAGTTCAAACTCGCCACGCTGGAGGGTCTTGGATTCACGGAGGGGGACGAACTGGCGATTGCGGCGGCCGGGGCGATCCTCGAATACCTTCAGGAAACCCAGGCCGGCTCGCTCGAACACCTGGTCGCGCTCAAGCCCTGGCGTGCCGGAAAACAGGCCGAAATCGACCAGGCAACGTGGCGCAGCCTCGAAATCACCCGCACGATACGGACTGGTTCGCGCGAAGGTTCGCTGCTTGGTGTGATCGACCGTTGCGAGACGCCGATGGGCAGCCGGCTGCTGTGCCAGTGGCTCATGGAACCGCTCCTTGAACTGGAGCTAATCCGCCGCCGTCACGACGCGGTGGGCGAATTGGTGAGC
>JANOFL010000290.1:0-9478 GCA_031405895.1 Planctomycetota bacterium
GACATGAAGAAGGCCGAGGCGATCCTCGCCTGGGCGGTCGACAAGATGGAGGAACGCTACGCCCTGCTTGCCCGCGTCGGCGTCCGGCACATCGTCAGCTTCAACCAGCTGGGTGCCGAGGAGATCATGGAACGGCTCCAGCCCGAGGACGACGAAGCCCGCAGCAACATCCCGGTCAATCTTCCCTTCATCGTGATCGTGGCCGACGAGATGGCCGACCTGATGATGACTTCGGGCAAGGAAGTCGAGCAGCACATCATCCGGCTGGCGCAGAAAAGCCGGGCCGTCGGCATTCACCTGATTCTCGCCACGCAAAAGCCGACCGTCGACGTCATCACGGGGCTGATCAAGTCCAACCTGCCGGCCCGGATCGCGTTCCAGGTTTCAAGCAAGGTGGACAGCCGCGTGGTGCTCGACGCAATGGGGGCCGACAAGCTGCTTGGCAACGGCGACATGCTCTTCCTCTGGCCCGGTACCAGCACCTTGCTCCGTGGCCAGGGAACCTACCTCTCCGACGAAGAGATCGAAGCCGTCACCGATTCGGTCAGCACAGGCGAACAGACTTTTGTTCACGAGCTGCTGCACATCAAGGTCGATCGCCCGGATGAATCAGCCGAAACCGGCTCTGGCAGTGGCGGCAACAACGACCACGGCGACGAGCTGTACAACGAGGCGGTCGAGATCGTCCTCCGCGAAGGCCGCGGCTCGGTCTCGCTGCTCCAGCGGGCCCTGCGAATCGGCTACGGCCGCGCCGCGCGGCTGATCGACTTTATGGCCGTAGACGGCATCGTCGGCGAGTACAACGGCTCGAACGCGCGCGAAGTGGTCGTCACCATGGACCAGTGGCGCAAGGGCGAAATCGGCGGCGGCTCCAGCTCCAGCGACTCGACTTCTCCTTCCCAACCCTTCATTCCCCTCCCCGGCGCCGGCCGCGCCTCCCGCATCGCCGCCGCAGATGCAAAAACCCCTTCTGCCCCCAACAAGCCGAAAAAACCGGCTGCCAGGCCAATCGACAACGACGAAGATGACGACGAAGACGCGAGAGAGTCCGTTGACGCCCGCGACAACGACCTCGACGACGCCGAACTGGACTACGAGTTCGAGCCGGCTGACGACGTCGAGTACGAAGACGTCGACGAAGACTCCGAAGCCGACGACGAGTGACCAGACCGCTTGCGGGCGAGAACATCTCTTCGCCCCGGAGGGTGCGCTGGAGTGTAGCCACGGGTGAAGCGATCCCGGCGCGCCGGGATGCGCAACCCGTGGAAAGCTGACCGACGCGACTCTTCGTCCCGGAGGGCCGACGGAACCGGACGACTTCGCCGACCCTCCGGGGCGGAAGATTTCAGAGCCGCACGTTTCCACGGGTTCCGCTCCATTCCGCCGAGCCGGAACTCCGCTCCACCCGTGGCTACATTCCACCGACCCTCCGGGGCGAAGAAGCTCCCCAACGTTCCGGACGGAATCACGAGTCAGTGTCAATCCGTGACGGCTACAAGCCATCACGCGCCGACCCAACCTGAACTCAATCCTGCGCCCGCGAGGCCGCCCGAAGCGAGAGGCGCTGATCCCGGAACCCGTCAATGCGACGTGCCGCCCTCCTTCTCAGCCAGGGCGATCAACTCCGCGACCTGGTTCCAGAGCGTTTCAAAGGCGGTCCGTTCGGATTCAGGGAATTTGGCGAGTTCTGCTTCGTCGCGGATGCCGGCAAGGTCGGAATCTTCTTGCCAGTGCTTGAGGGTGGCCGCGACAACTTGCCGTTGCTCGGCGGAAGCGCTTTCCAGATGCTGGGTCCAGCGGCCGAGTTCGTCCTGAAGCCAGGCAAGTGCCTGACCGCGCAGCTTCTCGCGCGCGGATTCGTCCGGGGCCGGATCATCGGGGCTTTGATTGCAACCGGCCAGCGCAGCGCAGCAGGCTGCGTTGTAGGCGGGTTGATTTCGCCGGTCGTCGGCTAATGCGGTGTCACGTTCGAGGGCTTCGCCAAACCAGCGTGTGGCCAGCGCGAACCGCCGCAGGTCATAAGCGCGCTGGCCGAGTGCCAGCAGCTCAGCCGCGTCTTTCGCCTGCTGGCCGCCGATTAGCGCCGTCATTCGCCGATCCAGCGCCGCAAACTGCGGGTCACTGGCGGCGAGTTCCGCCAAACCACGCTCGGCTTTCGCTCGCAGGTCCCGGTCAAACAATCCGTCCGCGGCCCCTGCCAGGTTGTTGAAATGATTCTTGAGAAGCTGACGGTAAGCCGGATTCGTGGGATTACCAGCCAGCGCTTTTTTCTGCCACGCAATGGCGTCTCGAAGGTGGTCTCGCCCCTTTGCAAATTGACCAGCGTCCATTTTGATGTTTGCTAAATTATTGAGAGTTGCACCCAAGTCGCTCTGAAAATCCGTGACGGTGGGGTTGGCTGCCACAAGCCGCTCCCGGATTTCGCGTGCTTTCTCGAAAGCCGCCAGCGCCTCGCCAGGCTCGCCGGTCTCGCTGAGCAGAATGCCGATGTTGAGGTGGCTCGCCGCCAAGTCGCTCTGAAAATCCGTGACGGTGGGGTTTGCTGCCACAAGCCGCTCCCGGATTTCGCGTTCTTTCTCGTAAGCTGCCAGCGCCTCGCCAGGCTTGCCGGTCGCGCTGAGCAGATTGCCGATGTTGTTGTGGCTCCCCGCCAAACCGCTCTGATACTGTGTGACGGTGGGGTTGGCTTCGACGAGCGGAGTCAGGATCGCAATCGATTGTTCGTAGGAAGTTAATGCATCCTGTTTGTCGCCGATCTCGCCGGTGAGTTGGGCTAAGCCCCACGCGGCGTAGGCGAGGCGCGCGAGGGACTCGGGGCGGGTGTCGGTGTCGGCTTGGAGACGTTCGCGATGGGACTGGAAGAAGGAGAGCGGCTCGTTGAGCAACGCCTTGCGGAGGCCTTCGAGAGCGGGGTTGTTTTTCAGTTCGGGGTTGTTGGCGACGGCGTCGCCGAACTGTTTGACCGCGTCGATCGCTTGTTGCTCACGCGCTTCGGCACGGGTGCGTTGCAGTTCGGCTTCCGCTCGCTTCTCTTGTGCGACGATGTTGGCGGCACGTTCGCGCTTGGCTGATTCGTTGGCGCGATACAGGCCAAACGTCGTTCCGATCATGCCGCCCAGCAATGTCAGCAACAAAAGGGTGGCGGCAATCACCGGGCCGCGGTTTCGCCGGACGAACTTCCGCAATTGATACGCCCGCGAAGGGGGCGCGGCGAGAACGGCTTCGCCAGACAGATAACGCTGAATGTCGAGAGCCAAACCGTTGGCGGTCTTCTAGCGGCGGCCGCGTTCCTTGTCGAGCGCCTTCATCACGATCCAGTCGAGATCACCGGCCAGTGACTTGCGGAGTTGATTTGGCTCGATGTTCCGCTGTGCGGCGATGCTGGGGAGGCTGGCACTGCCGCTCGGCATCGAAGCGGGCGAGCACGGCCTTTGAATCCATCCCGGCTTTGATCAGCTTGATCGCGACCTTCCGTTTGACCGGTGCGGCTTGTTCGGCCAGCCAAACGCTTCCCATCCCCCCTTCGCCAATCGGTTCGAGCAGTTTGTACCGCCCGGCGATCATCGTGCCGGAGTGTTCCGACTGCCCTTTTTGCGACACGGTCTCCGCCAGGCGCCGTTCCTCGGACTTGTCGTCCGATTCGTGCAATAACGTCGCCGAATCAAAGTGGGCCCTGAGCAGCACCTCGACCTGCCGGCGCAATTCCGGACTTCCCTGGCAGGCCAGGTCCAGAAACCTCCCGCGCTCAGCTGCAGGCAATTTCACGGCCGCGTGGAAGAGTTCGAGTTCGTCCATCGGATGCTCCCACGTTCAGATAAGCTGGCTTTCCACATCCAACCAGCGGAATCGATCGAAGGGAGTTGCCTCGCAGCTGCCGGAATGCTTGTTGGTGCCATTCTTTCTGGACTGTTAGTCTACCCATCTGTTCTCTTGATCGCCTCAGGATTCAGATCAGGATGGCGGGGACGCGAAAACCATGAGGGCGATGCAGTGCCGTTTGACCTGTGACCACAACGCCTCAACTGCGGCTTGCGGGCATCGCATTCCGAGTCGGGTGCCGGGCCGTGCGCGCGTTCTGGCTGGTTGAACAGATAGTTGATGTTCAGGGCGAGTTCGTAACCATCGGGCCACACTCGTTGGCTCCCGGAAGTGGCCGCTTGGTTGTTGTGGGGGCCGGCAAGGCGGCGGCGGGGATGGCGCGGGGGTTGTTGCGGAAGCTGCGGCGGGGTGGATGGGATTTGAGCCGGGTGTCGGGCTGGATCAATGTGCCCGATGCGGATTTTTGCGAGCTGCCGCCGCTGACGGTTTGGCCTTGTCGGCCGGTGGGAGAGAATCTGCCCACGGAACGAGGCGTTGAGGGAACGCGGGAGATCGTGCGGCTGGTTGAGGGGCTGAAGGCGGACGACCTCTGTGTGTGTTTGATCTCGGGCGGCGGGTCGGCGTTGCTGGCTGAACCGGTGGACGGGATCACGCTTGACGACAAACGTGAGTTGATCCGTTGGCTCGACTGGTCGGGAGTCGATATCCGCGAGCGGAATCAGGTCCGCCGCGAGCTGAGCACGGTCAAGGGTGGCCGGTTGCGGGAGCGGGCGGGACCGGGGCGGTTCGTGACGCTTGTCATTTCGGATGTGCTCGGCGATCCGCTCGAACTGATTGCGTCGGGGCCAACGATTCCCACGGTCAGCCGGCCTGAGCTGGCACTGGAGATCCTGGAACGGCTGGCAGGTGGTTCGCCAGTCGCGGCTGGAGTCCCGGAGGCCGTTGTCGAATGTTTGAGGAAACAGTGCGAAAGTACATCGGGGCAAGGCACGCCGGACTTTCGCGGAGCGAAAGGCGACACGCCGGAAGTCGTGTTGCTGGGCAACCTCCAGCGGGCGGCAGACGCCGTTGCGGATTTGGGACGAAAGCTGGGCTTCCAGGTCGAGTCAGTTCTGCAGTCGAATCCGCACGAGACAGTTGACGAGGCTGCTGCACGGATCGCTTCCTGGCTGACGAGTCAGCGCGGTGGAAGACGGATTCTCGTCGACGCGGGCGAACCTGTCCTGCGTCTGGGTGATTCGTGCGGTCGCGGTGGCAGGAACCAGCACCTCGTACTGGCGGTTGCCCAACGTCTTCTGGAAGAAGGGCAGGCGCTGCCCGACCGATGGGGTTTCCTGTCGGCCGGGACGGATGGCGAGGACGGGAACACATCGGCAGCCGGTGGCTGTATCGATGGCGGTTGGCTGGCCGCGATGAAAGAACGGTCGGCGGAGATCGAGAAGGCACTGGCCAGGTTTGATTCGGCACCACTGCTCGCCGCGACGGGCGGGCAGCTGGTGACGGGGCCAACGGGAACCAACGTCGGCGACCTGCGGATCACGGTGATCGGATGACGCTGGCGCGGCTGGTCCGACTGGGCGGGGTTCGGAAGTCGTTTTCGTCCACGCTGATCCTGCGGGGCAAAAATCGCTTGCGAAAACGACTCCCGACCCCCGCGCCTGCGCGCCGTCAATGATTGACCAAAATGCCCCTTTTCGCTACATTCCGGCATTCAGACTGGAATCAAGGCAGGTCCTGAAGGACCAGTTCGCGGGTTGCGGCGTCCCGGTCCAGGATCAGCTGGGGAACGCAACCGAACAAATCAGCGGATGGAACCAGTCTTGCCGACCTGTGCCAACCGAATGGTCGCGGGTTGCCCGTAATCTCCGGGCCGGTCATCGGCCGGCTTGAGCATCAAATCGATTGACCGTCTGAATCCCCGCACTTCCTCGAGGCAGCCCAGTTCATGGCACGGAAACCGGTTCCCGGCAAACGGACCTATTACTTTGGCAAGACGAAAACCGAGGGCAAGGGACTAGGCAAGCTGTTGCTCGGCGGCAAAGGTCTGAACCTTGCCGAAATGACCAGCATTGGGCTGCCCGTCCCGCCGGGCTTCACCATCACCACCGACGTTTGCAGCGAGTACTACTCGACTGGAAAGAAGCTGCCTCCGGCCTTGATGGAGGATGTCGAAAAAAACATCCGCCTGCTGGAAAAGGAACTGGGCAAACGGTTCGGCGACAACAAGAACCCGCTCCTCGTTTCCGTCCGCTCGGGTGCCGCGGTCTCGATGCCGGGCATGATGAACACGATCCTCAATCTCGGTCTGAACGATGTGTCGACTGCCGGACTGGCGAACGCGACCAGCAACGAGCGGTTCGCGTGGGACGCTTACCGCCGGCTGATCAACATGTTCGGCGACGTGGTGATGGGAATCGACCACGAACACTTTGAACATGCTTTCGACAGGATTAAGACCTCGTTCAAGGTCAAGGAAGACACCGACGTGCCGGCCGAGGGGCTGAAGCGGCTTTGTGCCGATTACAAGGTCCTTTACAAAAAGCACACGGGCGAGGAGTTCCCGCAGAACCCGCTGAAGCAGCTGGCCAAGGCGATCGAGGCGGTCTTCCAGAGCTGGATGGCCGACAAAGCGATCAAGTACCGGGAGATCGAGAATATTCGCGGCCTTGCGGGGACGGCGGTCAACGTCCAGTCGATGGTTTACGGCAACATGGGCAACGATTCGGGCACGGGCGTCGCCTTCACCCGCAATCCGAGCACGGGCGAGAACAGGTTCTTTGGCGAATTTCTCATTAACGCCCAGGGCGAGGACGTCGTCGCCGGCATCCGCACGCCACTGCCGACTGAGGAAATGCCGGCCTGGAACAAGGCCGTTCATCGCGAGCTGATGAAGATCAAGGACATCCTTGAACAGCACTATCGCGAGATGCAGGACATTGAGTTCACGATCGAGCGGGGCACGCTGTTCATGCTCCAGACGCGGACCGGCAAGCGGACTGGCGCTGCGGCCGTGCGGATCGCTGTCGACCTCGTCAAGGAAAAACTGATCGATGAAAAAGCCGCTGTGCTTCGCGTGCCCGCCGGCGACCTGACGCAGCTCCTGTTGCCCAGCTTCAAGCCCTCGGCCTGGGACAAGGCGAAAAAAATCGCAACCGGCCTGCCGGCTTCACCAGGTGCCGCTTTCGGAGCCCTCGCTTTCACCGCCGAGGATGCCAAGAACCGGGCCCTCAAGGGCGAGCGGGTGATCCTGATCCGCAAGGAGACCAGTCCCGAAGACGTCGATGGCATGCACGCGGCTGCCGGGATTCTGACGAGCACCGGCGGGATGACGAGCCACGCCGCCGTGGTTGCCCGTGGCTGGGGCCGCTGCTGTATCGCGGGTGCCGGCGCGGTGGTAATCGACGCCAAGGCCCGCAAGGCGACGATCAACGGCAAGACCTACAACGAAAAGTCCATCGTCAGCATCAATGGCACGACGGGCGAAGTGGCCGAAGGCGAGATTGAAACGCAACCGGCCAGCCTGTCGGGCGATTTCAACAAGCTGATGAAGTGGGCCGACGAGTACCGGACGATGAAAGTCCGGACCAATGCCGACTCGCCGGAGGACAGCGAGCGGGCCCGCGAGTTTGGGGCCCAGGGAATTGGGCTGTGCCGGACCGAGCACATGTTCTTCGGCGGCGAGCGGACCCGCGCGATCCGCGAGATGATTCTGGCCAACACGGAGGTGGAACGCCGCAAGGCGCTGGCCAAGCTGCTCCCCTTCCAGCGCGACGACTTCATCGGCATCTTCACGGCGATGAAGGGATTGCCGGTGACGATCCGGCTGCTCGATCCGCCCCTCCACGAGTTCGTCCCGCACGACGAAAAGGGACAGAAGGAACTGGCGTCAGAAATGGGGCTCAAGCCGGCCGAGATCAAGGCCCGGGTCGATTCGCTGCACGAGTTTAACCCGATGCTCGGCCATCGCGGCTGCCGGCTGAGCGTGACCTACCCGGAGATTCTCGAGGTGCAGGTCCGGGCGATCGTCGAGGCGGCAATCGACTGCCGCAACCGCAAGATCGATGCCCAGCCGGAGATCATGATCCCGCTGGTCGGCACACGCGCCGAGTTGACGCTGCTGCGGAGGAAAACCGAGGAGACAATCGCCGCCGTCCGCAAGGAAAAAGGCTTCAAAGGCAAACTCGACATCCTGATCGGCACGATGATCGAAGTTCCGCGGGCCGCGCTGGTGGCCGATGAGATCGCGGCCGACGCCGATTTCTTCAGCTTCGGCACCAACGACCTGACCCAGATGACGTTCGGCTTCAGCCGCGACGACATCAACTCGTTCCTGCCTGACTATCTCAAGCAGGACCTGTTGCCGGTCGATCCATTCCAGTCGCTCGACGTGTCGGGTGTCGGGCAGCTGGTCGAGATGGCCTGTCGAAAGGGCCGCGCCGCGCGGAAGGACCTCAAGCTGGGGATCTGCGGTGAACACGGTGGCGATCCAGCGTCGGTGGTTTTCTGCCATCAGGTTGGTCTCGACTATGTCAGCTGTTCCCCGTTCCGCGTCCCGATCGCCCGCCTCGCGGCGGCTCAGGCAGCGCTGCGGGCAAGTGGCGCGAAAAAGTAGTCGCTGGATTTCACCATTTTCAAAGTCACCGGCAGTCAGGACCAATCGACATGCCCATTGACCCCCGGGTTCTCGCGCTCGAAAAGGCGTCTGAGTCGATGCGGCGGGCGGGCGACCATCCTGGAGCGATCGCGAAGATCCATGAGGCGCTGGCGATCGACCCGAAGTTTGTCCGCGGGCACCTCGCGCTGGCCGTTCTATATCATCACACAGGCGAACTCGAACTCGCCGTCGGCCATGCGGAACGGGCCTGCGAAATCGAACCGGGCGACAGCTTCAACTTTGCCGCACTGAGCGTGACCTGCCAACGGGCCTTTGAAGCGACGCGCGACCCGGAGTGGATCCACCGCGCCGAGTCGGCAATGGCCCGCAGCCGAGGCGTGGGATAGGCTTCCAGCCTGTCGTTGTCAGCACACTTTCCCCTGCCGAATCGTGATCACCACCCCTTGCTGGCGGCCGGTTATTCCGATGCTGCGGCTTGCGGCGCGAAGTTCCGGTTCAGACGACAGGCTACTGGGGCAGGCGGGCGGCCGAAAAGCCTTACAATGCTGGCTGGAATGAACTAGCTTGGGAGCATGGGTTTGCTGGCCAGGATTTCCCGCGGGTTTCTCCGTGGCAACAAAGCTGTCTGCCACTGGCTGACGAAGCGGGGCTTCGTGCAGCGTGACACCGCGCTCAACGACCACCTTCGCGAGTACGTCGAAGGCCTGCTCGCTGCGCAATCTGAGCTGCGGATACTCGAGGTCGGCGGCAGTTCCCGCCCTTTTCTGCCCAAGGGTTCCGGAACCGAGTACGTCGGCCTCGATATCGACCAGGTCGTGTCGAATACCGGCGTCTACGACCGCTGGATGATTCGCAGCGTGGAAGACCCGATCCCCGGGACGTACGACTTTGTCTTCAGTGCCTACCTGCTGGAACATGTTCCCGACAATCGCAGTTCCGTCGCCAACATGTCGAACTGTCTGGAAACAGGTGGCCACCTGATCTGTCTTTTTCCGTGCGGCTTTCATCCTTACTCCATGGCCACGCGGCTGGTCGGTCATCGGC
>JANOFL010000320.1:0-17946 GCA_031405895.1 Planctomycetota bacterium
GCCCTCCGTGTCCCGCGCACGACACGGAGGGCTGACGCCCTGCCGCTCGCCCAATTCACTCATTTCTGACCGCGCGGAGGATGTAGTGGGGCGCCCGGCCTGATGGTTTTGCGTCCAAGGTCCTGCAACTGTCAGGCAGTAGCCCGGGACCGGCGCACCGGCCCCGGACATTGGACCGGCAAGTGGCTGGTGCTTCGTCAAGGCAGCATTTTAAAGTGAACCGACGGCGCTAGCCGCGGGCTCTTCGAGGAGCCCGGACGCTGGCGCGTGCCGGTTCACCAAGACCACCCTAAAACCCGACCTTGTCGAAGCACTACTCGTGCCCGTGCGGTTCTTCCTTGAAGTCCCCCGAATAGGGTGTGCCGTCGGTTTCGCCGCTGATTGTGCCCGCGAACTCCTGGACGGTGCCGAGGTTGTCGTGCTTGCCGACATAGCGCGACGACTTGCCGTCCGCCTCGCCCTCCATCGGACTGGCCACCAGGTCGACCTGGAAAGCCGGCTCCTTGATGGTCAGCAGAAGCTTGCCATCGGGAGTCTTGACGGGGGCGGCGGTTTTCTCGTCGCTGCCGAGCACATAAACGGTGGCTTCCTTCGTGTCGTGGTTGACCGTGAACTCGACATGGAATTTGCCGCCACCCCAGTCGCCAATCGCGCCATCATGGGGACCAGCGGCATGCACATGCCCTTCGCCATGCGAATGACCGTGATCGTCGGTCGACGTGGCCGCCGATGGATTGTTTTGCGCCACGGGTGCCGGCGTCGTGGGATCGCAGCCGGCGGCAAGGACCAGCACGGCCAAAAGGCCAAGGGCCAGACACAGTTCATTCGTTCTCATCGTTCGTTCTCCAGGTTGGCCAGCCGTTTCCGGCCGGACGGTTTTCAACACAATCAGGTTCTGTCAAAAGACAGAACCACTGTTTCAATGTCGCGGCATGGGGCGCTGACCGCAGGCTCCGGGCACGCGGGCCGGAGGGCTTACGCCCTTCCGCTATGAGGATCCATGTCGCGGAGCAGCACCGGTTGCCAGTTCTTCCGTGGTCTCATCCCGCGTTGCCAGCCGCGCCGCGTCGACACCGCTGAACTTCCAGAACAGACCGGGATGGATCAGAAACTCACAGAAAGTCGATGTGATCAACCCGCCGAGGATCACTGTTGCCACCGGATAGAGGATTTCCCGCCCCGGTTCCTGACCACCAACCACCAGCGGGACCAGTCCGATGCCGGCCGTCAGCGCGGTCATCAAGACCGGTGCCAGCCGTTCCAGGCTGCCGCGGAGAATCATCTGTTGCGAGAACGGCTCGCCCTCTTCCTTCATCAGGTGGAAATAGTGGGTGACGAGCAGAATCCCGTTCCGGACCGCGATTCCGCCCAGTGAAATGAAACCGACCAGACTGGCGACAGTCAGCGTCTGGCCCGACAGAACGAGCGCGAGCACGCCGCCGATGAACGCCGTCGGCAGCGCGTTGAGAATCTGCAGGACAATCCGGACCGAAGGGAACAACACGAGCAGCACGACAAACATCCCGGCAACCGACATCGCCGCGAGGATCGCGATCAGGCGGGTGGCCCGCTGCTGGCTTTCAAACTGGCCGCCGTATTCGATGAAGTAACCTTCGGGCAGTGCGACTTGCGCACCAACGCGTTGCCTGATTTCGGCCACCGCACTGGCCAGGTCGCGCCCCTGGGTGTTGCAGCGGACGACCAGTCGCCGCCGCGCATTTTCGCGGTTGACTGAATTGGGCCCGGTCCCTTCGCCGATCTCGGCCAGCTCCCGCAGCTCGATCTGGCCGCGGCCGTCGGGCAAGTCGATCCGCAAGCGTCCCAGATCCGGATAGTCGGTCCGGTGTTCCTCTTCCAGCCGTACCAGCAGATCGAACCTTCGCTGGCCCTCAAGTACCTGCGAGACCACTTCGCCCTGGAGGGCCGTTTGCAGGATCCGGGCCACATAGGCCCGCGTCAGCCCATGAAAAGCCAGATCGTCCGCCCGCAAGCGGATATGCAGCTCTTCGGTTTCGCGCACCGGTTCCACCACTGGCGGAGTGACTCCTGGAACACCGCTGGCCGCCACCTTGATCTGTTCGGCGACCCGGGCCAGCTCGTTCAGGTCGTCGCCGTGGACCTTGACCGCGATCTGGGCATAGACCCCGGAGACCATGTGGCTGATCAGGTGAGCCAGCGGCTGCTCAACTTCGATATCGACGCCCGGTACATCGCTTCGCAGGTCGGCCAGCAACTGGTCAATGATCTCCGCGCGGTTCCGGTGTCCGTGGGGATCGATGCTCAGGATGTACTCGCTGCCATTGACCGGCATCGCGTGCTCGTCCATCTCGGCCCGGCCGGTGCGGCGAACAAAATGCAGCAGGTCGCCCTCGGGGGTGCTGCGCCGTCTTCCGGATGGCATCCAGCCGCCGGTCGATCAGCTGCGAGGCCCGCGTTGAAGCATCCAGTGATGAACCGGGTGGCAGGGTCACGTTGATCTGTACGCTCCCTTCGTCGAAGGGTGGCAGGAAGTTTCGGCCCAAACCGGTGACCAGCCATCCCGCAGCGGCCATCCCGACCCACGTCAGAACGAGCAGCGCGAGCGGGCGAGCCATGCTGAACCGGATCAGGTAGCTGGCGAAAAACTTCAGGCCTTGCAACAGCCAGCCATCGCCACGGTGATGGGCCGCGCGGGATTGTGGCAACAGGTAGTACGAGAGCACAGGCGTGACGGTCAGTGACACGGCGAGCGACGCGAGGATCGAGACGATGTAGGCCACGCCCAGCGGCGCAAACAGCCGCCCTTCGACCCCCGAGAGGGCGAACAGCGGCAGGAAGACCAGAATCACGACGATCGTCCCGAACACAATCGCCCCGCGAATCTCGCAGCTGGCCTCGTAAACGACCTGCAAGGCTGGCCGCGGATGGGCCAGCCCGTGATTCTCCTTCAGCCGCCGGAAGATGTTCTCCACATCCACAATCGCGTCGTCGACCAGTTCGCCCAGCGCGACCGCGATTCCGCCCAGCGTCATGACGTTGATCGAAAGCTCAGTCCCGGTCAGCGAACCGATCAGCCGGAAGACCAGCGTCGTAATGACCAGCGAAAGCGGGATCGCCGTCAGAGTGATGAACGTCGTGCGAAAATTCATCAGGAACAGAAACAGGATCACGATCACCAGCGTCGCGCCGATGACCAGGGCCTCTCCGACATTGAAGATCCCCCGGTCAATGAAGTTCTTGAGCCGGAACAGTTCGGAGTTGACGAGGATGTCGACCGGCAAAGCGGCTTCGACTTCGCTGAAAGCGGCTTCCACCGCGAGGGTCAGCCCCCGCGTGTCAACATGCGGCTGTTTGGCAATCGTGAACACGACGCCCGGCCGTCCGTTGATGCTGCCGTCACCACGTTTGAACTGTGGACCCTCGACCACTTCCGCAACCTGACCCAGCAGCACGGAGCGCTGGGGATTGACTTTGACCGGGACCTGCCTGAGTTCGGACAATACAGTGGCGGAATCCGGACCGAGCCGGCCCAGGATCCGGATCGAGCGTTCGGTCTCGCCGGTCACCGCGAAACCGCCGCTGGTGTTGATGTTGCTTTCCTGAAGTGCCAGTTCGACCTGTTGCAGTGTGACGCCGTACTCCAGGAGGGCACCCGGATCGACCAGCACCTGGTACTGTTTGCGGTCGCCGCCCTGAATGAAGACTTCCGCTACGCCGGGAATTTTCAGCAGCCGCGGCCGAACCACCCAGTCGGCCGCTGTCCGCAGCTCTATCGACTGCTGGCCGGCCGTCGGAACACGAACTTCGTACTGGCGACCGGCAACCGTGAGGCTGGCGGTGCGACTGTCCGCCTGCCAGGCAACGCCTTCGGCGGGAAGTTCCGGCCACTGGGCTGGCTCGCGCCGCTGGGTCACTCGCCACAGTCCCAGCACGGTCGGGGGAGTGGTTTCGGCATCAACCTCCAGTGCCACGCCGGTCGCTTCCACCGGCACCAGCAGCCCGCCGCGTGGTCCGTTTTGCCGGTAGATTCCCGCGATCACAATCTGGCCCATGATCGACGCCGTCGGCGTCATTTGCGGCTGGATTCCTGGCGGCAGCAGCGACTGGACCGTCGTCAACCGTTCCTGGACCGTTTGCCGCGCCGTGCGGACATCCGTGGTCCAGTCGAACTCGATGTAGATGACGTTCAGTCCGGCAGTGGTCTGGCTTCGCACGGCGTCCACGCCGTTGGCACCCAGCAACGCTATCTCAACCGGCTGGGTCACCAGCGTTTCCACTTCTTCGGTCGCCAGCCCCGGACACTCGGTGATGATCACCACCCGCGGCCGGTCGAGGTCCGGAAAGACATCGATCGGCATTTGCGTGGCGAGGTAGCTGCCATAGACCAGCAGTACGAGGCTGATGACGATCACCAGCATGCGATATCGCAGGGCGGCGCGAATGACTGCGTTGAGCATGGCTGGTTCTCAGTGAGCTCCGTGGACGGTTCCGTCCGCGTGCACATGCACGCCCGGTTCGACACCACTCGCCGCCTGGGCCTTGAGCACGCGGTTCAGAGTGGCGGCGCTGCCCTGCGCGATGTACCAGCCGGTTGCCACGCTGCCGTCATTGGCCAGCACGATCTTCAGCCGGTCTTCATGCAAAACGCGGACTGGCAGGCGCTCAAACAGGTCGCCGTTCTGCCGGAACACAAAAGCCTCCGGCCCTTCCCGGACGACTGCAGCCGTTGGCAGCACGATCACTCCTTTCATCTCCTCGACCGGCACATGGAGCCGGACCCGTTGACCTGGCCGGTACCGCCAGACGACAAACCGCTCTCCGTTCTCTTCGTAAGACCGGGACTGGTTGGTGAGCGGGACGAAGAACTCAAACGTGCGGCTGGCCGGATCGATCGAGTTGGCGAGATGGCGGATCGTGAAGGTCTGATCCAGCACCGGCCAGGCATCGGGCTGATCGTCGGCAAATTCCACTTCGATCGGCCAGCGGCCTCGCGCCGCGCGCTCCAGATAGCCGGCTTCCCGTTTGAAGGCGTCGCCCGCGATGTAAAGGAGCTGGTGGTTCGCCAGAGTTGCCAGCAGTTGTCCCGCCTGGACCTGGGCCCCACGTTCCACCTTGAGTTCCTGAAACTCGTAGGAAAATCCGCCGGGCTGGCCGGGGCTGGCGGTTGAAATGAAGGGGCCAGCAGCCCCGGATTCGCTGATCGGCACCGCCACTTCAATCGACTGGACAAAACTTCCGCCTCGCACGGCCTCCAGCTGGTCGGGCCGCAGGCCGCGCGACAGCAAGTCCTGCTGGAGCGCCTGCATCGACGCTTCCAGCCGGCTGAGTTCCTGATCGAGCTCGACCAGTCGCGACTGGGGAATGGCTCCGTCCTGCACGGCGCTGTTCAGCCGGCCCCTTCGTTCGCGAACCAGTTCCGACTCGCGCGCGGCCTTGTAGAGCTCGGCCTGTGAATTCTGGATGTATTCGCTGACCAGCCGCAGCGTGAAAAGCCGGTCACCGGGACGGACCGTGTCGCCGGGCAGGGCATGAACTTCGGAAACCACGCCGACAGCCGGAGCCGTGACGCCGATATCCGAAACCCCGGGCCGGTCGACGATCTCGCCGGGCACCAGGATCGACCGCCAGTAGTCTTCAGTCTTCACGGGCTGGGAGCGCAATTCCAGGTTCTGCCGTGCCTGGGTGCTGAGCTCAAGGATTTTGGGTGCCGCCGGATTGGCGGCGGGAGGCCCGGCAGCTCCGTCACCTGCTTCGGATCCGGAAACCAGCTGCCGCAACACGGGCAGCGAGGAGCCGCGCGAGTACCACGCAACTGCGCCCAGAACAAGCACAGCGGTGCTGGCCACGGCCCACCGGTTGAAGGGAAAACGTTTGCGTTGCATGAGACGCCAATGCCGGAGAAGGGGTTACCTGCCCGATCCTGTCGCACGCGACGGCGACGGAAAGGAAACGAAAAAACAGCACCAACGGGAACAGATCGTGACACCTGCAAAGAGGCTGTCCCCCCGGTCTGGAAGCGAGGCTTCCCGGGACGCAATCAGACAGGTGTCTGTCGCCTAGATCCGCAACACATGCGGGCGAAACAGCAAGTGGTCGTGGCCACCCGATCCGGGAGGTCCAGTCCCGTGCCAATGAATGGTCTCCGGATGGCCCGCGGCAAACCAGAAAAACATGGTCAGGGCCAACGGCGAAGTCTCGCAATCAACGCGATCCAGTCCGCGATGCAGAACCGGACAGGCCAGATCACATACGAAGATCACCAAACCCGGAGCATGCTCTGCGGGCTCGTCCGCTGGAAGGCCAGGATCGCCTGCGTGGGCGACCCCTTCGGCACCTGCCGGCGGATCGGCCAACCCGCCCGGCACCTGATGCCCAACATGGCCGTGCTGTCCATGGTGGTGAAGGTGAATCCCGCCGTCGAGATGGACATGGGGCCGGCAGCCGGGATCATGAGTCCCTTGATTGGCGGCCGGAAGATGGCAATGCGATCCCGCCGCCCCTTGCAGGAGCAGCTGTAGCACCACAGCCAGGATCATCAACATTCGCACGGCACAGCCTCCCGCCGGGAAGTTTAGGCCCGCTTTGCCCCTTCGACAAGCCGCGTTTTCCCGGCACTGGGCGGCCAGATCGCTTGATCCTCCAGACTGGCGCGAGAGATGAGCGGCCGTCCTGACCACGACAACCGGCACAGTTTTGCCAGGTGGCGAGGTCGCATTTTCAGTGTCCAGGCGGAAACCGGTTATTCCAGACCCTGATGCAAGGAATGTGCCGATAATCCGGAAAGCCGGTAGCTGGATTCGATGGAACTGCGAGAGATGGTGAAACCAATGCGAAAGACCCTGGCAACCCGCCCTGCTGCGTCGTCGCCTACGGTTTGGGCATGCCGCGACGCCTTTCCCCTTCACACCTGGCCAAGGTTGGCCACAGTGAGCTTCGTTTGGTCAGTCATTGGCGTGGCCCTCAGCCCGACAGTTGTCAAGGCACAGGATTCTGCACCTGCACTTCGGACGCAAGATCCGGACTCTCGCGCAGCTGA
Organism: Planctomycetota bacterium; assembly: GCA_031405895.1. GTDB lineage: Bacteria > Planctomycetota > Planctomycetia > Pirellulales > Pirellulaceae > BJ22. The sequence continues at coordinate 7,016 of JANOFL010000320.1, forward strand.
AAGAAAAGCGCTTCCCGCAGATGAACAGGTTCCGACAAAATCATCCAGCGATCTCCTCGCCGGCCCGACGGCCCGGGTCTGGACCCTGGCCGAGCTGGAGTCGATGGCGCTGGCCCAGCATCCTTCCATGGCGGAGGCCGCGGCGGTGCTTGATTCGCTGGCCGGCAAACATCTGCAGGCCGGTCTTCGTCCCAATCCGTATTTTGGCTACTCGGGCCAGCAGCTGTTCAGCAACGGTGAAGCCGAACAGCAGGGAATCGTCCTCGGTCAAACACTCGTCCGGCCTGTCAAACTGGACCTTGATCAGGCCGTGGTTTGCCGGGAAATCGATGAAGCCAGCGAATCGCTCGCGATTCGTCAGCAACAGGTGCGGACCGATGTGCGACTGGCCTTTTACGCCATCCTGATCGCCCAGCAGCGGCGCAAGATGACAGGCGACCTGCTCGCGATCGCGCGAAAGAACCTCGCGACTGTCGAAACACTGGAACGGGCCGAGGAAGCATCGCGAGTCGACCGTCTGCGGGCCGATCTTGAAGTCCAGCGGGCAATTGTGCAGAGCACCGGAGCTGACAACCTGTGGCGCGCGGCGTGGCAGACGATGGCCGCTGTCATCGGGCATCCGGAGCTGGAACGCGGCGAAATCGCGGAGGAGTCGTTTGATGGCGTCGGTGAATTCGACGAGCGTTTGCTGTTTGAACAGCTAAAAAGCGCAAGTCCCGAACTGCGCCAGGCGCTGGCCCGGCGCGAACGGGCCGCGGCAGTCTTGCAACGGGCCCAGGTCGAGTCCTTGCCCGACCTGAATGTCGAAGCGGTTGTCCAGGCCGACAACGCCACCGGCAATGCCAACGCCAACTTTCAGGTCACCTTTCCCGTTCCGGTCCGCAACCGAAACCAGGGCGGCATCCGACAGGCCGAAGGCGAACTGGCAGCGGCGGACCAGGCCATTCATCGGCTGGAGCTGGAACTCAACCGTCGGCTCGCGGATGTACTGGTGCGATTCCAGAATGCCGTGGCGATGACGTCGCAAAGCACGGCGGAACATGGCATCCTTGCCGCCGCGCAACAATCACTGGATCTTGTGGAAACCGCCTACAAGGCCGGTGAAGTCAATTACCTCGAACTGCTCACCGCCCAGCGCGTGCTCGCCGAAGCGAAACTTCAGCATCTGGACGCCCAAGCCGACTACTGGGCCAGCCGCTGCGAAATCGAAGGCCTTCTTCTATCCGGCAGCCTCAGTGACTTCGGCGGGACGATCCCGCGGGACGACTGAACGCCAGCCGGGCAAGGGTCCTTCACGCAGCTTTCGACGCTTCCACGGCCGTGACATGAAGCAGCGAACAAATCGCCAGACGGTCTGTTTCCGGATCGACAATAACCAACCGGGATTTTCCGACCGCGACATTTTCCGGATGCCGGACTTCGTAACGCTCGCCGCCCGAAAGCCTTACGGTGAACGGTTCAAAAGGTCTCTGATTGACCAGTTGTGAAATGACTTCGCTGTTCATGGGATCAATTCTGCATGGGCAAGGCAATTGTGTCCTTGCGGCAGCTGGAAAGAAGGATTCACAAGTCGACGCAACCGCCGTCCGGGCAAGGCTTGAGCCTCTGCCGGCGATTCATGACCCCTACGGGACTCGAACCCGTGTTACCGCCGTGAAAGGGCGGTGTCCTAGACCGCTAGACGAAGGGGCCTTGTGCAGCGCCAACGGCTGCCGACAACTGGACCATGAGAGTACCCGTCAAGTTCAGGGTTCGTCAATACGACGGAAACCGGGCAATTTGCCGTGATCCTTCCGCGACCGATTCCGACGCCGCCCAAACGGGCCGGAAGCGTGAACGAGGGGAAGAGCATTACCGAACGACAGGCTGGAAGCGTATTCCACGCGGGCGAAAAAGAGCCGGAAGCGTGAGCGCCGGGGAACGGCCGAGTGCGATCGGGAGACGGCGCGATTCCCGTGACAACTTCCGACCGGATGTCGGCTTCTGCCTACGCGGTTTCGTCGCGACTGACAGACGGGGAGCCGGACTCGAAGTTCGCACTTCGCTTGATCGCGTCGTAGACCTCTTTGCGATGGACGGGAACCTCTTTGGGTGCCTCCACGCCCAGCCGGACTTTGTCCCCACGGATTTCCACCACGACAATCGTGATGTCATCGTTGATGACGATGCTTTCGTTTTTCTTGCGGGACAGGACTAACATGACCATTCCTTTGCAGTGGCGGACCTGGGCGTTGACGGAGCCGCGGGGCCCGGGCTCGATTCCTGGCGAGCGATTCGGACAGGAGACGGGGGGTTGACAACCTGTGGATGTTTCGTTCCACCCTACTTTACCCGCCGCTTGACCCCAGTCAACCTTCGGAATAGGTCAAATGTTGGGCAAAACTGCGGGTTTGAGCCTCGACAAGCGGCCAGACCTGCATTTCCGCGCAGGTTTCACACGAGCGACAGCTGTTCGGAGCCGGAAAGTCAACCGGGCTTCGCCAAGCTGCCGCAGCAGGAAAACGGGGCCATTCAGCAACAGTGTCGGTCTTGGCGAGCTGCCTCACCCATTTAGCAACGCCGAAAACCGGCGAGTTGGCGAACACGGTGTTGCTTGGCGCAAAGGGAGAGAATCGACTTGGGCCGGGCCGACGATGTTTCACGGCCAAGGCCGACACGATTCCCTGAGTTGGCAAAGTGGACAGTTAGCCGATTGCGACGCCGATCACCCGAAATGGGGGCCATTGGTGTCTGTCGCGCCGGAATCCCGAAAGTTGATGCGACTCGAACATGCTGATCGACACCCACGCCCATCTTGACGATTCGCAACTTGCGGGACAGATCGAAGCGGTGCTGCAACGAGCCCACGATGCCGGCGTCGTGGCTGTGATGACGATCGGCACCGACCTCGCCAGCAGTCGCGCGGCGCTCGGGTTGGCGCAGAGCTTCCCGGACCTGATCCGGGCGGCGATTGGCTTCCAGCCCAACCATTGCGCGATGTTGACAGAACGGGACTGGGAGGAGCTGGTGGCCTTGGCCCGCGAACCGGGCGTTACGGCGATTGGCGAGACAGGGCTCGACCGCTACTGGAAAGACTGCCCGTTCGAAGTTCAGCAGCAGTGGTTCTCGCGCCACATCCGCTGGTCACAGGAAACGGGCTTGCCGCTGGTGATCCACATGCGCGATTGCGAAGCCGACATCGTGGGGGAGCTGGAAGCGCGGCGTTCCGAATGGCCGCTGCGCGGGATCATGCACTCGTTCACCGGGACATGGGAAACGGCAGAAACGTGCCTGAACGCCGGGCTGCACATCAGCTTTGCCGGGATGGTGACTTACGCGAACTCGACCGACCTGCGGGCGGTCGCGCGCCAAGTGCCACTGGATCGTCTGCTGGTCGAAACCGATTCGCCGTACCTTCCTCCCGAGCCGACGCGCAAGCAGCGACCGAACGAACCGGCGCGGGTCGTCCACACGGCCGCCTGCATCGCCGCGGAACGGGGAGTGTCGTACGAGGCCCTTGCCACTGCAACGACGAACAACGCCCTTGCCCTGCTCGGCCGGTGGCCAGCCTCCAGCATTCCGCCAGACGCTGCCGTGGGATAGGTTTCCAGCCTGTCAGCGAGTGTCGGCTTCCCGTCGCTCACGCTTCCAGCTCGTTCAGGTCCGCGCGGGGAAAGACAAGCTGGGCAACGCGTTGGCAATTGGCAGCCGTGCTACTGGTCGGCGTAGACGCGGGTGCTTTCTTCCTTGGTGATGTTGATTTCGCGGCCGTCGGTCTGGAGGTTGACGGCAACGCGGTGCTCGCCGGGAGCGGTGCCGATGGCGGAGAAGATGGCGGTAATCTCCTCGCCCGGGTTGATGTTGGGGATCGGCTCGAAAAGGACCTCCTGGCCGTTGGCCGTGCCGCGCAGGCCGCCACTGACGGCTTCGGCCCGCAGGCCCTCGGCCAGCTCGGCCCGCAGCCGGACGTTGCTCGCCGGGCGGGTTCCCTGGTTGACCAGCCGCAGCCGGTATTCGGTCACCGCGCCGACCTCAATGTGGTCGGTCAGGTCTTCGATCTCAAAGTGGACGTCGACCAGGTGCTCGATCGTGAGCGGATGCTGGACGGCGGTTTGCTGGTTGAGGTCGGCCCGGGCCACGAATTCGAGCTGCGCCGCGCCCGTTTCAACCGGCTCCGATTCCAGTTCCACAGTCGCGGACTGGCCGGCGCGGAGTTCGGCGAGACTCCAGTAGACGGCGTGCGAGCCCGGATCGTACTGGCCCTGATTATTGGCCGATACGAAGCGAACGTTGCGGGGCAGCTTGGTGATCAGCTCGACATTGGTGGCGCTGGCGGTGCCGGAATTCTGGACCGTGAAGGCGTGGGCCGCAGATCGCTTGAGGAAGCGGCGGTTCGGCCCGTCGCAGGTCGCGACCAGTTTCGGGCTGACGACTTCGATCGGGGTCTCGTGGCTGGTTTGCAGCCCGCCGTCAGCCGCAGCACCCACGATATTGCGGGTCGCGCCGACCGCGATCGCCTGGAGGGTCAGCGTGACGGCCCGGGACTGGCCGGGGGCGAGTGTGCCGATTTCGTATTCGAGGTCGCGGATGCCTTCGCTGTAGCGGAGCTGTTCGGGGACCTTTTCCTGGATCACGACGTTGGTCGCGGGGCCGTCGCCGTTGTTGCGGACCGTGATCTGGAGCGGAACCGGCTCGCCGATCATCACCTGGGCGGGGGCCGTGTGCTCGACGCTGATCTTCGGTTGCGTGACGCGGGTTCGCATCGAGGCCTGGGTCGCGAAAGTCACGTGGGCGACCGAACCGATCTCGCCTGGCCGTTCGGGTTTGAGCTGGAGCGTGATCGTCTTTTCGTCGCCGGGCTGCAGGTCTCCCAGGGGCCACATCAATCCGTCCGGGGTGCCGGCAGACTCGTGCCGTGGGTCGCTGCTGATCAGCCGCGTCCCGGCGGGGACGCTGTCAAAGACGCGGACGTCGCTGGCTGGCACGCGGCCGGTATTGCGGACGATGATCCGGAACTCGGCGGGCTGGTTGAGCTGGATTTCACGGGGGGCCTGTTTCTCGACGGCGAGCGAGGGGGTCTGCGTTCCTTCGAGGCGGGCTTCGCCGGGCGTGGCAAGCGTCCGGACTGGTTGCGGAACTGCGCCCGGGACGAGGGTCCGGCCCGGCTGGGCGGGTCCTGTTTCAAAGCCAGGCTGGTTGAGCGGCGTCGATGCCGGCGCAGTGGGGATCGCTCCCGGTCGTGTGCCCGGAGGGTTGGTCGCGCCGGGAGCCTGGTTGTTGGTCACGAAGCCGTTGGAAGGCAGGCCAGCTAAGGGAGCGGCTGCAGGTTGACCGGGGAGCTGATTGGGTCGGCCTGGTTGTGCGTTTTGCAGGTTGATGCCCGTAGCGGGCTGGATCGCGGCTCCCGACTGGCCTGGAGAAAAACTCGCGGGCGGCAACATGGATCCGGACCCATTGGTTGCCGATTGCGTAGTCGGAGCGAGGATCGTGTTGTTGGCTGGTGAACTGGCTGGCTGGTTGTTCGTGGCGGGTTGACCAGCGGCCTGTTGCAACAGCTGGGCTGCATCGGACCCGGGCTGCACTGACCAAGCAGGAGCTTGGTCACCACGTTCGGCGAGTGGCGACCCGACATTGTCGAGTGCGTCCCCGGCTTGCTGTTGAACCTGGTTGGCGGTGCTCGCAAGTCCTGCCATCGCCTTGCCGGCCAGGTCTGTTGCGGAATTCGCGGCTGGTTTGTCGGCGGCCGGCGGGAAGGTGGCAGGGACCTGAACAGTCCCTGGTGCAAATCCCGGCTGCTGTGCGGGCCGCGCCAGTTCTGGAAGTGCGGGATTCGCGCGCGAGGGAGGAGCGATGGCGGGTTGACCCAGAGTCGCGGGATTGGCTGATGCCGGGTTTCGGGACGCGGCGCTGGCGGGCTGCATCGCGGGCAGGTTGGGCTTGGCCGGTTGGTTGGCTGGAGGCAAGACGGCGGGCTTGTCTTGCGCCGCGGAACTGGTCATTGCACTCGATGTCGTGACGGGATTCGCCGGTGTCGCATTCGGATTGAAGCGAGGCAGGCCCGCGGGGGTTGAGCCGGGCTGGATTGGTGCTGGCGTCGCCGGCTGGGCGGCGGGCGATGATTGTGTGCCGCTGGTGAACTGGCTTTTCTGGATGAGAGGACTATTGACGGGTTCGGGAGTCGCGTTGAGAGCTGCCGTCAGGGCCGTGGCGTCAACGGTTTTTTGGGCTTCGGTTGAAGCATCGCCACTGACTGGCGGGTCGCTGGAGCTGGAAGCCAGCGCGGCTTCCTTGAGGTCGCCCTGGATCGACTGGAAGACGGCGAACGTGCCGAGTGCGACGAAGAGCAGGATCGCGATCATCCGCGCGAGAAAGGTGCGCGTCATGAACTTTCGCGGGGCCTCGGGGCTGTCAGCATCTCGCGTCATGGCTCGTTCCGTGAGCAGGTCAGGGGCGGGTCCAGCCGGCGGTTGCCGGGACGGATTGGCCATCCGCCTGGTCCGGTTCGGACGGCGCAGGGTGCAGCCATACCTCTTCCGGACCGGGTTCCGGGGGTGTCGGTACCGAAAACAGGGGACTTGGGGCAAGATCAGTTAAACAGGGAGGTGGTGGCGTTCCAGGGCAACCCAACGTCGCGGAAGTTCGCCCGCGGCCTTGAAAACCGCGCCGTTGGTTGCGGAAAAAGGGCCTGACGAATACAACGGGACGTTCAACAGGCGGGCAATTACGTCACGGCGCGGGAGACTTCAATCGATGGCGGGCAGCGAGCGGAAGCGGGAATTGCGGCGGCGGCGGAAACGGCGGATCCAGATGGGCAAGATTCGCCGCCGGCTGGTCAAGGCCACGTCATCGGAGAAACTGGTGGTCGCCAACAAGATTCGCAAGATGACAACCGGAGCCAAAGACGTGCTGACCAACTTCGGACTGGTCGAAAAGAAGTAGCCCGGGTTGTGTGATAGTGTCAGGACTTTCGCGGAGCAAAAAGGCGACCTTGGGAAGCCGGCGCAGGACGGTTAAGCCTTCTGGAATTTTCTTGCGGACCGCGCCATGACCGATTCCGGTTCTGGTCCTGAAGAAGGCACGAGCCAGTCCTCGCTGGTCTGGATCACGTTCCAGCTCGAAGCCGCCCTCGCCGGGCTGGCGCTGCTTCTGGGATCGTTTGGTTTGCGCGACCCGGACCAGAGCCTGATCCGTTTCACCTGGGAAGACACGGTTCGCCCAGCGCTTTTGTGGGGAGTGGGCGGGGCCCTGCCACTGATTGGACTGTCAGTCTTCGGCCGCAACTCGCGCTGGCGGCTGTTTGAACAGATTCGGGCAGCGATCGCCGCACATCTGTTGCCGCTGATTCGCGGTTGCGACCTGGCCGGCGTGGCACTGATCGCGTTATTGGCCGGGTTGGGTGAAGAGCTGCTCTTTCGCTGGTCGATCCAGGGCGGCGTCACGCGACTGGCGAGTGGGGTATGGGGGAACACCGCCGCTGTAGTGACCGGGATCGCGGCAGGAGGAGTATTGTTTGGCCTCTGCCACGCGGTCAACCGCTCCTATTTTCTGGTCGCGACCCTCGCCGGTGTCTGGCTCGGTTTGGTGATGTGGCTATCGGGGACGTGGCTCGCCGCGGCGCTGGCCCACGCCCTGACCGACCTCTATTCGCTGGCGGTTCTGGCCGGACATCTTGAAGAACGTCCGGCGGGCGGTGAACGCGGCAAAAACGGCGGCTGAGTTTCTGTCCGCAGCCGTTTGACCGGCTCAAGCGACCGTGGCGGGCTGCATGGCGGTGGCGACCTCAACCGGATAAGGGCCGGTCACCGAGATCGGGGTCCGTTCGATCAGGAAGACGGAGGCCGGCTTTTTGCCGAGGAACTTTGCCAGCCGCTCGCCGACCAGTTCCGCCATGTTGCCCTGGACCGTGACATGACCGGCGTCCCAGATCGTGGCCGGCGCGCTGTGGTACTGGAACGCGACGGTGCGTCCTTCATGGGTGGCGAACAACCAGTGATGATCGACGATGAAGCTGACCTTGCCGTCGCGGCGGTTAAGCGTCATGGGGTGCCGGCCGCGCACCTTGATCCGGGATGGCTCATGTTCGGTGCCGCTTCCGCGCCAGGTCAGTTCGACGGCCGGTGGATTCTCCGGCGTCGCTCCGCCGTCGAAGCCCGAATGAATGCAACGGGTCCTGAACAGTTTCAGGTCGCTGCCAAAAAGTGGTGTGAGCAGCCATTTGCCACGCGACGACGTCACGCAACTGCGGACTTGGCAAAAGCCGCGGAGCTTGCCCGTGCCTTCGGGCTGACGGACATAGACCCGCAGGTAAACCGAGCCGAGACCCAGGCAGATCGGGATCGGGATGCCTCGGCCACGCACTCCGCGCAACGTCACGGCGACCAGGCTGACGTAGCATTCGCCGTTGTGAAGGTCCGGCTCGAAGCCGCCCGGCACCCAAGCCGTGATCGCTTGCGGATCGACCTGAAAATTGAGTGCGACCAGGCTCGTGCGCTCGGCCTGCAGGACTTTGCCTGGGCCCGACATGATCAACGCCCTCCCGGGATTGACGCCGGAAGTCAGCCCGCGCGACTCCCGTCGATTGCCGTCCCTCACGGCGGCTTGCCGCCCGTTCCGAACGGACTCTCCGCCGGACCGCGGCGCGCCAACGACCAGCCCTGCCCCAACCCTGTCCCCGCGGGCAAGTCGCCAACCCCACAGGAAGTATCCTGCCGGGTCGCGGCCATGTCAATCGAAGCCGAATCTCATCCCGGCTGGACTTTCAACATTCGCCGGGGTGACGGTCGGTTGTGAAAGGAAAGCGGCCAGCCGGAACCGCCCTTCCAGCCTCTGCCGGTGCGACGGCAACATCGGACTTCAGCCAATCCGGCGCGAAGCCAGCGCCCGCTCGGTTGGCACCTTGATATTCCAGGCCAGCCCCATCCATTTCATCATCCGGATCATCATCCAGCTCACATCGAACTGGTACCAGAGCAGCCCGTGCCGGGCCGAGGTCGGAAAGGCATGGTGGTTGTTGTGCCAGCCCTCGCCCATGCTCAAAAAAGCACAGAGCGCGTTGTTGGTCGAATGGTCGTCGCTGTGGAAATGCCGCCGGCCAAACACATGGCAGATCGAATTGATTGACCAGGTGACGTGGTGGGTAAAGAAAATCCGTACCAGCCCGCCCCACAGCAGTCCGAGGAACGCCCCAAACCAGGGACTGCGAAGGCCGTTTCCAAACCACAATTCAACGAAGAACCCGGCCGCCGCGGGCGCCGCGAGGCTAATCAGGACCAGGATGTAGTAGTGCCGGTTGATCAGCGACAACAGCCGGTCGCGGGTCAGGTCGGGGACATAACGTTCCAGCTCCGGTCGCGACCAGTAACCGGAAAACAGCCAGCCGACCTGGCCATGCCAGAGGCCTTTGATCGTCCCCCAGATGCCCGGGCCGCCGAGGTTGGGCGAATGCGGATCGCCTTCCTGGTCACTCAACCCATGATGCCGCCGGTGAACCGCACACCAGACCAGCGGAGCACCCTCCACCGAAAGTGTGCCCAGCGCCATCCAGGCCGCCCGGACCCAACGGTAGGTCTCAAACGAACGGTGGGTGCACAGCCGGTGGAATCCGATCGTAATCCCGAGCGTGGTCGCCACCCATCCGCCGATCAGCATCAGCAGATACGGCCAGTCCATCCAGCCAAACTGCCAAGTCAGCAGGCAAGCCAGCACACAGGCCACAAACGGCACAATCACCGCCGTGAGCATAATGAACTGTTGCGACCTCGGAGCGGGCGGCGCCTCGGGGCTGTGACCGTGCGAGCCGTCAAAGACTTCGTACAGGTCAGCGTCTGGAAGCCGCGGGCCGACGCCCACGGGTGCCGCACCGGCTACGTCCGAACCGTGGTTCAGCATCGAATCGTGATGTTCTGTCATGAAATCAGGCGAACAGGGTTCGCGGCCTTCTTTGCAAAGTCAGCACCGTCGGGGATTCCCGATCTCCGGCACGGCAGCAAGTAGTACCCGGCTTGTGCGCCGGCAGTTCCGGCTGCCTGCCTCGCGGGCTTACAGGGCATACCTTTATACCCGGAATTCACGGCGGCCGATACAGCGAAAGCGGCCGGCCCAAGCCCATTAGTGGCGGAGAAGCAACCCTTGAATGGCCGGTGTGGCCGGTGCCTCGCCGTCGAGTAGCGGCAAAAAACTTTCAGGTTTCGAGGGGACTTTCGTCGTGGCCGGCGGACGGAGAGCCGGGTGGCTTTCTTCGCTTCAAACGGTGCCGGTCCGGCTCGCGGACGGTCAGATAACCCCAGTCCAGCGACTCGTCCTGGACGTAACGTTTGCCGAGCTGCATCGCCAACTCTGCTTTGCAAAGTTCATAACCCAAATAGAACGCGTGTTCGGGACCCAAGTGCTGGCGCTGCGTCTCCAGCAGCCGGTCAAACAGGGCGAACGGATCAGCGTCCTGCCACAGTTGCCCGTCGCCGCAAGCGGAAAGAGTCCGGTCGCAGGCAAAACCGTGCTAACAGCTGTCGTTACATCGAGGCCACCAGCCAGACGGATCCAGTTCTACTGGCAGTTCGGCAAGTTTCATCGCGACCAGCGTCGTAGCCGACGCCGTTGGGATCGCGGACGGACAGCAGGTTTCCGCCCGGATCAAAGCTGGACACGGTCTTGTTGCCTGCCTGATCGAACAACTCCAGGGTCCGGCCGCTGCTGTCATCAGGCTGCGCGGGGTCTTGCCCAGGGGGTCAACACTGCGCGTCCCGACCACGGCCCCGAAACCGCTCACCGTCGCTGTCAAATCATGGTGCTGGTAGCTCGACGAGACCAGCGCGAAGGGGTGCCGTCCCAAGGCTGCAGTTCTGCCAAGATCGCGATTCAACACGAAAACGGTTCCTGACACCTTTTCCGGTCGGTCGCCCGTCTTTGGCGGGCACGCTCCTGGGCTTGCGCCGCGTGGTAGTCGCCTGACTGGC
>JANOFL010000339.1:0-6363 GCA_031405895.1 Planctomycetota bacterium
AAACTCCCTGCTGGCAATCGGCAGATCCGAATTGAACCGGGCGACTGGACACACCGCTGCCCGGAAACGTGACTGGGTGCCGATAGTGCCTATAATGCCCAAGTCCAATCGTGGGTCCTCATTGAGTCAGTTCTTCCGGTAACATCATGATTCTTTGCTCCCCTGCCGGACGGCCCAGGTTCAGCCGGTTCGTCGCCGCAATCCTGTTCGCCAGCCCGGTGCTCGCCTTGGCCCAGGACGACCTGGCCGATGTCATTGAGCGGTGCGAAAAATCGGTCGTGCGGATCGAAGTTGAAGGAGCTGAAGGCGCCAGCCTCGGAAGCGGTTACGTCGTCGACACAGACGGCACCATTGTGACCAACGTGCATGTGCTGAGTGGTGCCCAGCGTGCGGTCGCGATCTTTCCCAACGGCGACACGCACGAGGTCCTTGGCACGCTGGCCTACGACGAAGCGCGCGACATTTGCGTGGCCCGGATCGACGCCACTGGCCTGGCCGTTTTGCCCTTTGCCGCCGACCCGCCGCGCAAAGGCGAAACCGTGACAGCACTCGGCTCGCCCCGTGGACTGTCCTTCACCGCTACGACGGGGATCGTCAGCGCGATCCGAACGGCCGAAGAGCTTGGCCCGGACATCAACCGGCCCGAAATCAAGGGCCTCTGGATTCAGGTCGACGCGGCACTATCCGGTGGCAACAGTGGCGGTCCTCTCATCAACAAGAAGGGCGAGATCGTCGCGATGAGCACGCTTGCCTCGCAAGGCGCGTCGCAAAACCTCAACTTTGGCATCTCGGCGATCGACATCCGCGAAGCAGTCGAAAAGAGCCGCGGCACCGGCCTGGTCAAACTGCCCGACGGCGTGGGCAAACTGGTCGACAAGAAACCCGAGATCGCGGAGGGCGGCATTATCCAGCCGGTGACCGTTCCGAAAGACAAAATCGCCCAGTATGTGACCGACGGCAAGGCCGGCTTCAAGGACCTCGTCAAGGGACTCAGCCGCGAAGCCAGTCGGGCGACCGAACTGTTCCGGACGATGCGCCGCGGCAGAACCGGCATGCCCGGCGACGTGCCGCCATCGGTCAATGTCGTGTGGGTCGAACAGGGCCGCGACGTGACCTATTTTTTCCGCAGTGAAGGAGTCAAGGACCGCGAGGTCAGCCGCCAGGAAACCCGCTCCAAAGATCTGACTTCTGCCCGGGAAACGGTCAAGGCCGCCGACAACGCTGATTCACTTTACACACTGCTGAGGAATTGGGGCCCCCGGCTCGACACCCGCCGCAAGGGCATGGTCGGGTTCATGGACAAGGCAACCGTCATGCACTCCTTCAACGAACACGACATCGTCGTCTCGTTCGAGGGTTCCGAATACCTGATGTGGGTCGAATCGACATCGGGCCTTTCGGGCGGGACCGAACTGATGCCCGGTCCGGTCTATGTTTCGGGAACCCAGACCGTCACATTGCCCGACGGCCAGCCGATGTCGGTCACCATTCTCCAGTCACTCTCCGATGCCGAACTGCGCGAAGCCGTGTTCGGATCAGCCACCGCCGGATCAGGAGAGTGGCGGTTCTGGAAAGACACCAGCGGCCAATACCAGGTCGAGGCGCAGCTGGTTGAGGTCACCGACACGGAAATCGTCCTCAAGAAACGCGACGGAACCACGGTCAAGGTGCCGCTGGCGAAACTCTGCGCGGGCGACCTGGAGTTCATCGGGAAGGGGAACTGATCGGCGCGGCCCTCCTGCGAAGCGAGCAGGAGGCAAGACCACATCGTGCAGGGTCGGTCGAGTCTTCGAGACCCTCCACTGCCCCTGCGCCGATCGAACGCGGTCGGTCTACAATCTGATTTCTGAAATCTCAAATCTCAGAAAGGCAGGGTGGGTGGAGTCTTCGCAACCCACCAACTCCTTCCCGATCAGGCGGCGGCCCAGGTTGGCAGGAAAAACGCATGGTGGGTTGCGAAGACGCCACCCACCCTACATAACGCGGACGCGGCAGGTTTGAGATTTCAAATCTCAAGTTTCAAATCTCAAGTTTCAAATTTCAAATCCTCCCTCCCGCCCATGCCCTTCTTCTCCGATATGAAGATCCTCTACCACATGCTGCTCAAGCCTGTGCGCGGAGGCAGTCACGCCGAGCGGATGGAGAGTTTTTATGGCGGCCAGGCCGCGGCCTATGACGACTTCCGTCGCCGGCTGCTGCGAGGGCGGGAGGAACTTTGGGCCGCCCTGCCCCGCCCGGTTGGCGGAACGTGGGTCGACATGGGCGGCGGGACCGGCGCCAACCTCGAGAACTTTGGCGCGACGATCAACGACCTGAAAGGGGTTTATCTGGTCGACCTCGCGCCGAGCCTCCTGCGCGTCGCCCGCGACCGGTTCCAGAAGCGGGGCTGGACCAACGTCGAAGCGATTGAAGCCGACGCCACAACCTGGACCCCGCCCGACGGACCGGCCAGCGTCGATGTCGTGACGTTTTCCTACTCGCTGACGATGATCCCCGACTGGTTCGCCGCGATTGAAAACGCCCGGCGGATACTCAAGCCGGGTGGGCTGATCGGCGTCGTCGATTTCCATGTCGGCCGCAAGTATCCGCCCGAAGGCGCGAAGAAGCAGGGCTGGCTCTCTCGCACCATGTGGCCCCCCTGGTTTGCCTTCGACAACGTCTTCCCCTCCCCCGACCACCTGCCCTACCTGCTTAACCGCTTCGAGCCGATCCAGCTCAGCGAACACCGCAACCGGATGCCCTACGTCCCGTTTTTCCGCACGCCGTGGTACTGGTTCATCGGCCGAAAACCGGCGGAGTGATCATCCCCGGACCGGTCAATTTGGGCGAGTCCCGGCGCGCCGGGATCAGCCCTCCGTGCCATGCGCGCCGCACGGTGACCGACGCGTTTCACCGCTGCGCCCCACGCACCACACGGAGGGCTGACGCCCTGCCGCTCGCCAAGATCGGATCGCGTTTGGCAAACGCGTTGCACTCAAAGTAATCGCTCATACACCTGCCTGGTCTTGTAACGGCGAGAGGGCAAGGCGCGGTCGGAGGTGTCCATGGAGGCGAGGTTGTCTTCGCCGCGGCAACGAGCAATCCGTCATGGTTCAACCGCGAAGCCGTTTGATCGCCGCCGCCAGCGTCGTCACGAAATGCTCGACTTCGCTGGTCGTGTTGAAAAGTGCGAAACTCGCGCGGAGCGATGACGCGATGCCGAAATGCTCGTGCAACGGCATGGTGCAATGATGACCGGCCCGCGTGGCGATTCCCTTGAGGTCAAGTTTCTTGGCAAGGTCCTGGGGATTCACGCCATCGACCGACAGGCTGATGATCCCGGCCCGCTCTCCGGCAGCCGATCCGAGAACCCGCAGGCCAGGGATCCCGTGAAGCCTGCCGAGCAGGTCCGCCGTCAAACTGGCGATGTGGCCGTGAATCGCATCGAGCCCGGTCGCTTCAAGAAACCGGGCGGCGGCGGCCAGCCCCACGGCCTGGACGATCGGCGGGGTACCCGCCTCGAACCGGGCTGGCAGCCGGCCGGGCGTGAATCCCGCGCGGGTGACCGTTTCAATCATGCTGCCTCCGCCGAGAAAGGGCGGCATCGATTCAAGCAGCTCGCTTCGCGCGGCCAATATGCCAATCCCGGTGGGGCCGAACATCTTGTGGCCGCCGAAGGCGACGAAATCGGCGTTCCATTCCGTCAGGTCCGTCCGTTCGTGAGCCACATGCTGGGCGGCGTCGATCAGAGTGACCACGCCCCGGTCCCGCGCGATTCGCGCCATCACAGCATTCGATGCCCGCCAGCCAAGCACATTCGACACGGCCGGCCAGGCGGCGATCCGCGTCCGCGATGTCAGCATTTCAGCCCACCGGTCAACGTCGATCCCGTTTTCGATGGCGTGGTCGTACCAGACAATCCTCGCCCCGCGTCGCTCGGCCAGCTGCTGCCAGGGCACGATGTTGGAATGGTGGTCGGCAAGCGTCAGCAGGATTTCGTCGCCTGGACCAACGGCAGTTTCGCCCCAGGCGTGAGCCACCAGATTGATACTGGCGGTTGTTCCCGCAGTGAAAACCAGCTCGTTGGACTCGCCGGCACCGATGAACTGGCGGAGCGTTTCGCGGGCGTCCTCGTAAGCCGCACTGGCCGATTCGCTCAGCCAGTGGTTGCCGCGGTGAACGTTGGAGTACGCCGTCCGCTCGAACTGGTCCATCGCATCGAGGACCGGCTGCGAACGGGGAGTGCTGGCGCCGTTGTCAAAATAGACCAGCGGCCAGCGGCCGTAGAGTGTCTGCTGCAGGATCGGAAACATCGCCCGGATGGATGCCGGGTTAAATGCCGTGTGGCTGGACGGAGCAATGGAAGGGTCAATTCGGGGAGCCGGCGCGGGGTGCATGCTGCACTTTGAGAGGTTTTTCGGCGGTGGGATGCGGCTGACTTCGGAGAAGTCAGCGACATTGGAGGAACGCTCCGGGTTCAGACATCGGCCCTCGATTGTTCCCCCTTGTGCGAAACGCATCCGTCAGCAATTTCAACATCAGTCATCCAGCGGGAACGGATCGTCCATCACGCCGTCTTCGTAAAGCGGCAGGAAGCGGTAATAGACTTCCAGTGTCATCGCCGCCATGCAGGTGCAGTACAGTCGTCCACCGGCTTCGGGCCCCAAGTCATCGGACCGCGTGAAAAACCAGCTGCCGCGTTCGGCTCCTTCGGTGTCCTGGGCCAGGACCAGAAAATCCCGCATTTCCCCGTTCCAGCGGGGCCACATCTCGCCGCCGTAGTGCTTCATCACCTGGGTCGCGTAGTAGTTGTAGTACATGTTGGCACCGGTCGGATTGGTCCGCGTGCCGAGCGACGGCCCATACTCGCTCATCCAGGTGACTCCCTCCACCAGGCCAGGCTGTTCCTTTTCCCAGCCCATATACATCCGGCAAAGCAGGCCGACTGCGATCCGTGACTTGTGCCGGCCGAGTTCATCGCGCGGGGGTTCCATGTAGCCATAGAAGGCCCCGTAGTCCCGGCTGACGCTGTCGAGAAACTTTTTGACCAGCTTCCAGGTCTGCTCGTCGACGTCGATTTTTCCCATCTCGGCACTTTTGAGCGCCATCACCTGCCAGCCCGAGATTGACGTGTCGCCTGGCTCCTTGAACACCGCGATCGTTCCCTGGCCGGGTTCAGCGCGGTCACCATATCGCCACCCTCCCATCTTTTGATTCTGCGTGGTCTCGATGAACTTGATCGCCTGTTCGGCAACGTTGCGCAGAGACTGGTCCCCGGTCATGGCATAGGCTTCACAGACGGCAATTGCCGCCAGTCCATGGGCGTACATTTCGCCGGCATGGTCCCAAAAGGCGAGGCCCTGGCGGGTTTGTTCGCCGGAACGGGCAAGGAACGCGAGGCCTCGCAACACGTTTTCGCGATATTGCCCCACATGCTGGGTATGACCGGCTCCCAGAAATGGCAACAAGGCAAGGCCGGTCGCCCCCATCAGGGAGTCGGCATAGTACGGTGCACCAGGATCAAGTTGCGAGCGGTCGCCGGGGCCGAGCGAGTGGTTAAAACTCCAGCTGCCGTCTGCGTTCTGGTGTTTCGCGAGCCATTCCAGAGCGAGATCAACCGACTGCTCGCTTTCAAGCGTGGCGCCATACTTCTTGCCCATCGCTGCGCGCCCGTCGCCGCTGCGGGCCGCCATCTCGCCGCCCGCAGCGGCTTGACTGAGGTCGGACGGTGTGAGTCTGGAAGTGAGCTCGGATGTCAGGTCCGGCACGACGGTCGTCGTTTCCAGCTCCGGCATCGGCAGTTCAGGCATCACCGGTTCGGTCTGGTCGAGCGGCTCGATCTCCATCGCCGTATCGCTCATGTCGAGCGAATTGAGGTCGACATCGAGCGACTCGAGCTGGTCGCCCTGGACGTCGGAGACTTCAAAAGCAATCGGGGGCTGGGTCTCGTGCGTCATCGCGATCAGGGCGAGGATCAGGATCAGCACGACGTGCAACAGAAAGCTGACCAGCCAGCTCGGCATCTGGTTGAACAGCAGATCGCGGCTCAAACCCTGCGGTTCCGCGCCCGAGTCATGAGACTCGTCGGCATCGCCGGACGGACCGGCGGCGGGTGTTGAGTGCTGGAGGCTCATGCCCGAAACTCCGGTTGGAAAAAAGCAGCATCCATACGCCGGACGGCGACATTGCCATGGAGGATATCCACCGCCAGCATGCGATGCTCGCCGGTCATGGTGTCGATCACGACTTCGCTGAGCGCAGCGCCATAGGCGAAATACAGGAATGGGCGGCCGCTGTGGGTCTTGCGGTCGTAATGGATCTTGGGGGTGGCGTAGAAGCCGGTCGCCGAGAGCGAGATGCGTGCGAGATGCGCGGCGCGGCAGA
>JANOFL010000165.1:0-11887 GCA_031405895.1 Planctomycetota bacterium
CAGGGCGTCAGCCCTCCGTGTTTTTTTGGACCCGGAGCGTGTTCGGTCAGGCACACGGAGGGCTGACGCCCTGCCGCTCGCCAGGATCAAATCGGTGGCGCGCGAAAAAACGCCCAGTTCAGCCCTTGGCACGCCACCCCAGCAGTCGCAGGGCGTTGAGAACGACCACGAGGGTGGAGCCTTCGTGGAAGATCACGGCCGGGCCCATCGGCAGGCCGAAGAGCGAGGCCGGGACGAGGACCGCAACCATCCCGAGCGAGATCCAGAGATTCTGGCGGATGATCCGCGCGGTCTGGCGGCTCAGACCGAGCGCCAGGGGAACCAGCGCGAGATCGTTGGTCATCAGGGCCACGTCGGCCGTTTCAAGGGCGACGTCGGAACCGGCGGCACCCATGGCAATTCCGACCGAAGCGTGAGCCAGCGCCGGGGCGTCGTTCACGCCGTCGCCGACCATCGCGACTTCTCCTTTTTCCCGCAACGAACGGATTGCCGCGACTTTGTCCTCGGGCAGCAGGTTGCCGCGGACCGAGTCAACACCCAACTCGCGCCCAACCGCTTCCGCAACCTGATCGTTGTCGCCCGAAAGGAGTACCACCTCTTCGATTCCCATGGACCGCAGCTGCAGGATCGCTGCCACGGCACTGGGGCGCGGCTGGTCCATCAGACCCAGCGCGCCAAGGAACCGGCTGCCTTGCTGGACGATCATCGTCGTCCGGCCGGCAGCCTGGAGCCCGGAGACGGTGTCGCGAAGATCATCCGGAAGGGAAAGGGGAAAGGGGTCAGACCCCAATTCGCTCCGAAGACTGCGCGAATTGGCGTCAGACCCCTGAGAACGTAGGGGGTCAGACCCCTGGGAACTGGCGTCAGACCCTTGAGCAGTGAAGAATCCGGCCTTCCCGATCCGGACCGATTGACCCTCCACGGTTCCTTCGAGTCCGAAGCCAGGAACGTTTTTCAGGTTGGTCGCAAGCGGAAATGCGGCTTCATCGGGCTGGATACCAGGCCGCTCGCGCGCGGCAGTGACGACGGCCAGGGCCAACGGGTGGTCGCTCAGCTGTTCCAGGGCCGCTGCGGTCCGGAGCAAGGTCGCCGGATCGACTCCCTCGGCCGGCACCACATCGGTCACGACCGGCTTGCCAGCCGTGAGGGTTCCCGTTTTGTCGAAGGCGATCGCGCGGACACGGGCCAGCTGTTCCAGCGGACCACCGCCCTTGACCAGCACGCCACTCCGCGCGGCGCGGGCGACACCGGAGAGCACGGCGCTGGGAGTCGAGATGGCGAGTGCACAGGGGCTGGCGGCCACCAGTACGGCCATGGCCCGATAAAACGATTCGGCAAACGGCTCGCCCCAGGTCCAGGGCACCGCCAGCAGGACCACAACAAGAACGAGAATGGCCGGCACAAAGATTCGCTCAAACCGCTCGGCGAAACGCTGCGTCGGTGACTTGGCCGATTCGGCGTGGCTGACCAGTTCGACGACGCGGGCCAGAGCCGATTCGCTGGCCAGCCGCGTGACCTGGATGTCGAGCGATCCGGCCTGGTTGATCGTGCCGGCAAAAACGAGGCTGGCCGGATCGACCGAAGCGGGCTGGCGGGCCGCGCGGACTGGATCAGCGACCGGTCGCTTGTCGACCGGCATGCTTTCGCCCGTGATGGGGGCCTGATCGACCGAGCTTTCGCCGGCGATCACGAATCCGTCGGCCGGGATCCGGTCGTTGGGGCGGACTGCGACCACGTCACCCCTTTTCAGCTCTTCGACGGGCGTCTCCACCAGCCGCTCGCCTTGCCGGACCAGGGCCGTGCGGGGCGTGAGGCTGGCCAGCGACTCGATCGCCCGCCGCGCCCGGCCGAGGGCAAGATGCTCGAGCGCGTGCCCGAGGCTGAACAGAAACAGCAGCAGCGCTCCTTCGAACCAGTGCCACAGCGCCGCCGCGCCGACCGCCGCGAAGACCATCAGGAAATCGATGTTGAACCGGCCCTGGCCGAGCAGTCCAATCGCATCGCGGGCGGCATACAACCCGCCGAACAGCATCGCGAGCGTGTAAAGACCAACCGGCCAGATCGAGCCGGCTTCGGTCAAGCGACTGGCCAGCCAGCCGGCGACCAGAGCCCCGCCGCTGGCCAGTGCCAGTCCGAGCTCCAGCTTCGCGGACCAGGCATCGGTCGGATCGGTGTGGTGGTGGTTGCCTGCCGCGGCCCCATGGCGCTGCGGTTTGATGATCGATCCGTGGGGCGGCATGTGGGGGCAACGTGGGAGAACGAAACAGGCCGCAATCCTAACCCGAAGCGTCAGCGAGCGAACCGAGGGGGTCGGGAGTCGTTTTCGCGAGCGGGCTTGCCTGATGGAACAGCATGACGAAAACGACTCCCGACCCCTTTCATGCAGACCGGGCAAACGGCGAATTCTTGTGAGCCTGAGGCGCTAGCCGATTCCCCTGGGTGTGAACGAATGGTTGAATCAGCGTACTCGGCTAGCGCCTCAGGCTCACTTTTTTGTCAGCCCGGATCCCGCCCTTGGGCTCGCCTGCCCGTCGGCCTCGATCAGTCTTCGAGCGCGTGCTGGTCAGCCGCAAACTCAGTCCGCACCCTTTCTGACCAATGCGATAAACAATCCTTCCATGACTGCTGAAGGCACGATCCGTCGCGCCCTTTGAAGCTCTTCGCCAAACATTTTGCCCCTGAATTCGCGCAGTCCGTCAACGGTTTCAAACGGGATTTCGCCCGGAGATTCCAGCCCGGCGTCCGGACGGTCCTGCAACAGCCGCGCGACGACGCGCTCGTTTTCCTCCGGCGCGAAACTGCAGGTGCAATAGAGCATTCGTCCACCCGGTCGAAGTGAATCAAACGCGGCGCGGATCAGGCCGGTCTGTTTCCGGCTGCACTCGGCGATTTTCCGCTCGCTCCAGGTGGCGAGGGCCGCCGGATGGTGCGGGCTGAGGCGGGCTTCGCCACTGCACGGCGCGTCGAGCAGAACCCGGTCGAAACGCGGGCCGGTTTTGCGCGGCACGGCCCGACCGTCCATGAGGTAGGTCTTCGCGATGCCGACGCCCAGCCGCTTGAGATTGGCCTGCAGTCGAAAGAATCGGGGCCGGACAGATTCCACCGCGGAGAGGACACCCCGGTTTTCCATCAGCGCCGCCAGATGCGAAGTCTTTCCACCGGGCGCGGCAGCGAGGTCGAGAACGGTTTCGCCGGGCTGCGGAGCCAGCAGCAGGGAAACAAACTGGCTGCTGGGACCCTGGAGGTAAAGACTGCCGTCGGTCACCAGCGGCGAGTCGACCAGCTGCGTGCGAAAAACGGCGTCCGCGATCAAGCCGCTGGGCTGCCAGGAAAGAGGCTGGACAGCGATGCCGGCTTCGAACAGCCGCAGCGTGACCGCGGGAACCGAAGTCAGCAGCGTGTTGACGCGAAGGCCGACTTGGCGGGGCGTCGCCAGGGCTGCAATGACCCGGGGCAACAGCCCGGCCGGAAAAATCTCTCCCAATCGTTCCAGAAAACCGGCAGGCCACGCGGTGGCCGCAGCAGAACCGGGCAGATCACGCCCCGCCATCAAACCTGGACCGTGAGCGCGGCCAGGAATTCGGGCGTCTTGCGGATCGGGTCGAAGTCGTGCTCGCCGAGCACCTTGTCGCGATAGGAACCGTCGAGTTCCAGCGCGATGGACAGGTGGCGGCAGGCGTCCAGCGGACGCTGGCCCAAGGAGAGGTAGCAAGCGAGGTTGTAATGCGCGATCGCGCTTTCGCCGTCGGCCTGGACCGCCAGCTGCATCGCATCGATGGCGCGGTCGAGCTGGTTGGTTCGCTTGAAGCACCACGCCATCCCAAGCTGCGTGTGGACGTTGTCGGGGTCGAGCCGGGCCGACTGGTCGAACAGGCCGATCGCCTCTTCGTAACGTTCGGCGGCGCGAAGAGCCTGGCCCTTGAGGTAAAGAACGTAGGGCTTGAACCCCTGTGGGCTCTGGATTTCGCCCAGTGTTTCCAGCACGCGATCTGCCAGCTTGCGGCGAAGATCGAGATCGAGGGCCAGACGGTCCTGCAACGCCGTCATCAGCTCGAGGTAACCCTCGGCCTCGCGGATCAGCTGCTTGCGGTGTGAGCGGTCGGAGACGGACATCGGACCCAACCTGATGGTGGCCTTGCCCGGTCGTGGTCCAGCCGGCATGGCGACTGGCCCGCTCGCGGGACTTGTCTCAACTGCATTCTACGCCGCGCGGAATAAAACGTCGCAAAACGCGCGGCACGGCCGTAAAAATCTGTCCACGTGAGGGGCTGAACCTGACGGCTGGCGAGTTTTTGGCGGCGGCCGGCCAGCGAAAACAGCTTCCGGCAGTTTCCGTTCCGGTCTCCAGTCCCATCGTGCCCGAGTGTCGCTTTTTGTCAACGTCGTGGCGGGAAGGTTGTTGCCGGCTGGCAACACTCACGGGCAAACAGGCCAAAAAACAGGCGATTTGCGCCGTGGCTTGGCCCGGCACCCGGCTTGCTTTGAACTGGAAATCTCCGGCCCCAACGGGTTTTCCAACTTTTCGACCAGCTAACGCTACCCGAATGTCCCGTCCTGGAATTCTGATTTCGCCGGGCACCTTCGGCCCCGCCATCCATTGCCGGGGCGACGAAATCAAGTTTGCCAGCGGGCCCCAACGCCAGAAAAGTCGGCCCCGGAACGGATTGGATTCGCGGAGGGCTGCGGTGTTGCTGGTTTTTGCAGCCGTCCTGTCGGGGACGCAACCAGTCGCAGCCTGGCAGCAACAGGATCCTTCCCCCGAAGCCACGCAGGTCCAGCCAGAAGCCAGCGAGACGAACCAGGATTTCTGGCGGCGGACGCGGTTCGGCTGGGAAGACACGCGGGACTGGGACCCAGTGACCAGCCTCCGGCCGGAAGCGATCCCCGGCATGCACCCGCTCGCCTGGTCGGCGGTTCTGGTGCTGAGCGTCCTGTGCCTCGCGCTTTGGGCGGCGGGAGAAGACGAACTTGGCCGGATGGCCCCATGGCTGGTGGCCCACCCCGAACGAGGGCTGTTAAAAGGTGAGCCTGAGGCGCTAGCCGATCAAGCTGACTCCGCTACTAACTACCACACAAGGGAATCGGCTAGCGCCTCAGGCTCACAGGAATTGACCGTTCTGTCAGCCCATCCCCAACGGGCAGAGGATCTCTCCTGACGTGGCCCCACGTCAAGTGCTTGGTCACGGCGCGGCGGCCTGGCCAGGCCCCGGCTCGGTTACCATGTTCGCTTTGAAACGCGGCGCAACCGGGCCCCAGTTCCGCCGTTCCGCTGGTCCTGTTTGCACCAAGAGACCCCTCCGTGAAGTTGATCATCCTGTTCGGCTGTTGTGTCAGCCTCTGGTCCACCGCCCTCTCCGCCCAGGAGTTTTGTGTTCTCGCCTGGAACGTCGAGAGCAGCCGTCCCAATCAGCCGCCCGACAGCGATCCGGTCGAGATCGGCCAGCAGCTGGTTTCGTTGATGAAAGATCCGGCCACGCGGGCCCAGCTGGTGGCGCTGAGCGAAGTCGACCCGCCAACGATCCCGCGTTTTCAGGCAGCGGTCGCCGCCGGACTTGGCAAGGCCGTTGACTGTGTGACTTCGGGCAGCGGCGGGTTCAAGGACAGTGACAGCCTGGTGCTGCTGGTCGACATGAGCCGCTTCCAGGTGCTGGAGGCCTTCGAGCTGCACCGTTACGCCGGGATCGCCGCGAACTTCAACAATGTCGAACCGGAATCGGAAGACTATGGCGCGCTGCGGGCCCGCTCGCCGCTGGTCGTGCGGTTGCTGGATCAGACCACCAGCTGCACATTCTGGCTGATCATCAACCACCTCGCGCGCGGCGAAGAAGACCTGCGGACCGACCAGGCCCGGATGCTGGTCAAGTGGGCGGCCGCCCATCCCGAGCCGATCATCACGGCCGGCGATTTCAACTTCGACTACGAGTTCAAGACCGGACAGGGCAACGCCGGATTCACCGCGATGATGGAAGGCGGTGTCTGGGAATGGATCAAGCCCGATCCACTGGTCGATTCGAACTGGTCCGACGACCGCAACGTGACCGACCGGCGGGTCGACCGCTATCCCGACTCGATGCTCGATTTCGTCTTCGTCGCCAACCAGGCGAAACAGTGGCAGGGCAAGGCGACGGTGGTGGTTCGCGAAGGCGACTTCCCCGACAGCGACAAGACCAGCGACCACCGCCCGGTCCTGGGCACGTTTCAGCCGACCGGCACGGTTCGTTAACGCCGATCAGCGGAAACTTGCCTGGACCGGCAGCCGTTACCGTTCAGAGATTTGAGACCGAAAAGGACCAGGCATCTTTTCTGCAAGGCCTGGTTCGTCCGGCTCGGGCGGTTCTAACAAAAGAGACTTGACCCCTTTTTCGGGGTCAGCTTTTCAATCCCAGCTGTTGTCGCACCGCGGTCCTCGCCTTGCCGGCCCAACGCAGCGCGGACCCGGATTGGCGCTTGTTCGCCGTTTCGCCCGGATACCTGGTATCAACCGCAAAGTCAGTCAGAAAGATCAGTCCCCGGCGCAATTTCCTGAGACCCGGAAAGTGTGGCGACAACAACGCCAACAAGTCGTCCAGATTGTGGGTTCGGGGAATCCTGATGCCAGTCTCTTCCAGCAAGGCCTTCAGGTATTTCTCCGTTGCCTGCTGGCAATGAAAGCAAAGCGCGTCATGAAGCGGCGGTTTGGTGCCCCGCAGCACGTTGGCGGCTTGAAAGTCGGCTTCGGCCTTGGCGACCCACTCCCTGGTCAGTCTTTTCATGGAGCACTTCTCCTTCAGACAGGACTTCCGTCAGGAACGAGTCTCCCTCGGCAAGTCGCCAACGCAGGCTGCCTGGGGTGCGAACCAGCAAATGCAGGGGAAAGGGAGGCATTAGCGCGAGGTGAATCCGGGCGGCCTGATCCAGCTCGTTGCGGGTTGGCATGACCACCAGAATGTCCACATCACTGTCGGCGTGGGGGCAACCGCAAGCATGAGAGCCAAAAAGAATGATTCGGTCCGGGCGGAACTGGGCCGCCACGTTACGCGCGAACCGCCGGATAACGCCGCGCGGGACGTTTTCTCCGCGATACCAGCGGGTTGGGGACTTGCGGCTCATCTCTGGTCAGTTCAGGAACGGGCTGACAGCGGCTGGACATCACCACGGTCAGCCGCCTGAAATCCAGTTTATCGCGTGAATGCTGGATGGCCAGCCAGATCGAACCCTTGACCAGACAATTCTTTTCCCACAGGGCGCGGTTGTCACCGGGCGCCGACCGCCGCGCGGTTCCGCTGGCAGGCCAACACCAGCCGGATCTGGTCATAGGAAATCTGGCCATGCAGCGCATCGAACAGCGGCCGCAACCGGCCCGTGTCGTTGGATTCCGCGGCGACTTCGACCTGTTCAATCACCGCCGGATCGACCCAGGCCCGGGCGTTGGTGATCGAACGGGCCACAATGTACTGTTCCAGATAGCCCAGCACGGTGGACGGCGCGCGGCTGAGCCGGTCGGCGATCGAAGCGAGGTCCAGCCCCGCTTCGAACAGCGGAAACGCGGCGAGCGCGTTCGCTCCCGGGAGCCGCGGGCCGTTGCTCATGCCGCCCTGTCGCGCGGGCTTTAGCGAAACGACATTGACCGGCAGCGCATGTTGCTCGCACCAGCGGCCGATCACGTCAATCAGCTGCCAGCCCCAGGTCGCGGCTTTTTGCTGACCAATGCCGTGCACGGCGAGAAGATGCAGCTGATCGACCGGCCGGCAGCGGGCCAGATCGCGAAGCGTCGCATCGCTGAAGACGAGGAACGGCGGCTTGCCCACGGCGGCCGCCCAATCCCGCCGCAAACGCCTCAGCTCTTCAAACAGTGCCCGGTCGACCCCTTCCCAAGAAGCCAGAATTGTCGCCGGCGTAACCGGTTCCGTTGGCTTGACCGTGTTGCGAAGGGCCGGCGTCCGCTCGCCCTTGAGCAGCCGGCGGCCCTCCGGTGTAATCGTGACCACTGGAAACTCGCCGCTCGTCACTGCGAGAAAGTCTTGCTGCACCAGCTGGTCAATCCAGTCGCGGACCTGCGGCCGCGAGTGGCCATGCAGCAGCCCGTGCGTGCTCAGCCGGTCGTGCCCGTACTGCAGAATGCGGGCTTCCCGGCTGCCGGTCAGGACGCGGACGATGTGCGTGACGCCGAACTGTTCGTGGCAGCGATGGACGCACGAAAGGATCATCTGGCCAACCCGCAGAGGCTCGGGCGTGGCTTCGGCCGTTCCGCGACACGCATCGCAGGCCTCGCAGTTCCCGCCCGATTCCTGGCCAAAGTGCCGGACCAGAAACTGGTGGCGGCAGCCCAGCGTGTTGCAATAGTCCGCGACCTGCTGCAGGTGCGCCCGACCCAGGTCACGAACTTCGGCGGCTGAGTGTTCGAGAATCCGCTCCCAGGTGAGCTTGTCACCCAGCGAATGAAACAGCCAGCACTCCGCCTCCAGCCCGTCCCGCCCGGCCCGGCCGCTTTCCTGCTGGTAAGCCTCGATCGAGCGGGGCATTTCGGCGTGAATCACGTACCGCACATCGGACTTGTCGATCCCCATTCCGAAAGCGACCGTCGCGACAATGGTCTCGATTTCGTCGTTGACAAAGGCGTTCTGCGTCCGCTCCCGTTCCCCGTCGCTCATCCCCGCGTGATAGGCCGCCGACAGATAGCCCAGCTGATTAAGCGTGGCGCTGATCTGCTCAACTTTCGCCCGGGAGATCGCGTAGATGATCCCGGACTGTTCGCGGTGACGGTCGAGCACACCGCAAATCTGGTTCAGTCCCTTGCCGCGGCGCTCGACGTTGTAAACCAGGTTTCGCCGGAAGAAATCGCCGACCAGCACCAGCGGCTCGACCAGCCCAAGCTGCCCCACAATGTCGTCACGGACTTGCGGTGTGGCCGTCGCCGTGAAAGCTTGCACTGGAACACCGGGCAGCAGCTCGCGCAATCGCCCCAGCCCGCGATATTCGGGCCGGAAGTCGTGCCCCCAGCTGCTGATGCAATGGGCTTCGTCGACGGCGATTGCGCCGGGCGGAAACTCGCGCAGCCAGTCGAGCATCCGCGGCAGGAGCAACCGTTCCGGAGCGACGTAAAGCAGATGCAGGCGGCCTTCGCGGGCTTCGCGAAAGACTGCTTGCTGTTCGCCCGCCGAGAGCGAACTGTTCAGCGCGCCGGCTGCGATTCCCAGGTCGCGCAAGCCATCGACCTGGTCCTTCATCAACGCGATCAGCGGCGAGACGACGACCGTCAGCTGGCCGCGAACGAGGGCCGGAATCTGGTAACACAGGGACTTGCCGCCGCCGGTCGGAAGCACGACCAGCGCGTCCCGTCCGTCGAGACCCGCCGCGATCGCTTCCTCCTGCTGTGGCAGGAACGAATCGAAGCCCCAGTGGCGCTGAAGGAGCGCGGCGGGCGAATCGCCAGACATGATTGGAATTCCGTGAAGACAGTGATCTCGCGGGACTGGACCGACAGGCTTCCAGAGCCGCAAGTATAAGTATTGAAGTTGCGATGATCGCGTTCAAGCACAGCCAACGGCCCAGCGGAACCTATCTTCCCCCCTCCTCCAAATCGGTTCCGGTCTTCCCGGAACCGATTTGTGGGGAGGGGCCGGGGGAGGGGGCCGCGGCTGGGACGACAACGGCCCCTGTTTCGCCAGTTACCCCCGCTCACCACACGCTTTGAGTCACGCAGCTTCAAACAGCGTAAGCGGTAGGCCGGCCGGATTCACTCGCTCACGCTTCGGGTTACGATCAATTCAGTCCCAAGTCAGTTGTCCTTCCGAACAGACTTGCCGTGATTTATACCATTGGCCATTCCAGCCACGAACTTGACCGGTTCGTGGAACTGCTCAAGCAGCACGCGATCGACGTGCTGGCCGATGTCCGTTCGCAGCCCTGGTCGGCTTTCACCCCACAGCTCAACCAGAATGCCCTGCAGGCCGAACTGCCGGCACGGGAGATCAAGTACCTGTTCTTGGGAGAACAGCTCGGCGGTCGCCCGCCCGGTGACTGCCTCTACGACGCCGAGGGACACGTCCTTTACCATCGCGTGGCGGAACAGCCCTTTTTCCGGGCCGGGATCGAACGCGTCAAAGCCGGCCTGGCCAAGGGCTTGCGAATCGCCCTGATGTGCAGCGAGGAAGACCCCGCCATCTGCCACCGCTGCCTGCTGGTCACCCGCGTCCTCGGCGATGAAGGCGTCGCCATCCAGCACATTCGCGGCGACGGCACGTTGCAAAGCGAGCAGCAGGTCCGCGGCCAGAGGGGCGACGACCGCAATCAGGGCCTTTTGTTTGGCGAAATGGAGCACGACGATTGGAAATCTTTACGATCGGTTTTACCCAAAGCTCAGCCGCTGGATTCTTCGGGCGGCTGAAACAGGCGGGCGTCCGGCGGCTGGTCGACGTGCGGCTCAACAACCGCTCCCAACTGGCCGGCTTTGCCAAGCGCGATGACCTCGCCTGGTTCGTCGGCGAACTTTGCTGGGCAACCTGCGAGCATTGCCCGCGGCCCGCGCATCCGGCGGGAGTTCATCGAAGGCGATCTCCGTTACGGCGTCGCCGTCACCGACTGCATCTCTGGCAAGCCGATCACGCGTCCCCCGATCTGGCCGCTGTCCTTCGCGTCCAGAAAGACCTCACCACTTCTCTCCGGCCCGGCCGTCCTCGCGATCGGACTTTCCCGCCCCTGCCGCGGCCGCCCCGAAGACTCGCCCCGCCACTGGCTGCAGGTCAACAACATCCTGGTGTGATGTCAGGGGTCGAACACTGGCTCGAGCGGCGTGGTGCGGTCATCTGCCAGCGGCAGCTGCGCATTCGTCGCGCGAAGTGATTCCGCCATCGCCAGGAACATCCCCTTCAGCTGGCCCGGTTCTTGCCGCACCAGATTGGCCGATTCGTACGGATCGCCGGCCAGGTTGTACAGCGCGTACTGTTCCCCGGCCGGTTGACGCCAGTGGCAGACCAGTTTCCAGTCGCCCCGCCGGAAGACCGTGAAGTACGACCCGCGGTGCTCGTGGGGATAGTGCATCAGAAAATCGCGCTCGACCATGGGCGCGTCAGGTTGTGCGAGCCGTTCCATCAGGTTCACGCCGTCGACGACATGCTCAGCTGGAATCCGGTCGGCGCATCCGGCCGCGGACAGAATGGTCGGAAAGAGGTCGCAGATTGTGGCCAGTTGGGAAGTCGAGCTGTTGGGTACGACCGGCAGCCGTTGCTGAATACCAGCACGCAGCGCAAGCAAGTGTTCTGAATCGGTCGCGACGTTGGGATTCACCGGGCGAAGTTGCTGGACACGGAGGGCTGACGCCCTGCCGCTCGCCGTGGAGTCCGGGTCGACTTCGGCCCAGGCGACCAGCAGCGCCGTCCGCATGCCACCTTCGAAATACGTGCCCTTCTTTCCGCGCAGGGGCGCGGCGCAGGCAATCGCCAGGTCGTCGCCCAGTGGTGCGTCGCTGCCGTTGTCGCCGAGGAAAAAGACCAGCGTGTCGCGGGCCACGCCCAGTTCCTTCAGATGGTCCAGCGTTTTTCCCAGCGCGTCGTCCACGCCTTCGACCAGTGCCGCGAAAGCCGCGAAATCTTTCGGCTCGTCGCGATAATGGTCGATGAAACGCGGATCGGCCTGGAACGGAGCGTGCACGGCGTAGTGTGACATCAGCGCAAAGAAGGGCTTCTTTTCCTCGACTGCCCGGCTGATCTCGGAACGCAGTTCGCGCGATTCAACCTCTGTGAGAAAGCAGTCCTCGTCGTAGTACTTCTCCAGTCCCGGCACACCGCGCGGCTGGGCTGACGAAACGGCACCAGCATGTGAGCCAGATGCGCAAGCCGATTCCCCTTTGCCAAAGACAAAGGTTGAATCAGCCATCTCCGGAATCGCCACACGCCAACGATTTTTCAGC
>JANOFL010000167.1:0-21546 GCA_031405895.1 Planctomycetota bacterium
GACGTCTCGCACGCCGAACTGCGCGAAACTGAAAACCTTCTCAACGACCGCCCCCGCGCCTGCCTCGGCTACCGGACTCCACGTGAAGTTTTCTCCGAAAATCAGCCGTCAACCAATTGCGATTGAGTTTGGAGACCGCCGGGTCCAATTCTCAGGCGGATGCTTCGTTCGTTGTTCGCTACAACTCTGATGGCAGTCTCGACACCGGATTTGGATCAGGCGGCATCGTCACAACCAACCTCTCGGGCCGCGAATTTGGCAGTTCCGTCGCAGTGCTTGAAAACGGCCAGATCGTGGTAGGCGGCAGCACGACGATCAATGGCCCACAGGAATTCGCAGTGCTCCGGTATCAACCTGACGGGCAACTGGATACCGGCTTCGGCGTCAACGGAGTTGCAACTGCTGGATTGAGCGCCCAGTATTATGGTGCCGAGAGCCTGGCGATTCAGTCGGATGGCAGGATTCTTGCGGCTGGATTTGCGATTAATGGCGATGGTCAGGACAAGATGGCACTGGCCCGTTTTGAGGTCGACGGCAGCCCCGACACATCCTTTGGATCGGGCGGGACCGTTATTACGCTGTTCGGTGGATCGTTCGCCCAGTCGCACGAAGTGCGTCTCCAGGCCGACGGGCGGATTGTAATCGCCGGATACGCCGAAACCACTCCGGGAAATATCGACTTTGCATTGGCCAGGTTTGACGGCGGTTTTCAGCCGATGACGATTTCCGGTGTCGTCTACGATGACGGCAACAATGACGGAGGCTTTCAGGCCGGAAGCGAGGTGGGGCTGCTGGGAATAGTGATTACCTTGACGGGCACTGATGCCCTTGGAAGCTTGGTGAACCGGACAACGTCGTCGCTTGCCAACGGGAGTTTTGAGTTCGGTGGCGTCCTGCCCGGCATCTACAACCTTGACAGCGCACAGCCGTTGGGTTTTCTCGACGGAAAAGAGCTGGCCGGCAGTGGCGGCGGAACAGTCGATAACTCAACAAACAGCAAGACAATTGCAGGAATATTTGTCGGACCAGAAAGCCTCCCAGCGACGAACTACGGATTCGGCAACGTGCTCCCTGCCGAGTTGTCGGGCCTCACCTGGGAGGACTTCAATGCTGACGGGGAGGTCAATTTTGGTGAGCGCGCCATCGGCAATGTTGCGGTCGCGCTGACCGGAGTGGACGATCGCGGGCAGGCCGTGAGTCTGCAGGGCCTGACAGAAAGTGACGGGGCCTACATGTTTTTTGACCTGCGCCCCGGAACCTACGGCCTCGCTCAGGTACAGCCTGCGGGATTCAACGACGGCGCTGAGATTCTCGGGACAATCAACGGACTGACAGTCGGGTCCGTCATTGGAAACGACCGGTTTGGCAACATCGGACTGGAGCCGGGTGCCGCGGCAATCAACTACAACTTTGCGGAAAGGCCCTTGAATGGCGGTGGCGTTTCGGCGGGACAGACCGCGACCATTGGATTCTGGCAGAACAAAAAGGGCCGCGCACTGATCGTGGCGCTGAATGGGGGTGCCGGATCAATGCAACTTTCCGGTTGGTTGGCCGCGACGCTCCCCAATATGTACGGCGCGACTGCCGGGGCGAACGACCTCACGGGCATGACCAACCTGGACGTCTGGGAGTTCTACAATTCACTGTTTCGCAGGAAGCAGAAAGAGGCCATGGCGCTGGGACTCTCTGGCCCAGTCAAGACAGACGCGCAGGTGTTCGCGACTGCCCTGGCGGTTTACGTCACCAACCAGACCTTGGCCGGCAACACGGCAAGCTGTTACGGGTTCACGGTCAGCCAGTATGGTACCGGGGCCTCGATGTTCAATGTGGGAGCGGCCGGACAGGCTTTTGGGGTGGCCAACGGCAGCTCTGTCTCCGTGCTGAACCTGCTTCTGGCGGTCAACAGCCAGAGCCGCAACGGTTTGTTGTACGATCTCGATGGAAACGGCAACACGAACAATCCGCTCGAGAAAAACCTGCGAACGCTGGCGAATGCGGTCTTTGCCGGCATCAATGAGGAGGGGGATCTGTAGGAACGCGCGGAACCCCGGAGGAAGCCAGGTTCTTCCGGGGTACTCCTGGAACGCCCGTTTTGTCCTGCTGAAGGAACGGTCCAGAAACCTCGTCGGCCGCTTGGGCTGCTTTCGAGATGGACAGTCCACAGCGCGGAGTGGGATGACGATGGATGGAGGGATCGGGGCGGGAGAGCTTCTGGCGCGCTGGGCGGCGGCGGGCGGTTACCTGAAGCTCGCGCGGGCCCTGATCCGCAACTGGGGCGACACCGATCTGGAGATCCTCGCCGACCGCATTCGGGAGTGTGTCGAACGGGCGCTGGGAAGATCTGCTGAACCGGTCTTCGCCTCAGAAGCGGCTTTCGGCAAGTACGTCCGGACAGCGACCCGGCGCGAAGCGAAGCGATTTCGGTCGAAACGACGCCCCGACGGCCTGCTGCCAGAGGACCAGATCGCGGACCCGGGTTCAGGCGATGGAACACGGGAGTTTGAACGGAAGATGGAGTGGTCCGAGATCGTCCAGCCCTGTCTCGATGGCCTGGACGAGGGCGAACGGCGGGTCATCGAGTTGCACTATTTCAGCGGCCGCGAGTTCGCCGAGATCGGAACGACGATGGGGATCAACGCCGCGTCGGCCCGGAAGCGGGCCGAGCGGGGACGGGACAAACTGCGCGATTGCCTGCAGGCCGGCGAGATGGATTGACAGAGTCCATCGCTTCGCGCGACACGCCTGAAAGCAGGATGCGCCGGGCGACAAGTAACTTAAGAAGGTTGGCCAGGGATCCCTTCTCCCGGTTCTTCCGGGCCACGAAGTGGTGAAGTCGATATCTGCGAAGGCAGGTGTCGTTTTTAAGGAACCAGACAATGTCAACTTTTCTGCAACAGTGGCCTGCCGGAACCGAATTCCGCGAGTTGATTGGCAAGTTGCATCGGCAGGTTCATCGTGGCGACGCTGCAATTTCGCTGGAGTTCGCCGAAGCGCGGTTGTTGAAGTCCGGCCTGGAGCTGGTCGTTGCCGATGAGGAGGCCTTCCGCGAGTACATCGCTTTTTTCGCGACGGTCAACCGGCCCGTCGCAGTTTCTGCCGGGGGACTGCGGACGTGTCCGCGACTGGCGGATTGCCTGCGGCAGGGATTGATGGTTATTGAGACCAAGGAACTTGTGACCCTTGCGTTAAGCCCGTTCCAGTTACGCGACCTTCACGATGCCTTGGAAGAAATCGACGAGCCAGAATACTGGACCTCTGTCCGCCTGAATTTGTCTGGAATCTTGTCTGACAAGGAATCGTGTGACGAAAACGAAGAATGGACAGTACGACCAGCAATGCCGGCCAAATCCGAAGCAAAAACCCTGTCGAGACGCTTTCTGCCGGTTACGGTTGCCTCGCTCACGATCGGGTGCTTTGTATTTCTGGCGGGCATGGCGTACCAGGAGGCAAGGCGCGTTTTCCATCGGCCCACGCGAGATTCAACTGCGACGGATCTTGTAGAGCCTGGGGCCGGGTCAAATGCTTGCTGGATGCTCCGGAATCGCGGCGCGGCTTGGGTTCAGCACATCAAACGCCCTGAGGCAGTGGAGTTGGACTGGCTCTGGGTTGATTTGAGCAACAAGGCCAGTGACGGGATCCACTATTCGGACAATCTGGCAATCGCCATCAGATGCCCGAGAGGAAGCGAAGGGATGACCGCACTTGGAACCAATGACGTGACGGACGGGTTGGTCATCCGGTTCGCACCGCACGGGCCATCGGTTTCGATATGTGAGTTCAGAGACGGAATACCAGGGAGATTCGTTCCACAGCTCCTTTCTTCCGACGCGATGCCTCCCGAAACGCCGCACCACATCCGGATCGAGGATGACGGTGAGTGGATACGGGTCTGGTGGAACCATTCGGACAAACCGGTCCTTGAGCATCGGGCCGGGCCGCCCCCGGAGGATCTCAACAGCTGGTTCACCGGCGTCTACAACCGTGAACGGATCCGCTACGACCACCATTCGTTCATCATGAACTTCAAGGCCGAGTAAACAGGCCCAAAGTCGGCAGTAGTGTTCGGGCCTTCGACCTTCCGCTACCAGGAAAGAAAGCGAGCACGGGCGGTGATAAGTTGTTGGTGCGTTTCACGCACCCTGCTCCCCGGGTTGGCGGCGGCGGAGCATGGTGAGTGGGAGGGCGAGGGAGAAGAGGACGGCGGGGATGATGATTGACCAGGTGGTGAGCCGGATGCGGCGGCGGTAGGCGGCGGGGTCGCGGAGGGCGGCGGCGGTGCCCATGAAGTCGCTGAGCCAGGCTTGGGACGTCGCGGCGCGGGCGGCGTCGGTGTTGGACTCGGGGGCGATGGCTTGACCGCCCGTGGCGAAACCGCGGGATACGGCGAGGCCGCCGTCGGCGAGGTCGTTGGCGACGGCAAGGCCCCCGATCGCGGAGTGGATGCCAATCGCTCCACCACCGGCTGCTTGCCAGCCGATCGCGCCGCCGCCAGCGGCGGAGTGACCGAGTGCAAAGCCCCCCAGCGCCAGACCGCCGGCGGCAAGGCCGCCCAGGGCCAAGGCACCGACCGCCATGCCGCCGAACGCGACCAGTCCCATGGCCAAACCACCGAACGCGAAAACACCCGTCGCGCGGCCGCCGAGCGCGATGAAGCCCGTGGCGCGATCGCCGACCGCCAGCCAGCCGCGGGCGTGAAGCGGCTGGACGGGTTTGCCCGTTCCCATCCCCGCGCCCGGATCGCCACACTGGAAATCCCAGAGCGGCCAGCCGAACAGGCGGATCGAGCTGGTCCCGCGCCGGCCGACCCAGTGCGATTGAGGCTTGGCACCGCCATCAGCCAGCCCGAGGCGCTGCTTGACCCAGGTCGGATTGGGGTCGTCTTCGGGGCGGATGGTCGCGCGGAGCTGTTGGACTTCGCGGTTGATCCGCAGGCTCTGAACGATGGTCCAAACCACGAAGGCAGTGGTCAGCGCCAAAGTCGTCAACAGGCCCCAGAGAACCCCGCCCTTGAAAAAGTAAAGCGGAGTCAGGGCGATGATCGCAAGGGTAAACAGCAGTGCCGCGCGGAACGCTTTCCGGCCGTTTGTTTCAAGCATCCTGCGTTCGGCCATCGTCGGAGCCATTTGGGCCGGCAGCCAGGTGCCGAGCCACGCTCCACCAAGTCCACCGGCGGCACCGATCGCACCACCCGCGAGGCCAGCCATGGCTCCACCCGCCGCGACTTTGGCGGCGGCCGAGCCCGCGGCGCTGCCCACGGCTTTGGCGGCCAGCGTTCCGGCCGCCGCGCCGCCCGCTGATTTCGCCAGCGCCGTCAAGGTTCCGGTCGCCGCGATGCCGGCCATGACCGAGGTCACGAACTGCGGGCCGGGGCGGGAGTGTTCGAGCGTCTGCTCGACGGTCCGGGCGACTTCGGCGCGAAGCAGGTTGCGACCGCGGCTGAGCCGCTGGCGGACCGTCTCTTCGCTCAGCTCAAGGGCCGTGGCGACTTCGGCCACTGCCTGGCCGTTGCGGTAAAAGAGGACGAGCACTTCGCGGTAGAGGTCGGGGATCGATTCGAGCGAGTTCCAGACGAGCTGACGCTCTTCATCGGAAATGACGCGCTGCATGGCTGAAGGCGACTGGTCGACCCGTTCGATGCCTTCGTTGCCGACCGGGGCCTTGCGTCCACGATGCCATTGCCGGGCAAGGTTGCGGGCGATCCCGCAGAGCCAGCCGGCCAGCCGCGCCGGTTCACGCAGCTGGTCGCGCGACTGCCAGGCGACGAGAAAAGTTTCCTGGGCAACATCTTCGCTGCCGGCCAGGTCGCCAGTCCCAGCGTAGGCGACCGAGGCGACCGAGTTCATGTGATCGTGAACAACAGATTCAAAGGCCGCCGTGTTGCCGGCCTGAACCTGCGTCCAGAGGGTGGAAGCCGCTTTGTTTTCGCCGATCATCGCAGTTGCTCCAGTGATCACGGTAACGTCAGTGCGGGGCTCCTGGTGAGCCGCGGGCGCTAGCCGCGGACTCTTCGGGCCCTTGCTCTGTCCGGATCGGGGCTTTGGATTCGAGGGCTGTCTGACAGGCTGGAAGCCTATCCCACGTTGCGCCAGCCCAACTTCTTCCAGGACTTGAAAACCAGTGGCCCTGGACGTGCGGAAGGTGACAGGGAATACAGAAAGAATGGCCAAAAAACGCGGGTTAACCCTGGCGAAGTCCGGGATTTTGGGGAGCAGGCATCAGAATCAGCGCGAAAAACCGGGCCGGCAGTCGTTGAGATGATGTCCGCCGCCCGCTTAGAGCCTATCCGAGAACCGCGAAGAGAGGGGGGCAGACCCCAAATCGCTCCGAATCCCGGCGCGCCGGGAGCAGTTTGGCGTCAGACCCCGGCGGTTCCCGGATAGGCTCATAACCTGAACCGTTCATTGAAGGAGTTGCAATCATGCGCTGGTCCTTGCCGAAACAGGCCTTCTCGTTCGCGATAGCGTATTGGCTCGCGGTTGCTTTGAGCTGCGGCCCGGTCTCCGGGCAGTCGACCGATCAGGATTCCAGCGACGAAACCGCGGCCGTCGACCTGCATGAACAGCTGGACAGGGTCATCTCGCTGGAGATGGATAATCCTCGGCTTCGGGACTTTGTCATTGAGGTTCAGGCGCAAGTGCCCCTGCTGAATGTGGTGGTCGAGGAAGCAGTCAAGGAGATTCCGGTGCCGGCGGTCAAGCTGCAGCGGGTACGGGCCGGCGCGGCACTTGAGAGCCTGGCCCAGCTGACCGGCCGGCGCGTCGCGGTCAACATCAGCGAAAATGAAAGCTTCCTTGTCGTTCGGGTGGACAACGAATCCGCCCAGGAGATGGAGTTGACTGAGGTCTTCAATGTCCGCAGCTGGCTGGAAGGGAAAAATCCACAGGTGGTGGGCCAAATCGATCCCAACCGGCTTTCCCAGCTGATGGACGCGATCAAGACAGGCCTCACGCTTCTGGAAAGCACGCCCGACCAGTTGAAGTTCAGCCTTCACGAGACGACCGGCCTGCTCTTTGTCCGTGGTCAGCACCGTGAAGTCGAACTGGTGCAGCGGATCGTGAGCGAGCTGCAACGCGACCTGCATGGCAGCAATCCGTTTGGCGGCGGCGGCGGTGGCGCGATGGGTGGTGCCACGGGTGTTATGGGCGGGATGTTTGGTGCCGGTTCTGGTGATCCCGAAATGGACGGAGGTGGTGCAGGGCTCGGCGGTTTCGAAAGTCCGGGAGCGGGTCGTGGCGGAGGTGCCGCGCCTGCTGGTGGTGCGTCGGGCGGCGGCGGAGAGCCAGATGGCTCGCCATCGCCCGAGCCGAGTCAAAATCCCCTGGAACGCTAACGACTTGACCATCACCGCGCGAACCTGGACGCTCGACGTGACGGGCAAACCCGCAGGAAGCCGGACCGCGCCCCATCATCCGTTCCAGGAGAACGGTTCAGCGCGGACCGGCTTGGATGGCGTTCAGGCTTCAGCCCGTGTTTCGGACCACCGTTCAGCCGAAGCCGATTCGCGGGAACGTGATACCATCGAGTCGCAGGTTGCCGGGACCATCGACTGGCTGGCCGTGACCCAAGGTATCCGCGCGGGCGACGCGGAATCAGTCCGCGTTTTTTATGAGGCCCACTTTGATCGCCTGCTTGTTCGTGCCAGACACCTGACGGGCCGCGATGAAGCCACCTGTCTCGATCTGGTTCAGACAGCACTGTTGAAGGCCATTCGCTGCTTGCGGCCGATGGCCGACTCGAAACAGCTGCATCGCTGGCTGCAAGTCGTGCTGAAGACCACGGCCTGGGACTGGTTGCGTCAGGAGCGTCGACGCCGGGAAGAACCGGCCCGGCAACTGAGGGCGGCAGCCGAGCCGGTTGATCCGGCCGGTGGCGAACCGGCCGCGATGGAAAGTGCCGCCCGCCTTGCCTGGATCGAAGAACAACTGGAGCAGACCGAACCGGAATTGCGGGGTCTGTTGTCGTTGCGCTACCGGCTGGGCTGGACCCTGCAGCAAATAGCCGGGCATTGCGGGTTGAAGACCGGCGCGGTCGACGGCCGCCTGCGCCGCGCGGTCCAGCAGTTTCGAGATCAGGCCCAACGCGATTTTCCCGACGTGGGACAGATTTCTGTTAGTCGAGCAGTTGGGGACAACTGCTCTACATTGGCCCAACGTGATTTTCCCGACGTGGGATAGGCTTCCAGCCTGTCATCCAGCGCACCAAAAAAACACCATTTGTTCGCACCTTGAATTGCGAAAACTCAACCATGATCCCCATTACCAGTCAGCCCCAAGTCGCGACACCATCGCCAGGTGACGGCCTGTCCGCTGCGTCCAACATCGGCCCCGAACGGCGGTCCCGGATGTTGTCGTTGTTGCAACAGGCGGCCCACGACAATTGTCGGCGGCGAAGAACCTGGCGGCGTGCTGCCCTGATCGTGCCGGCGATCGCGCTGTTGGCCGGTGTCGGCCTGTGGTGGATGCCACGCGGACCAGCGCGAAATGACGTGGCAGGCACCGTAACGGAGACCCCACCCGTCAATGCGGTCAATCCAGTCAACTCTGTCGGCACCGGGGAAGAACCGCCTCGTCCGTCAGTTGCCCAGGACAACCGCGCGTCCGGGATCCCTGTTGACCGGCTGGACGACGACCAGCTGCTGGAAATGCTGCACGCGATCGGGCGGCCGGCGGGTCTGGCGCGAATCAACGGACGGGTCGAGCTGGTGGCGATGGACAACCCGCCGGCTGGCCGTCCATGATTTCCTGGTGGCTGGTCAACGATGTGTTGAGAATTGAAGCCTGAGGCGCAAGCGAAGTCATAGCGGCACTCCCTTCGCTTGCGCGTCAGGCTTCAACCAGATCAAGCCATCATTTCAACGTTGACAGATCCCTTGCCGTCGCGCCATCGAGCGGAACTTCCAGCCGCTCATGAACCAGCCCTCACCGAAGCCGTCGCACCAGCGGCACTCGGCCAGCACGGCGGCGGGTGGTTTTCCAAAACGGTGAACCTCGAGGACGGCGACCAGCCCTTCCGCGAACCGGCTGCGCGTTACGACGCCCATCCCGGCCGGGGAAAAGTTCTTGGAGAAGCCCTCGGCCAGGACATCGTGGTGGCCGTCATCGAGCGACACGACGCGGACGGGCCGCACCAGCGGCTCGCGGTTGTTGCTCCGCCGCTCGCGGATCATCTGGCCCGCTTCTTCGTCCGAGATTTCCCGGAACAGGCGATCGAGGTCCGGGTTGGCGGCGGTTGGCAAGTCACGTTTCATGCTGGCAAAACCTTTCTGGTCTGGCCCCCTATTGCTCCCCAAGCGTCGGGCGCGAAACGAAAGCTGTCAAACAGGAAGTCGCCCGGACAGACCGAAGCCGGTCAGGTTTTGCGGCTCGCGCGGGTCCTGACGACTGAATCGCTGGGAGCCACTGTGGAACAGACCAACGTGGGATAGGCTTCCAGCCTGTCGGGCAGACCCGTCCGGACGACAGGCTGGAAGCCTATCCCACGAAAAACAGTTGAATCCGGATCGCAACCGGGTTCCAATCCTTGACGGGCAACCGGTGGCAGGCAAGGCATCGGGTGCCCGTTTCACAGCGCGAGCGAAACATGAACAGACGGGTTCGTCCCGACCGGCGCGAATGCCTTGCCGCCGGACTCGCGATCACGGCGGGATTGTGGGCGGGTCGAAGGGCATCATGTCCGGGTGAACTGTCGCAAGCTGGTCCGCGGATTTGGGAAGGGTCGACCCCGCCCGCCTTCAGCCTGATCCCCGTCGTCGGCGATGGCCGCTGGATCTGGCGCGAGCCGCCGGCCGAGACGGGCTTGCTTGAACCGCGCGAATTTTCGCTGACCACTCGGATCGAATGGCGCGGCAAGGGCGACGCCACCAGCCTCTGGGCGACGACAGTGGCCCCCGTCGCGCATCCCGAACAGGAGCTGCTCGATGCTGAAATCGTGGTCGAAGGCTGCGCGGCTGAAACCCGCGCGCTCGCCGACACGGCGGCTCAGTTCATCGCCACCGCGCCGCGGATCGTGGCGGGCCAGCGGATCGTGGCCGAGCTGCGACAGCGCTGGCGACTGTACAAATCGAGCCATGGTTTCAGCCGCGAACGGTTTCCGTTCGAGCAACCAGGGCTCGACGAAGCAGCCGCGATCTGGCTCTCGAGCAGCCCCGGAATCGAATGCCGGGGCGGCAAGTTGTCCGGCCTCGCCGGCTCGATCGCGTCACCCAACGATCACCCGTGGGACAAAGCCCGGGCTTTCTTCGAGTGGACCTGCCGCGAAATCGCGCCGCGGCCGGGCGACTACACGAGCGTTGACGAAGCCCTGAAGAACCGCGTCGGCGATTGCGAGGAGCGGGCCGGGGTCTTCATCGCCCTCTGCCGTGTCTCGGGAATTCCCGCCCGGCTGGTCTGGGTCCCCAACCACGCCTGGGCCGAGTTCGCATTGGCCGACGACGAAGGTGTCTGGCACTGGATTCCGGCCCACACGGCGGCCTACCCCTGGTTCGGCTGGACCGGCGCGCACGAACTGGTCCTGCAGAAAGGGGACCGGATCGTGATCCCCGAAACGGGCCGGCCTGTTCGTCTGCTCGGCGACCGCTGGGGCAGTGCCGGGGCAATGCCCGAACTCGCCATCACAGCCGAACTGACGCCACTGGGCGAGACGATCGAATCAGCCGGTCCCGGTGCCCGGACCCGCGACCGCGAATCGCGCTGGCAGCTGGTCGAGCGTCATCCCGACGACCAACAAATGCGGGTTTGAGCCGTAGAGCAATTGTCCCCAATTGCTCCCGCCAAGCTCAGTCACCTCCGACAGAAATCCGTCCCAACAGGGCAACCCGCGCGGACGAGCAGTTGGGACAACTGCTCTACATTCGTTACGTGAACCAGCTGGTGACCGGGTGGGCTTTGACCAGTTCGCGGGGTTGCTGGAGGTGGTTGAGGACCATCGTGCCGGGGTCGATCCCGAAGCTGTGGTAGATCGTGGCCAGCAGCTCGGAGGGATGGACCGGCTTCTCCAGCGGCGCGGAGGCGGTCTGGTCAGATTCGCCCCAGACCAGGCCTCGCTGGATACCGGCACCGGCGATCAGGCCGGTGTAACAGTACGGCCAGTGGTCGCGGCCGTCGGCGTCGTTGTCGTTGCCTGAGGTGCTCACGCCGCGCTGCGGACTGCGGCCGAATTCGCCGACCGCGACGAGCAGTGTTTCTTCGAGCAGGCCCCGCTGGTCGAGGTCTTCGATCAGTCCGGAAAGGCCGGCGTCGAACATCGGCGCGGACTGCTCCTTCATCCGCTGGCTGAGCTGGACGTGCTGGTCCCAGCTGTGATTGTCCGAGTTGGCGACCTTGGGCCAGATGACTTCGACGACTCGCGTGCCGGCTTCGACCAGTCGCCGGGCGAGCAGGCAGCTTTGGCCAAAAGTGTTGCGGCCATAGGACTGGCGGACCGCTTCCGGCTCCTGCGAAAGGTCAAAGGCGTTACGGGCGCGACCTGAAGTGATCAGGTCGAGCGCCTGGCGGTAGTGTTCATTGAGCTTGAGATCTTCGACAGCCCGTTCGAGTTCGGGCATTTGGCGGTTGACCAGTTCGCGGAGCCGCGCCCGCCGCTCCAGCCGCAGCGAAAACATCCC
The DNA here is from genome assembly GCA_031405895.1 of Planctomycetota bacterium. GTDB lineage: Bacteria > Planctomycetota > Planctomycetia > Pirellulales > Pirellulaceae > BJ22. The sequence goes on from JANOFL010000167.1 coordinate 11,603, forward strand.
GTCGGGCAGGCTCAGGTCGTCGGTCCGGATCCGGTCCATCTTTTCCATGTCGAGGTCGTCGCCCTCGGGGAAAAGCGTGTAGGGGTCAAACTGTTTTCCAAGAAATCCCGCGGTGCCGCCCTTGCCGACGACGTTGCTCTCTTGGAGCGGACGGGGCAGCATCACGAACGGCAACATCGGGTCGTTCAGCGGCTTGAGCCGTACGATCTGCGAGCCGAAGTTGGGGAAGTCCTTGGCATTGGGCGGTTCGAGCTGGCCCGACGGGCTGACCTTGTCGGTCGTGTAGCCCGTCATCATCTGGTAGATCGCGGCCGTGTGATTGAACAGCCCGTTGGGCGAATAGCTGAGTGTGCGGAGCAGCGTGAAGCGGTCGTTCAGCGTAGCGAGTCGCGGCAGGTTTTCCGTGAACTTGACGCCGGGGATTTTCGTCGAGATCGGCGCGAAGACGCTGCGAACGTTGTCAGGAACGTTTTCCTTGGGGTCCCACAGGTCGATATGGCTCGGCCCACCCTGCAGGTAGACCATGATGATGCTCTTGGCCCGGCCCCACCCCGGCTGTTCGGCGAAGGGGCTGGCGGCCGAAGCAGTGCGAAGCTGCAAGGCCGACCCGAGCGTCAGCCCCAGCATTCCCGCTCCACCGACCCGCAGCACATCGCGCCGCGTCGGAGCCAGATGCCGGTCACACAGGTCGCGGGCAAGTGCCCCCTGGATACGCCACATTTTCGGTCTCCGCTAAACAGGCTGGTGACCCGTTCATTGTACCAGCCGGTCAATCCAGGCTCCGCGTCATGGAACCGGAACGGAATGGACCGCGGATATCACGGATATCACGGATCAGGCCTGTTTCAGGTTGTGGCAGAGCAACCGACCGGCCTGTCTCCACATTTTATCCGCGTTATCCGCGACATCCGTGGTTCATTTCCATCCGGCCTCGTCATTGGTCTGCTGCCGTCGGCAGCAGTGCAAAAGTTGTCGCGACGAACCGTCCGTCTTTGATCTTCCCGCTGACCCGCGCCTGGCGAATGCAGTTGCACAGACCATCGTCACCGTGCGCATCCCCATGGTCGTCGATTTGGGTGCCATCCACGAAGTACGGTTTGCCGTCGATCCGCACGGCGAGGTCGCAACCAGTTCCTCCCATCCCGAACTGGCATTCGCCACAGGAGGTCTCGACCACCTGGGAGGCCAGCGTGATCGTGGATGTCGTCAATGGCACAGTCCGGGCCGCCGTGTCGACCGGCTTGGCGCAGCCAGCCAACAGGACGAGACAGAAACCAGATGTAACGACGATTCGCATGATTTTGCTTCCCGGTTTTTGTCTCAAACAAAAAAAGCCCCGGATGAAACCCGGGGCTTGAATCGTCGAGTGCAGTGCACCTGAAACTACTTCGACCGGCGACGCTGAAGGGCCAGCCCAGCCAGTCCGAACAGCAGCATGCCACCGGTGGCTGGTTCTGGAATCACGGACAGCGACAGGTCGTCGACGTAGAAGGTCGACCCATTCGTGAACAAGTCGATGTTGGCAATCTCGCGCGGGTCGGTCGCGGTCGGCGCTCCAACCGTCCAGGTTCCCGTCGCGAGCAGCGCACCGTTGTAGAAGGTCTGCTGGGTATTAGTCGAGTCGGTCCAGATGATCCGGATCTGGGCCCATTGGTCATAGGCGATTGGCAACGAACCGCCGCCGCCGGGAACGTTCTGTTCCGCCGTGACGGTGCCCGCATTGGCCCCCGTGTCGCGGAAATTCAGCTGGGAGGTCCAAGTGTAGGGGCCACCATCGTTGTAGCGGTTGTTGACGATGAAGTAAGTGTCGGTTGTGTGATCAGCGTTGGCAATGTAGATCCACGCGTTCAGTTCGACAGTCCCGGTGTACTCGCCGGGAAGAAACGGATGGACTGCATCGCCCGGAGCGCCGACAATAACGGAATTCGTTCCGGTGTGAGCCTGCACTTGGCTCACGGTTCCGGCAGCGGCGGGCGAGTTGTCCCAGCCTTTCCAGCCGCCGACGCCCTGCAACGGCGTCCCATTGGCATACGACTCAAAGTTTTCCGTCCAGTCGGCAATGGCACTTCCCGACGTGACCAACGCACAAACTGCAGCCAGCGCCGCTGGCATCCATTTCGAGCAATTCAACTTCATTAGCCGACCCTCCCATCATTTCCAAACAAGGATGCAGAACTTCGACCGGCCTCATCAAGTACTTGGCTGGCGTTGGACACTGCCTGTGGATTACCCAGATAACCTAACCACAACCACGCTTCGGCGAAGCCCTAAAAACCCTGAAATCGTCAAAATCAACCCGATTTTTTGACGGCCCAACTATTCCCCATGGCGAAAGCTGGCCTCCGACGCCCCAAAAGTCCGCAAACAGGCCCTTTATCGGTACTCCTGCCGGCCCCAAATTTCAGCCGATACGATGAGCCTACAGGAAAACCAGGCATTCCGCGGCGAACCCGATGCCCCCCACGCCAGGCCGAAAGCTGTTTGTCGCCGGTTGCATCACGCTGCTGCTGTTCAGCACCGTGCACCTGATTCCGTTCGTGCAGAGCATCATAGTCGCGCCGGTCAGTCCGCTCGAAGTCGAGGCCCACCGGGCGATGACGGCCTTCAAAGTCGACTTGGGACCGTTCCACACCGACTTTGGACTGCTGGTCAAGCTGCTCAGTGCCAGTTATTCGGTGCTGCTCTACTTTGTCGTCGCCCTGAACTTCGTCGCGCTCAAACCGGTTATCGCCGCCGGCCGCCTGAAAACGCTGGCTCTGGTCAACGCCGTCTTCTCGGCGATCCTCCTCGCCACGGCCCTCCTCTGCCGCTTCCCACCCCCCGCCGTTTTTTCGCTGGTCGCGCTGGTGCTCTTCGCGATGTCTGCCTTTCGTGCCCGCTGAATCTGGTGCCTTCGCGGCAAGAACCGAAAAAGAAGCGCAGAGACGCAAGGACGCAGAGCCGCGAAGATCACATTCCACGCACCCTGCCCTTATTTTCTGCCATTTGCCTCCGCACGGTCAGGCTCTTGTTGGTCCGCGGATTTCACTGATGGCGCAGATTGAAAAGAGTCGTGTGGACTTCGTCAGTTTTTGGTCCCAATCTGTGCAATCTGTGTCATCCGCGGATTGACTTCTTCGAGAACCGGCTGCTCTTGCGGGTCAATGATTGAACAGGAACGCAGGGCTGTTGATGAGCGCCCAGGTGAGGTCCTGGGCGGCGGTCAGGCGGGCGGAGGCGAGTTGCTGTTCGCTCAGCGCGAGGTCGCGGTTGAGTTGCTCGAGCAGCGGGTCGGGAAGTGTGGAGACCGAGAGGCGGGTGACGAGCGAACGGGCGGAGACGATCGTGGCGTCGATCATCAAGGGCAGTTCGGCGGTCGCGAGACCGGTCTTCAAGGCAGCCAGCTCGGGGCTGGTGGAATCGAAGAGTTGCTGGAAGCGGGTCGCGAGTTCGGGTGCCCAGACCGCGGGGTCGGCGGCGAGTGAAGCGATCAGCTCTTCACTCAGGCCCGGGCCGACCTGGCCGGAAAGCGAAGAGAGCGAAAGCCGGATCCGGCCGGGAATGTGCTCGCCGTCGGGATAGGTGTGGACGAGCGTGAAACGGACGAGCCAACCGGAGGAGGACTGATTTGTAGAGCAATTGTCCTCAATTGCTCCACGCGACAGCCCAGCCAACCAGCCGTCTGAGGGGAAAAAGACTCCTTGAACTGGCCCAGGAAAAGGGCGTGGGAAGGACATCTTGGTGAAATGCAAATTCTGCGAAGGGCCTGGCGCGGACGGAGCAATTGAGGACAATTGCTCTACGGGCTCGGCCAGTTGCAGTGTGACCCAGTGCGGCTGGCCGGTTTGCGGAACGATCGCCCAGCCGTCGTAAGGCTCGCGGCTGCCGTTGAAGAGCCGTTCGGCCGGGAAGCTCTCCTGGGCGAAGTCGGCGGCGGCGGATGCGAAGGCGACTTTTTTCCAGTCGTCTGGCGCGGCGGGTGAAGCGACCTCCAGCTCCAGTTCGTTGATCACGAAGTTGCCGTTGGGGGCCAGGCCAGGACCGTTCATCGGCAGCGCCGGATCGGTGAGCGTCTCCAGTCGGACGGCGGCAATCCGTGGCTGGTCGGTGCGGGACATCACGGTGGTGACCGTGTTGCCCTTGTTCGCGCGGACGAGCAGCGAACGGTCGGGGAGGTTTTCGGTGACTGCTCCGCTGGTCTGGGTGACTTCGCTGGCCCGCAGCGGATACCAGAGCGATTCCGAGAGCTGCTGTTTGCGCCACGCGGCAAAACGTGCTTCACGGTTGGCGTCGAGTTCGGCCAGCGCAGCCTTGAGCCGGACGAGTTCGGCTTCGCGGTCGGCTTCGCGCTGTAGCAAGCCCGGGTCGATCGAGGCGATCTTTGCGGTGAGTTCAACCCCGGCTTCGGTGAGAGCAGTCTGCCGGGCCGTTTCCCTGCCCGCGACGTCTTCGGCCGCAAGCGGAACCCGTTCAGCGCGGCGGGCCGCCAGTCGCTGATGATCGGTCGCAACCTCGTCGAAAAGCGGCAAGGCGGATTCGATTTCTTCGGCCCCGGCACTGCGGCCGAGAATTTGCAGATAGAGTTCACCGACCAGTTCCCGGTTGTCGACGAACTGGTTGACCAGAGCCGCGATGCCGCCGTCCGGCTTCTGGATCGCGCGGGCCTGATCGGGGCCGCTGACGAGGGCGAGAACCGAGCCGAGCTGCATTTCGGACGAGCGATCGCATTCGCAGACGCTTTCGCGGGCCGGGCGGCCCAGCGTCGCGAGCACGCCGCTGGCTGGTCCGGCACCCGCATCGGGCAGCTGGCCCGCGCGGAGTCCGGCGGGCAGGCCAGGAAAATCGGCAGCCGTTCCGGTTACGGCCGAGATCGAATCGAAGAGGACTTCCGCCGGCAGCCGCCGCGGCACGGCGCGCGAATAGTTCGTGCGGTCGTCTTCGTTCCAGCGGTTGGTCGTCGCAGCCAGCTGATAAGTCCGCGAGGAACAGATCATCCGCACGAGCTGACGGAGGTCGAAACCGCTTGCCACGAACTCTTCGGTGAGATGGTCGAGCAGCTCCGGGTTGGCGGGCGGATTGCCGGCCCGGATGTCGTCGACCGGTTCAATCAGCCCCTTGCCCAGCAGGTAGCTCCAGTAGCGATTGACCACACTGCGGGCGAACCACGGGTTGTCGGAGGTCGTCAGCCAGGCCGCGAACTGTTCGCGGCGCGAGGAGGAAGGGGTCAGACCCCATTTCTCTCCGAAGACTCCGTGAAATGGCGTCAGACCCCTTGAGATTTCACCAGCGTCAAACGGAAAGGCTGGAGCAGAAACCAGCCGCGTCCGTTCGTGGATGACTTCGCCACTGCCCGCGTCGGCGATGATCTCGTAGAGCGGCGTGGAGGCTTCGACATCCGAGCCGCCAATCCGCCGGTCGCCACCCGCCGGATCAGCCGACCGGTTGACCTGGGCAAACCACGCTGCCATTTCGTAGTACTGGTCCTGGGTCCAGCGCTCGAACGGGTGGTCGTGGCACTTGTTGCAGTTGAAGCGGATGCCGAGGAAGAGGTGGGTCGTGTTCTCCATCACCTGGTCGGGTGTGCGGAGGATTTTGTAGTAGGCCGCGGCCGGATTCTCTTTGGTCGAACCACTGGCCGTGATGATCGAGTGGGCGAACTGGTTCCACGGCACGTTGTTGGCCACCTGACCGCGAATCCAGTCACGAAAAGCAGCGGATCCCTCGACGTCGAGGAACTTGCGGTTGACCTGCAGCAGGTCAGCCCATTTGTTGGTCCAGTGATCGGTAAAGGACTCGCTGGCGAGCAAAGTCTCCAGCAGCTCGGGCCGTTTGGCTTCGGCTGGGCGCGGATCGGCGAGGAACGACCGGACCTGCTGTGGCGTGGGGGGCAGCCCGGTCAAGTCGAGCGAAATCCGCCTTAGCCAGGCCGCGTCATCGGCGACGCCGGCCGGTTCAATCTTCATCCTTTGCCATTTCGCGGCGACCAGTTCATCGATCCGGTTCCAGACGGGCGGATCGGTCCATGCAAAGCCGGTCCGGTCGCCCATCACGGTCAGCGTGGCGGCGGCGAAGGAGCCTTCATACCGCGCGAGCAGGGCGGCTTCGCCCCGCCGCTGGGCCGTGACCCGCAGCTGGCCGTCGATCGTCGCGACATCGGTGCTGGAGCTGTCGAGGAACGCCTCGCGCGACACATCGCGGCGGCTGCCATCGCTGTAGTGGGCAACCACCCGCAGCTGTTGTTGCAGACCGGGAAGATCGAGCACCGGCGCGGCTGGCTCAATCTCAATCCTTGCCACCCGGGGAACGTCGAGGTCCAGTTTCGCACCGGCCGCGATCCAGTTGCGGACCAGGCTCCACGCCCGGTCGCCATGGCGCAGGACCTGCCCGCCCTGGTGCGGAACCGAGGCGGTGGCCTTGAGCAACATCAGGCTCTGCTCGGGTGCCGCCACGTTGATTCGCCGCGAGGAGAGATCGTCGGTCAACGCGCGGACGTCGAAAATGGGATCGTAGCCGCGCAGGGAAAGCTTGAAGCCGCGTTGCCCTCCCTGCGAGCCATGGCAGGTTCCGGCGTTGCAGCCGAGCCGGCCCAGCAGCGGGTTCACGTCGCGGATGAACGAAACCGGCTGGTCAGGCTGCAACTCCGTGCTGATCTGTGCTGTCGCTGACTGGCCGCCGAAGGTCGCGCGGACTTCCGTGCTTCCGGCCGCCAGAGGAAAGAACGTGGCCCGCTCGTCGATCAGCCCTTCTGCACCGCATTCCAGCCGGCACTGGTGGGTCACATCGATCGCCCGATTCTGGTCATCCCAGGCGGTCACGACCAGCTGGACATAACCGGTCAGCCGGTCGAGCTGAAACTCACCGGGAGAAATCGCAAGCCGGGTGATGGGAGTGGTATCGGACCCGGATGAAATTGGGCGAGGAGTTTGATGCTTCTTGGGGTCCCAAGCGAGCGCAAGGAGGGGGTCAGACCCCAATTCGCGCCGAAGACTCCGCGAATTGGCGTCAGACCCCTGCGAATTGGCGTCAGACCCCTCTGCCGGGAAAGGCGAAAATTCCGCTCGGACCTCGCCGTTTGTCACGTCGATTGCGCGAACCAGCCCGTCCTGGCCGGCCGCGTAGACCAGACTGTCATCGCCAGAGAAAGCCACCGTGTAGAGGCCTGATTGCGGTGTGCTTTGCCGGGCCGCGAGCTGCAGGTCGCTGGTCAGGAACTGCTCGAGGCGGGCGTTCTGCTCCGGGCTGCGGCCGGTCACCACACTCGAGTTGATCGCTTTGACGTCGTCGGGGTGACTCGTGTCAAAGTCCCACGACCAGACGTCGAGCTGGCCGCTGCCGTCGAGGCTGCTGACGACGGCGAAGCGGCGGCCGTCATGGCTGGCGGCCACGGCCTGCAGCCGGCCTGGCATCGCCGGAAAGCGGCGGATCAGGTTGGCATCGTCGCCGATCACGCGCTTGGTTTCGCGGAAGACGCGGTAGATCTTCGGCGCGCCGTCGGCGCTGGCGACAACGATTTCATCCCGCTGTGGGTGACGCGCGACACCAGCGATGCCGCCTTTGAGAACTCCCGGCGTGATCGACGTGATGTTGTCGACGAAACGCTGCGTCGCGACCTCAGTCAGCTTGCAAGTCATATCCCGGCCCGCCGAAATCAGGTGCGAGCTGTCGACCGAAAAGACCGTGTCGCGGACCTGGTCTTCGGAAGCCTTCTGCAGCAGGACCTGTTCGCCAGTCGAGCTGTCCAGCGCGCGGGCCGAGTTGTCGGTGCAGCCGACCGCCAGCAGCTTGCCATCGTGCGACCAGCTCACGCCGCTGAGCGTGTCGGCGGTCAGCGCGCGGGACAACACCAGCGATCCGGTTTCCACTTCCCAGACCTGCACCTCGCCAAACTCGCCTTGCTGGCCGCCGGCGACGGCGAGTCGGGTTCCATCGGGCGAGAAGGCCAGTGCTTCGATCCGCGGCGAACGGCCCACCAGCCGTTTGGAAAGCTGTTGGGTTGAAGCATCGAGAACCAGGACTTCATGCCAGCCGCTGACGGCCAGCCACTTGCCGTCGGGCGACACATCGAGCGCCGTGATCACGGGCCGGGCGTGGTAAACGGGCGGGTTGGTCGTGGTCCAGGCGGCTGTGGTCGCAGGCGAGTCGTCCCTGGCGCCCTCTTCAATCCAGCGGCGAATGATGTCGAGTTCGTCGCCGGTCAGCGGTGGGCCATCGGGTGGCATCGACGCCTCGCCGTCGACCGGCGTGATCAGGTCGAGCAACGGGCTGGCCGCCGGTTCGGCGGGCACAATCGCCGCGTCCCCACTTGCTCCACCGGCCAGCAGGGTCGCGTGGCTGGTCAGCACGAATTCGCCCGACTTCAGCGCCTCCTGATGGCAACCCGCACATCGCGCCTGAAGGATCGGACGGACATCGTGAAAGAACGACACCTCGGCAACTGTCGTCGCGGTGTCAGGCGCCAGTTCCTGTCGGGCCAAGCCACATGCAATTGCAGCAGAAATCGCAAACAGAAAGGGAGAAATTCCCCATAAAATCTGGCGTCGGTTGGCCTGGACTGGGCGACAAGGCATAGCGTGGCTCCGCAACGGCCGACAGACCATCACGCCATCGATTGAGGACAGCTTCGATCGGCCGACGGGCGTTGGCACCGGTTTCCGCACGAGTTCGTGAAGAAAACGGAACCTGGCGCTTTCCGGCTGATCCCCCAATCGACGGTGGACAGCAAACGAGGGCGTTGTTCCGGGTTGTCGAGGGAATTCCCACTCCCCACCCCAACGCGGTCCAGTATAGGCAAGATCACCACCGGACCCACCGCCATTCGCTCAAGGGCGGTTTCGGTCCCCTTAAGTTCGGACAGGAATCCAGGCTGGCCTGTCAAAAATACCAGCCCGCAGCGCAAGCAAGGGATCTTCCAAGACCCCTTGCTTGCGCTGCGGGCTGGTATTGTGTCGTTGCGTCACCGGCAAATCCGGATTTTTGACAGGCCAGATCCGGGCTGCCTGACGCAACCAGAGCTTCGGCAGGAATCCGCGAATTACAATCGTGCCAACCGTGTGACGAGCCACCTCGACCTGCTCCACTTCACCGCCATGAGCCACTCTCAGATCATCCCGGCAGTCTGGGAACTGCCGGAGTATTTTCACAAGCGGATTGGCGAGCGGGTCGGCCGGCAGCGGGCGATGGTCGACAACGGCTGGCTGCTGCTGGCGCTGCACGAGCCGCCGAAGCCCGACGAAAAAACCCGCCGCCCGCGGCTCTTCTGTCGCAAGCCCGACGGCGAGTGGCTTTCGACGGCTCCGGGCAATGGCCGGGTCGCGATGCAGAAGCACTTCGAAGAATACACCCGGATGCTCGACGAGCTTGACGCGCGGCAGGACAAGGCGACGTCCGGCAGCGAGCTGTTCGCGATCACCGCGGCGTTACTGCCGCTCAAGCGTTCGGCTGCCAATTTCCATGATGCCCTCGCCGAGGCCCGCAAACTGCTGCCCGCCGCGGCCGAGCTGATCAACTTCCGCGACCAGGCCTACGACCTGCAGCGGAACGCCGAGTTGCTTTTCGAGGACACCCGCAACGCAATGGAACTGGCCCAGACGCGACACGCGGAAGAGCAGGCCCGGACCAGTCACGCGATGGCCGTCTCGGCCCACCGCCTCAACCGCCTTGCCGCGTTCTTCTTCCCCCTCGCGACCCTCGCCGGCATTTTCGGCATGCAACTCTACTTCGGGTTCAGCCCCACGGAGTCACCTGTCCCCTTTCTGGTGATCTGCGGTATCGGACTGCTGCTCGGGATCGTGATCAGCGCGATCGTTTCACGCCGGCCTTGAAATCCGGTCTCCGGTCGCGCGGCGCCGTCCTGTGCTCTTCGCGACCGCGATCAAACTGTTTTGGCGAGCGGCAGGGCGTCAGCCCTCCGTGTTTTTTTGGACCCGGAGCGTGTTCGGTCAGGCACACGGAGGGCTGACGCCCTG
>JANOFL010000010.1:0-15836 GCA_031405895.1 Planctomycetota bacterium
CGCCCTGCCGCTCGCCCAATTCACTCATTTTTGACCGCGCGGAGTATAACCGGGACGCCTTCTGTAAACTGTTTGCAACTTGAGGAACTGAATAGCGTGTGTTGGCGTCTTTTCGGTTGAAGGCTGGAGTCGGTGGGGCAAGAGCTGGCGGAACCCGCGCGAAATGCCGGGGTTCTTTCGTTTGGGCACTTTCACGGGAGGCGAGGTCATGGTCGAGGCAAGGAGTTTGGGAGCTTTTTTCACGCGATTCCTGGCATTGGGAACGCTCGTCTGGCTCTTTGCGGCAGGCTCATTCGCCTTCGGTCAAGGCGTCCTGATCCAGGAGCGGCACTGGATGCCCCGGCCCATGTCCCAACCAGCGGAGGGCTCGTACCGAATTCGGGAGTTGTCAGCCGACGCTTCGATTCGCGACCAGGTCGCGACGACGCAGGTGACCCAGGTTTTTGAAAACACGGGCAGCGTTCAGATTGAGGCGACGTTCTGTTTTCCGCTCCCCTACGACGGAGCGGTCGACAAGATGACCTTCATGGTCGATGGCCACGAGATCGAGGCCAAGCTGCTCAAGGCCGACGAAGCCCGCCGGATATACGAAGGCTATGTCCGCCAGAACAAGGACCCGGCCCTGCTCGAATGGATCGGCCACGGCATGTTCCGCAGCAGCGTTTTTCCCATCCCGGCCGGTGCCACACGGACGGTCACGCTCAAATATTCCCAGCTGTTGCGCCGCGACAAACAGCTGACCGATTATGTCTTCCCGCTCGCCGTGGCCCGCTACACGTCCAGCCCGATCGAAAAGGTCTCGCTGCGGGTCGCGATCGAGTCGCAGGAGAAAATTCGCAGCATCTACAGCCCGACCCACAACATCGACATCTCGCGCGACGATGATTTTCATGCAGTCGTCCGGCACTCGACGGCCCAGACGGTGCCGAACAACGATTTCCGGCTGGTCTTTGACACGGCGGCCGGCAAAGTCGCAGCCAGCCTGATGTCGTTCTGGCCCGAAGGCGACGACCAGGGCTATTTCGCGTTTCTCGCCAGCCCGGAACTCAAGACCGACGAGACCGACGTCAGCAAGACGGTGATTTTCGTCGTCGACCAGAGTGGCAGCATGAGCGGCGAAAAGATCGACCAGGCCCGCGAAGCCGCCCGCTTTGTGATCAACAATCTTCGCGAAGGCGATCTTTTCAACGTGATCAGCTACGAAACAGCGGTCACGCCGATGAAGCCCGAGCTGCAACGCTTCAACGCCGAGACCAGGCAGATGGCAATCGGCTTTGTCAACTCGATCAATTCGGGAGGCAGCACGAACATCGACGGCGCGCTGAAGGCCGCGCTGGGAATGCTCCAGAACGAAGGAAGGCCGGCCTACATCGTCTTCCTGACCGACGGGCTGCCGACCGAAGGCGAAACCGATGAACTGAAGATCGCCGAAAACGCTCGAACGGCCAACCATTACGGAGCCCGGATTATCAGCTTTGGAGTCGGTTACGATCTCAACAGCCGCTTGCTGGACCGCTTGACCCGCGAAAACCATGGCCAGAGCGAATACGTCCGGCCGGATGAAGATATTGAGGCGAGCGTGGCCCGGTTGTACGGAAAAATCTCGTCGCCGGTGTTGTCCAACATGACCGTCGACTTCGGCTTCGACACGGTTCGTGCCGATTCGGGCGAACTGGTCAACCGGATGTACCCCAAGGGCGTGACCGATCTCTTCGCCGGCAGCCAGCTGGTCCTGATCGGCCGTTATCGGGAATCGGGACCGGTCACCGTCAAGGTCCAGGGCAAGGTCGGCGACAAGGAAGAGTCGTTCCGTTTCGACATGAACCTCGCTCCCAAGGGCGAATCCAGCGGCTACGGCTTCGTCCGCCAGCTCTGGGCCGCTCGCCGGATTGGCGAAATCATTGATCTGATTGACCTCAACGGCAGCAACCAGGAGCTGATCCAGGAACTGGTTGAGCTGTCAACCAAGCACGGGATCGTGACGCCATATACGTCGTACTTGGCTGACGAGAACCAGGCGATCGACCGGCTGGCGAACCTCGGACTCAATTACAACGAGGCTCGCGACAACCTAAGCATGCTTTCTGAATCCGGGGGCGAAAGTGGATTTTCGCAGCGGGCAAGCAAGCAGGGGTTCAAGATTGCCGAGAACATGGAAGCAGCCGATATGGCGGCCGCGATGCCATCTGGCGGCTTGGGCGGTGCGGGTGGGGGTGGCGGTCGGGGGGCGGGTGCCCAAACGGCGGGTCAACAGCTGGGGCAATTCAGTAGTTCAGATGCGGCGCATGGCGGCCAAACCGTTCCAGCTTCCCAAGGCCTCCGCAAAGTCGGCAACGTGACGCTCTATGTCCGCGGCCAGACTGTCGTTGCCGAAAACGCGGCGTCCGTCGACCTGGAAAAGGACAAGGCCTCGATCGTGGAACTCAAACAGTTCAGCGACGGTTACTTCGAGCTGGTCACAGCCAATTCGGCCGAGGAAAACCTGATCCTCGCCGAACAGCGCGACGGCGAGACGCTGGTGGTCAACCTCCGCGGCAAGACCTACCGGATCACGCCCTGACCTTGCGCGGCCCTGGCCGATTGAAAGTGAGCCTGAGGCGCTAGCCGATCTGGAATTGAGCAAGAGGCTTAAAGCCGACGTTTCCACAATCCACGCACGACTGGGGGAATCGGCTAGCGCCTCAGGCTCAGGGGAATTTGGCGTTTTGTCGGCCCGGCCCCTTCGCGCCTGCATGCCGTTTCAGCCCATTGGCTGATGACCTACAATCTGCCCCGGTCGGGCTCATGAGAGCGCGACTGGGGCAGTTCGTTTTCACACCGGGCCAGTGTCGCGATGAATGTCAACCTTGTCGGGGGAGAAGAACAGGCACCCCGTTTGACCGGTGTGCAATGGCTGGTCTGCGCGATGGCGGCAATCGGCTTTGCGTTCGACATCTACGAGCTGCTGATGTTGCCGCTGATCCTCAAGCCGGCACTGGCCGAGCTGGGTGGGCGTGCGGCGGATGGGTCGTTGAATCTCGCGCCCGGGACGCCGGCCTACAGCGAGTGGGCCCGGACGCTGATTTACCTGCCCGCTGTCGTCGGCGGTTTGTTCGGACTGCTGGGCGGGTATCTGACCGACTTGTTGGGCCGCCGCCGGGTGCTGACATGGAGCATTCTGGTCTATGCATTTGCCGCCCTGGCCAGTGGTTTTGTCACCGATCTCTATCAGCTCCTGGTGCTTCGCTGTTTCGTCTTTGCTGGCGTCTGCGTCGAATTCGTCGCGGCAATTGCGTGGTTGGCCGAACTGTTCGATCACCCGCGCCAACGCGAACGCGTGTTGGGATTTACGCAGGCTTTCTCATCGCTGGGCGGGTTGTTGGCGGGCTTGATGTTCTATTTGATCGCATCCCAGGCCGCCAAACTTCCAGCGATTCAGGGGGGACATGAAGCCTGGCGCTACATGCTGATATCAGGCGTCATTCCGGCGCTACCCCTGATCCTGATTCGCCCGTTCCTGCCGGAGTCGCCGAAGTGGCAAGAAAAACGGCTGGCCGGGACGCTTCGTCGCCCCAGTGTGCTGGAGCTGTTCAGCCCGGCGCTGCTGCGAGTCACCGTCATCACCACGATCTGTTACGCGGCCACCTATGGGATGGCTTTCGGAGCGATCCAGCAGCTGGCCCAGATTCTGCCGTCACACGCTGCGATCAAGGCCGAAGCAACTGAGGCACTGGAAAAAGCGAAGGCCGCTTCCGCCGAGCCCATTCCGGCCCCACGACAAAGGGCTATCGAGGGCCGGATCCGGGATGAAGCCGTCGCTTCGGTAACCATCTGGCAAGAACTTGGCGGATTGGTGGGGCGGATTCTGCTGGCCTTGCTCGCAGTCCAGATCGTCAGCCGGCGAAAGCTGCTCTGGACGTTTCAGATTCCCGCGTTGATCGCCGTGCCGGCAATTTTCTGGTGGATCAGCGGAGCGTTGGATGACCCAGCGTCGCTGGACTGGATCAAGGCTGGAATCTTCGCGGCAGGTTTGCTGGTCGTTTCGCAAATGAGTTTCTGGGGCAACTATATTCCGCGGGTTTTCCCGCTGCATTTGCGGGGGACGGGCGAGAGCTTTGCCGCCAACATCGGCGGCCGCGTGCTCGGCACCAGCGCGGCGTGGTTTACGCTCACGTTCTCCGCCTCCGACAAGCCCGATGCGGGGAAAATCGCGTTGGTCGGTGCGATCGTCGCGGGCTGTTTCTGCCTCGTGGGCGTGCTGTTGTCGCCGTTGTTGAAAGAACCCCCATCCGGGAACCTTGAGGATTGACCCGCCGCGCGACGATTTGGGTTTCCTGGACTACAGCCTCACCGTCAACCAGCCATCAAGGATTGTCCATGTCGAGTTTCCGGACCACCGCCCGATTTGTTGTGTTCTTGTTGGGTGCCGTCGCCGCGACTGCTTGTGTCGGCTTGCAAGACCCGGCCGCGGTGCCCCAGGAAACACCCGCCACTCCACCTGCCACAGCACCGCAGGAGTCCGTCGAGACGCGGGCGTCGCTGATCATGGGTTTCGACCTTGTGGCACGCTACAAGGCAGCCGGTGTCGGACTCGATATCGAAGCCCTGATCCGCGGAGTCCAGCTTGCCGCGGCTGGCGAGCCCATTCCGATGAGCGATGAAGAGTGCCGGATCGTGGTCGAGGCGTTCAATCGTCAGGTCCAGGCGATTGGCCAGCAAACGATGACGGCGGAAGCCGAAAAGAACCGCGCTTCCGGCCAGGTCTACCTGGACAAGAACCGCGCGGTCGAGGGCTTCACGGTCCTTGAAAGCGGGGTTCAATACCGACTGATCACGGCCGGTACAGGAGCGACGCCAGGGCCGGAGGATTTCGTCAAGGTCCACTACACAGGCAAGCATGTCGACGGCACGGAATTCGACAGCACTGCCGGCCGGGAACCGCTGACGCTGGCCGCCAATCAGTTCGTCCGCGGCATGACCGAGGTATTGCTGAAGATGAAAGTCGGCGAAAAATGCGAGCTCGTGATTCCGGCAAGTCTCGGTTACGGAACTGACGGGCGTCCCCCACTGATCGGCCCGGAGGAAGTCCTCGTTTTTGAACTGGAACTGGTGGGAGTTGGCCAGGACCCCTGATTCCGGCCGCGAACCCGCTGGAAGTGAGTTTGCTGTTCAGGTCGTGTGGACGGAGCCACGTCAGCCTTTGAAGGGCAATTGGGGCTGATTCTCTGCCCGGCAAGTCCGCACGTTGCCGCGCACTTCGGGCGGCGGTAACTTCGCACGCATGAGCAACAGTCTTTCATCACCCGAACGGCCCGACATCCAGTTCGAGCGGGTCGCGATCCTGTTCGCCGGCGGCCCGGCGCCGGCTGCCAACGCCGTGATCTCGGCCGCCGCCGTGTCGTTTCTCCGCGCCGGCGTGCAGGTGATCGGAATCAAACATGGCTATTCCGGGCTGGTCGATTTCGCTCCCGACCGCCCGCTGGTTGATGGTCGGGACTACCTGCACCTGACCCATCGCGTCCTCGGGCGGACCCGCAACTCACAGGGGATCCTGATCGGCACCGCGCGGACGAATCCCGGCAAGTTCATCGAGCGGCCGTCCGATCTGGAGGATCCAGTCAAGGCCGCGCCACTGCAGCGCGTTTACGACGGCCTGCGCAGCCTCAACGTCGACGCCCTGATCTCGATCGGAGGTGACGACACCCTCAAGACGGCCAACAAGTTTAAGCTGTTTCAGGAACGGACTGGACATGGCGGGCCGGTCATCCCGGTCGTCCACTTGCCCAAAACCATCGACAACGATTACCACGGGATCGATTTCACGTTCGGTTTTTTTACCGCCGTCGATTTTCTGGCCCAGGAATTGCGCAACCTGATCTACGACGCGGAGGTGACGCGCAGCTACTTTGTCGCGGAAACCATGGGCCGCAGTGCCGGCTGGCTGGCTTACGGCGCGGCGATCGCCGGCGAGAGCAGCCTCGTGATCAGCGTCGAGGACCTCGACGGCGACTACAGCCACGAGGAAGTCACGACTCTTGCCGACGGTACCCAGAAACGTCGCCGCGTGATGGCGCTCGACCGGGTCATTGAGCGGATCGTCAAGACGATGGTGGCGCGCGAACGGGAGGGCAAGGAATTCGGCGTGATCGTCCTCGCCGAGGGCCTTGCCGAGTTTCTTCCGGCGCGCTACCTCGAAGGCATCCGCCGTGACGACCACGGCCACATTTCGATCTCGGAGATCGATCTCTGCGACATCTTCTCAGCCCACATTTCGGCCCACTATGAGAAGCGGATGGGCAAGAAGCGGCGGATCAAGGGCCTGCAGCTGGGCTACGAGTCGCGTTGCGCCAAACCGCATGCCTTCGATGTGATGCTCGGCAGCCAGCTGGGAGTTGGCGCTTTCCGCGCCCTCGCCGAGCGCAAGCTCAATGGTGTGATGGTTACAGTCTCGGGTCAGCTCGAGCTGCACTACGAGCCGTTCTCGCGTCTGGTCAATCCGGAAACGCTGGTCACCGTGGTCCGCTACATCAAGCCCTCAAGCGACTTTCACCGTCTGGCCCGGTTCCTGGAAACGCAAGTCAGCGACTGAGACAGCCGCAGGCCGCCCCAAACTCAGGCAACGCGGTGAATTGCCGGAAGGGCGGGCACTCCTTCTTCCGGCACGGGCTTGGCGGTTTCGGGTTTCCGACAGCGGAACACACGGCCCAGCGGACTGGCCAGCAGGGCCGGCAGCAGCACCAGCTCGGCCACCATGCCGGCGACGAGAATCGTCAGCATCAGGTAGCCGAACTTCTTGGTCGGCATGAACGAGCTGAAGGCAAAAACACTCAGGCCAAGGCCACTGATCAGGGCCGCTTGCAGTGTGGGTGTCGCGCAATGCCGGTAAGCACCCACAATCGCCTGGTTGCGATCGCCGCTGGAATCGAGCTCGTGCCGGAACCAGGTCAGATAATGGATCGTATCGTCCACGGCAACGCCGAGGGCGATGCTCGCGGCCATCATCGAGCCAATGTCGACGTTGACGCCCAGCCAGCCCATGGCACCAAAAATCGCGACCACGGGCAGGATGTTGGGCAGCATCGAAACCAGTCCTGCGAGGAACCCGCGCGCCACCAGCATCAGCAATGGCGTGATCGTCACAAACGACAACCAGGTGCTTGAAACAAGACTGTCGAGCAGCGCCCTTTGGGCCTTGTAGACAATCGGAATGACACCGGTGTACGTCGTGGTGACGGCCGGGTTGTTGCCACTGAGGCCGACTGTGGCCCGCGCAATGACCGGGTCGACCAGACTCCGCAGTTCACCCGTGAAGGTCCCGTAGTCAACATCGCGAAAAGCGGCAACCCGGATGCTGATCCGCCACAGTTCGTCGCCGGTTTTGTCGTCGCGATGAAAATAGCCTGTTTTTGCAAGTGCCACGGGGCGATTTTCCAGCGCCAGCTCCATGACTGACCGGCGGGCCACGGCCCCGGCACTCTTTTCCTCGCGTGGAACTGGCGGCAGGAAAGTCGCGAGTGAGACCGGCGGACTGACAATGCCGCTGCCCGTCCCACCAAACCGGCCGTCGACCAGTCGCTGGACATTGCGGACCAGCTCCAGCCTCTCAACGGCCGTGAGCGTGTCGCGCAGGGGACGGCCTTCCGCCAGGGCCCGTTGCTCCTCGTCACGGTCCGACATGCAGCGGTGGTCAAATCGCAAGACGACTTCGAGCGGCACGAGATTGCCAAGATTGGCTTCCAGCCAGCGGTAGTCGTGCAGAATGCGGGCTTCCTGGCCAAACAGTTTCATCAGGTCGATGCTGGAACGGACCTTGGTCAGACCCCAGCAGCTCAGGCCGATCACAATCACGCAGCCCAACAACACCCAGCCATGGTGCCGCACGATCCCGCCGCCCAGCGCCTCCCAGAACCGTTCAATCAATCCTGGTCGCACAACACTGCCAGCAACCGTTCCACGCTCAGGTTCGAATACCGGACCGACCAGACTGCGCGGCCAGAGCTTGAGCATTGCCGGCAAGAGCAGAAACAGCGACGCCAGCATCAGGATGACGCCGGCCGCGGAATAGATGCCAAACTTGCGAATCGGCGTCAGCTCGCTGGTGCACAGCGACAACAATCCGAGGGCAGTGGTGGCTGTGCAAAGCATGGCCGGTTTCCAGCCCATGCTCATGGCCCGCTCGACCGCGAGGTCGAGGCCCTGCGAACGCGCCGTTTCGCGGTAGTAATTGATGAGATGCACCGCCCCGGACATGGCGAGTACATAGACCAGCGGCGGCATCGAAAAGAGGATCGCGTCCGTATGGTCGCCAAACACCGCGACCAGGGCCAGACTGCCGGCAGCCGAGACAATCCCGCAAGCAAAAACCATCCCCGTCAGGACGATGCTGCGAAGGGAAAACCAGGCCAGCGCGAGGCCCAGCAACCCCGCCAGGCCAGCCAGCCGCAATAGCGTCCGTTGTCCCTCCTGATCGATCGCCACGTTGTCGACAGGCGGTCCCCCCAACACGGCCACTTCCGGGTCGATTCCCACCTCCCGAAATGCCCGAAACAACAGGCCCTCGGGATGCATGACCCGCAGCCAGCCGGATGTCGGTCGGGCGAGAAGTTCCCTGAAGTTGCCGATGGCCGAGTCCGAGAGCTGGATTACGACGCAGGTAGTCCTGCCGTCCGGACCGAGCAGGCTGCCCGCTAGCCGCTGGGACGCCGTTCGGTAGGCCAATCCTTTTGGCCCACCCATCATCTGCCAAAGCGTGCCCCGCGCGGTGGTGACAGTAGCAACAGATTCTCGCAGTTTTAAAAGTTCGTCCGGGTTCAAACCGCTCAAGCCGGAGCTTGGCAGCGCTTCAGCCAACGAGCTTTCCGGTGGCGGTGTCGGCGGTGGATTCGCGTTGTCGGTTGGCCCGGCATCGTTGGCTGGCAACGGTTCATCTTCGACATCGCCAAACTCGGGAAAGGCGACATGGGGCAACAGGAGCCGAACCAGGTTTTCAATCCGCTGATCGTCCGCCTCACAATCCGGACTGGCCGGATTGCCGCCAATCCGGCAGCCTTCCCAGCTGACGACCACAAACTGGTCGCCCCGGAAGTGCTTCCGGAACGCAACCAGGTCCCGCGTCTCGGTGTAATTCTTCGGCAGCCAGTCCTGGACCTTGTTCTGGTGACTTTGCACCGCGGTCCGCGCCAGCAACAACAGGCTCGGCAACACGAAAATGAAACCCATCAGGACCCACAGCGAATACCGGTCGAACAACGTTCGTTTTCGCTGAAACAGGTCGAGCTGAAGGTCGTCTTGGCTCATCGATCAAAACAGGTGTTTAACCGGGAATCATGGAATGCGATTCCGAAGCATTTTCCCCGCGTGCGGGGCATGTTTCGTTGCGGCATCGCTCGCCGGGACAACAAGGAAATCGGCCCTTCTAACCAAGCGACTGTCGCCAACCTGTCCCACGCAACCTGTCTGTTTCGTTCTTCTTTTTGGAAACGCGGACCGCGGGACTTTTGACAACGAGGACAGGTTTGACGGCTGCTCCGATTGTCGCACAACAGCCCCGTCTCATTCAAGTCTGACGCTGACAATTTGTCACGTCGGCGGCCCACGTGGCTTTAGAAAACCGACCCCGAATCCCGCGGCCATCAAACACCAGAAGGCAAGACATTCGGGCCGACGCAAATCGTGGAAATCGAGTAGATGGGGCACCATTGGAGGGGTGAGAGCATCAGGAGCCTGGTGTTCCGCGTCCGTGTGTTCGACCGATGAGCCGAGCAGCCAGTTCTTTTCCAGCCAGTCCCGATAACCGTTTGCAGCCGCCCGCCGCGATTCTTCCAGGTCCTCGAATCCCTCACGCCAGTTTCCCACCGCGTTCGCCAGGACTGGATTCTGTCGAAGGCTCCAGTCGCTGTTGAACCCCCAATCGAGGACCAGCTTTCCACCGATCAGGATCACCAGCAAATAGGCCGCCAGTTCAAACCTTGGAAAGCGGTCCAACAACCGGATGAACGCGGCGGCAGCGAACCGCATCAGGATGACTCCAATGATGCCACCCGTGATCACCACCCAGAGTTTGGAACGTCGAGAACCGGCAAGGGCCATCGCGGCAAGGATGGAGTCCACTGCAAACGCGATATCGGTCAATTCGATCACGATCACGGTTTTCCAGAACCGGCTCTGTTCGCCAGGGGAAGCGGTTCGCGACCGGGATTCCTTGTCGGTCTGCGCGGGTTCCGGAGCCGAATCGCTGGCTTCCAGCAACAGGCCAGAAAACCCGGGAATCCGCTGCTGGATCTCTGCATCCTGTCTGGCCGAACCAAGCTGGGCTCCCGTAGCCGCATCGACCAATTCCGGTTGACCCGATTCTGGCACCACGATCCGGTCGGGTTCGCCCTCGGCGCGGGAAAGGAACAGGTGTTTGACCGCGATCCAGATCAGGTAGCCGCCACCCAGCAGCTTGGCAATGTTCCAGTGCAGCAGGAAGCCGGCGACCAGAATCGCGATTACGCGAAAGACAAAGGCACCAATCAGGCCGTAGGACAGGGCTTTGGCCCGCTGATGCGGCGGGAGCCGCTTCGCGAGCAGTCCCAGAACCAGCGCGTTGTCGATCGACAGGACGCCCTCGAGCAGGATCAGCACGCCCACGACGGCCAGGTCGCCCCACTCGGCTGTTTGTCCCAACACGTTGATGGAAGCCAGTCCCGCAAGCAGAAAGTCATTCATCTGGCAGGTCTGGCGGAGTGGACCAATGGCTGTTGCCGGTTGTCTTGGGCGACTCCAAGCTTTGCCCTGCGAAGCCTTGGCGTCAAGGCACGATCACGGGCAAATACCAGCCCGCAGCGCAAGCAAGGACCGCACGGGTGCTGGTTTTCCCTTGCTTGCGC
This sequence comes from Planctomycetota bacterium, assembly GCA_031405895.1. GTDB lineage: Bacteria > Planctomycetota > Planctomycetia > Pirellulales > Pirellulaceae > BJ22. The sequence continues at coordinate 10,851 of JANOFL010000010.1, forward strand.
TGCGGGCTGATATTTGGTTCGCAACTTCAAAAAGCGCAAGCAAGACCTGGTCGCCTGCAAGTCTCCCGTTATGGCGTGGCCTTTCAGCACTCTTTTGCCGACTTGATACCCGCCACGACCCCGGCCGCGATTCGCGCCGCCTGTTCGCGAAGCTCGGGCACGGCCGTGCTCTCCCAAAGCAAAGGCTTGCGGAGCGTGCCAATCACTTTCAGCGTGGAGTCCGGACACCCATGCGAGTCGATCGCGTTGCCGGCCTCATCGGTCTCGATACCGAGGCCAGCTTCATCGCGAACGACGTGTCCCTGGGCAGACAGTTCCAGGAACAGCGGATCCTCGGTAAGTGCTTCAAAGGCCGCTGGCCCTGTGCAATTGACTACCCAGCCGCTGCGCAGCTGGACTTGCTGGCCACTGCGTCGTTCGCGAAGCTCGAGCCGCGCGGCCGTTTCGCTGCCGACAGCCAGACAACAATGCCCGGCGATCACCTGCAGCCGGCCTTCAGTCCGCAAGGACCCGATCCGGGCTGCGACCGCGGTTGCCATCCGGTGCCGATGGACTTCCCAGAATGGGCGCAACCGGGCGAGAAACCGTGCCTTTTCCCGGGACGTCAAGGCCTGCCAGATCCGGGACGTGTGGGCCCGCAAACCATCCATGACCCCGCGCCAATCCTGACCCTGGGCTTCGCCTTCCAAAACCAGTTCACGGACCCCCCGACGCACGGCGTTCAGACGCTGGCCAGATGCTGTTTGCAACCAGGCGGCCAGCGCCGGGGCCGGATCGCGGCCGATGATCCCCGGCCGGTGTGGCTGGGGCAACAAGCCATTGCGGGAAACCAGCGTGAAGCGGCCCGTGCCGGGTTGGCTGGAAAGGGCCAACACCCAATCCACCGCCGAAAGTCCGGAACCCAGAATCAGGATATCGTCATCCGCAGCGATCTGCGGCAAGGCGTCTTCGCGCCACGGCTGCGAAATGTAACGCGTTCGGGAACCCCGCCAGACAGAGGCCAGCGGATCGGCGGGCGGCCGGTGCCCGGTTGCCAACACGATCGTGTCGACAACAAGCGGCGGCCCGATTCCATCTCCAACCCGCCAGCGTCCATTGCCGGTGCGGGTCGCGTTCGTGACAGCTTGTCGCGCGATCCGGAACTGGACCACACCCCCGGCCTGGCCTGTCAAAACGCCGAATTCATGTGAGCCTGAGGCGCTAGCCGATTCCCTTGGGTGTGAGTTTATGGCTGAATCAGCGTTTTCGGCTAGCGCCTCAGGCTCATTTATTGACAGGCCACTCCCAGCCCTGTCCACGGCCTGTTTCAGTGTCTCCGACAGATAGTCGCCATAGAGCTGGCGCGGAAGGAAGCTCGCAGGGCCGACGGTCGGATCGCGCTGTTGCGCCCAAGCCAGAAAATCGTCGGGCCGGTCGGGCCAGGCGCTCATCCTGGCGGCCGGCACGTTGAGCAGATGCTCCTGGCAGGTGGTGGAATACGCCACGCCCCGCGCCAGTCGTGCCGGTTCCTTCTCAAAAAGCACGATCGCGCAGGGCGTTTTCGACTCCGTCGCAGCGCGCAGAAGCTGTACGGCGGCCATGGTGCCCGAGAATCCGCCGCCGACGATGGCAACGGTTGAAAACTCCAGTCCAGGGCCGCTTTGTGCTTCCGGGATCGACAAGCCATGGGCTGCGAAACAGGGAAGACCGCTGGAATGGGCTGACATTCGGATCTGGACCGGGTGAAATGGATGGAAGGCGAACCTTTCTCCCCTTTGGCGAATGGCGTGCCAAGCTCGACGAGCCGGGCGAAACCAGCGGTTTCGCACCGATTTTCAGCTTCACAAGAGGCCATTCCGTTGAATATCATGGAAACCTGGCGAGGCATCTACCAAATAAGACAGTTGTGGCCGTTATATGTCACGGATTCGAGAAAAAGAACTGGAGGTCTTTCGCACCGGGCTTTGGCAGCTGATTAGCCGCCATCCGGAAACAACAGACCTTCTGAGCGCCATGTCGCGCTCGCTCTCCGGGAATGTCGCCGTGGATGGCCTGGCGATCGTGCGGATCGACGCCGCGCAACGGTTGCTCACGCTGGTCGCGGCCGTTCCGGCGGGAATGTCGGAACTCGCAAAAAGTTGGGGCCAGCCGCTTCCAACCCGCCAGTTCAGTGAATTGCAGGGCTGGTTGAAGCAGGACGGGTTGCTTGAAAGGCGGGCGGCCGGGTCCCGCTCGCCGGGCTGGCTGGAGCGGCTGATCGGCGCGCGTTCCGCAATTGCAATCCCGCTGGCGGGACAATCGGGGACGGGGATCGCGATTGCGACCCGCGCCGGCAATGTCTGCTTCACGGGCGATGAACTTCGCTGGCTCTCGGCGGCTCGCGAGCCGCTGGCCGGGTGCCTCGACCATCATGCGTTCCTCAGCCAATGGGCGCGCGATCAACGGCTGGCTGGTGGCGTCGAGGGAGGCTGGTTGCGGCGAATGGGCCGGACCGCGCCGGACGACCAAATCGTCGGTGAGGAGCTGGGGCTGAAACCGGCCATGGAGCGGGTCCGGCTGGTGGCGGGCAGTGACGTGCCGGTATTGTTGTTGGGCGAGACCGGGACCGGCAAGGAGCTTGTCGCGCGTGCCATCCACCTGCGGGGGAAACAGTCGGCAGGCCCGTTCCTGCGGGTCAACTGCGGGGCGATCCCGCGCGAACTGGTCGATTCGCAGCTGTTTGGACACGAACGGGGCAGTTTCACCGGCGCGGAGTCCAGTCGCTCAGGATGGTTTGAACGGGCTGATGGCGGGACGCTGTTTCTGGATGAAGTGGGCGAACTGCCACTGGAAGCCCAGGTCCGGCTGTTGCGAGTGTTGCAGGATGGGCTGGTGGAACGGGTCGGTGGCATGACGGCCCTGCATGTCGACGTGCGAATCGTGGCGGCTACGAACCGGGATCTGGCGGCCATGGTCCAGGATGGGCGCTTTCGTGAAGACCTCTGGTACCGGCTGGCGGTGTTTCCCATTCTTCTTCCGCCACTCCGCGACCGGATCGGGGACATCGAGCCGCTGGCGGAGCATTTCCTCGACCGTGCAATCGTCCGGTTCGGGCTTCCGCGCGTCTCTCTCGAAGCCAGCGACCGCCAACTGCTCAAGCGTTACGCCTGGCCGGGCAACATTCGGGAACTGGCAGCCGTGATCGATCGGGCAGCCATCCTGGGCGATGGCAAGCGGCTCGAGGTGCAAAAGTCGCTCGGCGTTTTCCCGTCTCCCGCCGGGCCAGTCGCGTCGAGTCCCGTGATGCCGGCGGAATCAGCCGCCATGGTCGCTGAAATCGCTGAAAACGAGTGGTCGCTCGCGGAAGCCATGCGTCAACACATTCACCGCGTGCTGAACAAGACGTCCGGCCGGATCGAGGGCCCCAGCGGCGCGGCCCGGTTGCTGAAAATCAACCCGCACACGCTCCGGGCGCGGATGCGAAAACTGGGGATTGCCTGGTCACGCTTCCGCCCCGACCGTCCGTAACAGCCCATGGAAAAAGGTGTCTGACCCTTTGGAGACCCCTTCCTAACACGACGAATTTGAAGGGGTCGGGGAGTGTCAGACACCTTTTTCAACAAGCTGCCAACACTGGCTACTTGCTCTTCAGGTTCCAGGCAGTCAGCCAGAACTGGCCGGCGCGTTTCATGCCGAAATCATCGAACAGCCGCTGCTGCATGTCGGGCAAGTGACCGGCTCCGTAGAAGAGCGCCAGTTTCGTCTTGCCCGCCTCGATCTCGCGCTTGAGCACGGAGAGAGCCTTGGCGTTGCGGTGGTCGATGATGGTCGAGCCTTCTTTGCCCTGGAAGATCGCCATGCTCGCTTCCATGTTCTGCATCTGCTCCGCCATCACGCGGCGCAGGGCAACATCGCGATCCCGGCTGAAGAGGGCCATCAGCATCTCGGTGTCCGTTGTTCCGCCCGACTGCTGCATTGCCATGCTGGCCCCAACTGCCTTGAGAGCCATTTTCATCAGGCTCTCGTCGTTGTTTTTCATGCTCTCGAAAAACTCTTCCGGCGTCATGTCGGCGTGGATGAAGTTGTCCCGCTCGTAGTCGATGTAGTCGAGCTGGAACTCGAGGCCGAGTACCGACTTCATCCCGAGCTGCAAGGCCGCCACCGGGTTGAGCGCATCGGCGGAATCGCGGCCTCCGGCCGGAATCCGCGTCCCTTCCGGAGCAACGAGTTCGTAGAGCAGGCCCTCGTAGGACTCAAACAGCACGTTCAACTGCTGGTAGTAGTTCTTTTCGCCGACATGCACGACGCCGATCAGGTCCACGGTCACGGTGTCGCCGCCAGCATTCTTGCCAATGTAGCGCGTGACGCTCGTTTCCATGCTGACCGGCTTCTTCTTTCCGTCCCGGCGGACACGGAGGAAGTCCTGAAAGTTCTCGACCTTGTTCTCTTGCGTCGCGGATTCATCGGGCGCAGCTTCGCCGGCCGGTTCCTGGGTGGATTCGGCCGCGGATTCGGGCGGAGACTGCCTGGCCTCGCCAATCGCGGGCAACAGGAACAAGCCGATCAACGCGACGACTCCCGCCCCGGCACGCCAACGCAGCCCGGAAAGGTCGAGGACGGTGGACAAACCCCGGATTGGCTGTTGAAACACGGCGAAACCTGTCTGGGCGTTGAGGAGAGCGGTTTTCTGGAACATCCGTTGACCCGCGGACTGAATTCTAGGCTCAGGAAAACCAGTCAGCAACAATCCGGGCGACAGCCTGTCTTCCAGCAATCCACATGGCTCCCTGTGCCTCCCTGCTGGATTCTTCGGTATGGTGTCTGGTTGAAACGTGTTTGCACATGGTTCGCGATGGCCGACTGGTTGCCGAAAGCCGGAACCAGCGGGCTGCGGCCGGGCTGATAAAAAGTGAGCCTGAGGCGCTAGTACCGCAAACTGGAAGTCTTGTTCCACCAAGGCGGAAGTCAGCCGGGCTTTGCCAGTTTGCCTGGTTGACGATGGCAAAAACGCTCTTCCCCTGTTTGATG
>JANOFL010000043.1:0-15809 GCA_031405895.1 Planctomycetota bacterium
TCGGCGCGATTGTCGGCCGTGGCGAGGAACATTTCCTCGCTGGTCGGCCGGAAGCGGTCGCGCTGGCGGAACTCGTCCGGAATCGTCCGGGCATAGTTCTTCATGATCGCCCAGCTGGCGTAGGTCGAAAACTTGTTGCCGCGGGTGTAGTCGAACTTCTCGGCGGCCCGGATCAGCGAGACGTTGCCGTCGCTGACCAGCTGGAAGAAGTCTTCGCCGTTGCCACTGATATGACGCTTGGCGATCGAAACCACCAGCCGCAGGTTGGACTGCACGATCCGGTTCTTGACCGCGACGGCCTCGGCATAGAGCTTTTCCACCGCGTCCATGTCGCTTGAGCGGGCACTCGCCACGTCAATGCCCGCGCGGATGCGGGAGGCCTTGAACTTGACGAAGTTGTACTTGCGGAACAGGTACTGTTCCTGCTCGCGATTGAGCAGGGCGACTTCGTACAGCGACGCAAGGTAACGGGGCAGGCCCACGGGAGCCTTGGCCCGGCGGGCGGCGGTTTCACTCTCCGGAAAAGCCGCTTCCAGAATCTTCCGGTCAGCCGCCTTGCGATGAAACTCGGCGCTGTCCATGTACTCCAGAGGAAGTTCCATAATCGCGCGGGCCCGCATCTCGTTGACGACGCGGTAGACCGTCGTCCGCGTGCGGCAATAGCGGGCTGCTACCGCGTCGGCGGACTTGCCATTCAAGAAGTCGGCGTACATCCGCTCCTTGATCTCAAGGTTTAGCGGACCGGACTGGTCAGGGAAGACGGCCAGGTCGGGGAACTTGTCGTCGAACTGGCGGATCGTGTAACGGATGGTCTCGACGCTGCGGTCCATCTTGCGGGCGATCCGGCGGGCGACTTCGGACGGGCAGCCACCAGCCGCGGCCAGACGCCGGGCACGCTGGATGATGAGAGCCCGGTCGGCGTCGGTCAGCTGGCTGAACCGCTCGCCGCGGCGGATTTTCTCGGAGTTGTGGCTGGTGAAATGCTCGACGCTGCTGGCGAGGAAGCCGACCCGCTTGCGGCCGTTTTCAAAGACGAACCGGCGACTGACCAGACCCTGTTGCCGCCAGCGGGAAATGGTCTTGGTCGAAACGTTGAACCGGCGGCTGAGCTCGTCAACCGTAAACACGGCCTGCCCGGCAGCCGAAGCCGAAATATCGGCCGCGTCCGAAAGCTCTTCGATCAGGGTCAGCAGGTCGGCGATCAGCCGGTTGCCCTCGACCGTTGCCACGTCCCGCGAATCAGGGCGGTAGCCGGTCACGCGGAAGCAGATCATGTCAAAGCTGTAGGTCCGGCCGGCGACGACATCGCGCAGAAACGCCTCGGCGCGGTCCGCCTGCTCGGCACGCTTTTCCCGCGGCGCAAAGCGGACCTGCTGCTGGCATAGGTCCCGCAACTGTTCGCTGTGAAAATGGGCTGACATGACTCTGCTCCTCTCGACACTTCCGCGACCGGCCCCTGTCCGGTCACCGAAGTTTCTGTTCCTGACGGCCTGATTCACCTCCTTTGCAGGAGGTTCATCCGGCCGCCGTCCAACATGGACACTTGTTTTACGCGACCCGCAGATGGTCAGTTCGGGGGGAACCGAGCCATCTCGCCATTTGCGGCACCCCGGGTGCTCTGGTTGGCGAAACCGCAGCCCTGAATGCTTCCGTCCTCAACGCGGCACGTCGGAAGGTCTTTTGGGCCATTGGTGAGAGAACCGCAAATCCGGTACCAGGTTCGGCAAAAATCTGGCATTCCGGATAATTCGTTCAAGAAGGGCTTGACCCTGCGTCCTTCTTTGCCAAGTGCCTCAAAACGCATCCCAACCTGCGACAGCCGCATCAAATTGAGACAACAAAAAATCCGATAAACAGAAGGTCGCGAATCGTCCACCTTTTCGAGCAACGCCTGCCATGGCGTTCCAAGCGTCCCAACAAGCCTATCCCGAGGAACGACCCAATGGCGGCCAAGGCGACCCCACAACGGCTTTTTTCCACCTGGTACGCTGTTGTCGAAGGCGGTGCCGGGCCTCGAATCCCCATGATTGGTTCGCTGTTCAACTGTTCACATTACGTCGCGATCGGCTTGTGCGTTTGTTTGGCAATCGCCAGCCAGCCGCTTCACGGCGACGACAAGGCCGACGGCAAGACAGCCCTTCGCGTCCGTCCGGAACTGGCCGGCCAGATCACAACCCGCGCCGACTTCAGCGGCAACCTCGTCGTCCAGCTCCGTAAAGAAGACGAAACTGCCAATGAGGCAGTTCCCCTCACCGTCGCTGCCAACTTCAAATGCCACCAGACACCGGCTGGTCAAAACGATGCGATCCGCCGCTATGAAACCGCCGCGGCCACGATCACCCTCAATGGCCAATCGACCGAAAACCAGCTGGCTCCTGGCAACCGCCAGATCGCCGCGCGGCTGACGATGAACCGGCTGGCCCGTCCGGTTACCTACCTGTCCGTCGGTGGCGTACTCCGGCAGACCGAACAGGACCTGTTGCTGCTGCCCTGTGATCCGCTGACCTACCCGGCGCTGTTCAGCCGCGAAACCGTCCGGACCGGTGACCGCTGGAAAGTTGCGGACGACGCGGCAAGGGCTTTCCTCGCGATCGACAACCTGATCGAAAACCGGCTCGATCTGCTCGTCAAGGAAATCACCGACTCGACGATCAAGATCTATTTGATGGGCAGCGTCCGCGGCGAGATCGAAACAGCCGTGACCGACCTCCAGATCGTCGGTGTGGCTGTCATCGACCGGAAAACCGAGGCCGTCCAGGCGCTCCGGATCACGATCGACGAGAAACGCCAGGTCAGCCAGATCGCCCCGGGTTTTGCCGGACAAGTCAAGCTCGACATTCGCACCAGTCCGGCGACTCCGGAGTCTGCCTCAGCCGTTCCCGCCCGGCAGGTTTCGCGACCCTCCATCCAGCAGCTCCCGCTCAAGCTGCTCTGGAACACCGACAGCCAGTTCGAGATGGTCTACGACCCCCAGTGGCGCGTGATTATTTCCGATCCCGACGCCGTGGTCCTGCGCTACATCCGGCAGGGCAACCTGCTGGCCCAGTGCAGCATCCTCCGTTTGCCCAAGCGCCCAGCCGACCGGCCACTGCAACTGACGCAGTTCAAGGAAGAGATCGCGAAAATGGTCGCCGAATCGCAGGCCCGGATCGTCGCCGGCGATGTCGTGACCACGCGCTCCGGCCTGACTGCGATCCGGGTCGCCGTAGCCGGCCAACAGGATGGCCTCGGCGTGCAATGGCGCTATTACCACCTCAGCAATCCTGATGGCCGCTGCATTGCACTCGTTTTCACGGCCGAAGACGGAGCCGCCGCCGCTTTTGGCAATGCCGACCAGCAGTTGCTGGAAGCGGTCCGCTTCCCGGCCATCCCCGCAACTCCAGCCGGTCGCGAAGCCAGCGCTGCCAGCTCTCCGCCCGTCCGCCAGTAGCGGCTCGGGCACGAGCCGCTTCCAATACCAGCCCGCAGCGCAAGCAAGGACCCGCATTGGGGCTGCTTTTCCCTTGCTTGCGCTGCGGGCTGGTATTAATACGGCCATGACCAGGCGGGATGCTGGTCACCACGCTGTTTCACCCGTCGCTAACGCTTCCGGCTCGTGCCACGACGGCCTGCAACCAGTGCTCGCTGCAACCTGTTCCACCAGCGAACCCACAGTCCGTCCGACGGGTTCCTTTCCGGCGAAACCGGGGCTTGTCGCTCCGCAAGATCTTGTTGCTCAAGATCGCTGGCGATTTCGGCGGCCGACTGATAGCCGTTGTCGCCGCCCGCCAGGGCCCGGACGATCAAGTAGCCGAGTGCAGGACTCAATCCGGCTTGCGTTACCATGCGCGCCGCGCTGGTGGCGAATCGTGACGGGTAGTTGCTGGTCGCCGGAACCTGTTGGTGGCTGTCCGGCTGTCCCAGGAACATGGCCGCCAGGGTTGCTCCGAGGGCCGTGATATCGGCCCGCATCGCATCTCGAAGTGTTCCGGCAGCAGGTTCCAGTCCGGTTGCCGCTGAGGTCCTGGAAAACTGTTGTCCAGAAGCCGCCCGGTCCGCACCTGGTTCGGCAGGCAGATCATGCATCCCAATTCCAGCGAGCTTCACCTGCATCGAGGAGCCTGAAGCGTCGAGCCGGCTGGTGGTCACGCGGACGTTTCCCGACTGGACGTCACCATGAACCAGCCCCGCCGCATGGATCGCCTCCAGGCCCCGCGCCAGCTGCAGGGCGACCGGGCGGCCCAATGCTTCACTCAGGCAGCCAGTCCGCTTCAGCAGAGTGGCGAGCGACTCGCCCGAAAAAAGTTCCTCCACCAGGAAAGGCTGTCCGCCAGCCACGTGGAGGCCGTGCAGCTTCGCCACGAAGGGGCAAGTCACACTTGAAAACGCATCGATCCGCCGCCGCAGAATTTTCAGCTTTTCAGCATCGCCGGCCAGTTCGCCGGGCAACAGACGGATGGCAACCGGCCCCGAACCATCGATCGCTTCCGCCTGAAAAACGGGTCCTGACTTGCCCTGCCCCAGCTCGCGGACCAGCCAGTAATCGCCCAGCGCCTTGCCCGGCAGCCCGCGGAAATCGTTGCCCTGAAAGCGCGACTTCAATCGCCCGATGATCTTCCCGGGGCAGGCGTCTTCCGGCACAAAGGTCGGAACGACTCCGCATTCCGAGTGCGAATCACTCCCGTCCGGGCCTGCGCCGGAGTTGTTGTCGTCGACCGGTGGCGAGGACCTGGGCACGACCGGTTCCTTGACAACAAGAAAACATTGTTCAATTCCGGAGCCGGACTAGTGCTCTGTCCACACTTGATTTGGGGGTTGAAGCCTGAAGCGCAAGCGAAGCAACCGGCGTACCATCCTTCGCTTGCGCTTCAGGCTTCAATTCGTCCAACCCCAAGAATCAGAATTGACAGACCACAAGCCGCTGCCTGACAGTCTAGCAGCAAGCCGGAGTAATCCGTCCGGTGGCCGGGAACTCGCTGCGCGGCACAACCGCGCTCAACGAGGCCGGCGAGTCGAGTCGAGAGGCTCGCAGTAACGGGCCAGTTTCAGGTCGGCCAACTCTTCTTCGACCCGGTCCGGATCGACATCGCCCAGGGAAGTCCGGACTTCCTGCCGCAACAATTCGGCAAAGCGGACCCTGGCGCGGCGCAGATTCTGCCGGACCCATGCGGCGTTGACTTCTTCACCCAACTCCGCGGAAAGATGGCCGGCGAGCTGGTCGGAACTCCATTCGGGAAAATCGGCCCGGCTGCGGAGGACCTGGTAAAAACAGGAGCGGCCCTCGTTGTCGGCCCGCTCCAGTTCGCGCCACGCCTGCTGCAACAGTTCGCGCCGCCACTGTTCCGCGAATTGCTCATCCAGCTGTTCGGGGGGCGCGAGCTCGTTGGCGGAAAGCTCGTGCTCCAGTGGAATCACAGCGGCCCGCTTGCGTCGCTGGTGGTCGATCACGAGGTTCCGCAAAACCGTCGTCAACAGGCCGCGGAACTTGCCACGGGCCGGGTCAGCGTTGCGGAAATCTCCCCGCAGGAACCGGACGGCGAAATCCTGGGCAAGGTCCTCGGCCACATGGACATCGCCCACGGCACCGGACAGATAACGGAAGACCGCCCCACAATAACGCTCCAGCACCTGCCGCTGGGCTTCCACCGCGCTATCCGGGCTGTTTTCGTGGGCAGCGAGGATCTGCTGCCAAAAGGTCGTGATGTGCTTCAGGTCGGCTGAGACCGTGGCCATGGCGCGAATCGCGGAAGGAACGAGGTGCGACAACAGGCTGCCGATGCGGGCGCTGCTCCGGACCAGTTGGCAACCAGTCTAACGGCTCGGCGACATTTTTCAAGAATTTCTGTCACGCCCGGCGGGGCCGCCCGTATTCAATCTGCAACAGCGGGGTTCGGCCCTCCTGCCCGACGGCGGAAGTTCGCCGGACGACAGACCATCAATTGGTCGGACCACTTTGCGCCATTTCATTCGTCCATTATCCGTTGTGGAGCCAGAACGTGATCCCAATGTCCTGCAGTCCCGGCCGTCCCGGCCGTCTATCCCTGACGGCGCTGTCCGCGCTTCTGCTGGGCCTGTTGCCAGCGGGCTGGGCCATCGCGGTCCCGCAAGCCGAGCAGGTTTACGGCGTGACGAGCAACCAGTTCCTGGTGTCCTGGAACTCCACCTCTCCAGCCGCCATGACCTCGGGCGTCGCCCTGACCGGCTTGCAGTTCAACGAGCAGATTCTGGCGATCGACTTCCGGCCCGCTAACGGTGCGCTGCTCGGCGTTGGCAGCAGCAACCGGCTGTACGACATCAACCGGATCACAGGCGTGGCCTCCCAGATCGGCGCGGTGTTCTCGATTCCGCTCAATGGCAGCCAGTTCGGCTACGACTTCAATCCGACGATCGACCGCAGCCGCATCGATACGGATGTCAACCGGAACTACGTCGTGCATCCGGACACGGCAGGGATCACCCAGACCACCGACCTGTTTTTCGGGGCGGCTGACACGAATTTCGGCGTCGATCCCAATGTCGTTCACATCGGCTACACGAACAGCTTCGCGGGCGCGACCAGCACCCAGCTCTACGGCATCGACACCAACCTCGATATTCTCGTGACCCAGGCCAATTCGGCCGGGACACTGGGAACCGTTGGCGGGCTGGGGATCAACGTCAACGGTATTGGCGGCTTCGACATCTCGGGTGCCACGGGCTTCGCCTACGCCGCGCTGATTCCCGAAGGCAGCTCACAGAGTAATTTCTACCGGCTGAACCTGGCGACCGGGCAGGCAACGCTTCTCGGGCAAATCGGAGCAGGAAACTTCATCACGGCGCTGGCGGTCCACGCGGTTCCCGAACCGGCAGGTCTTGTCGTCAGCGGCCTGCTCGTCGCGGGACTGGGAGTTTTCCGCCGTCGCCGGGGTTGAATCCATCAGGCATGACGGATGTCAGATGGGATGGGGCGGTTTCCGCCCCATTTTTGTTGCGCGCGGCGGATCGCGACGACCTCGCCGGCCCTTGGCGATGGTCGGGTTCCAAAACCGGCGGGGTCTGAAGCCAAATTGCACAGTCATCGGAGCAATTTGGGGTCTGACCCCCTCTCTTGCCGGTTTCAGGATAGGCGTTTAGCCTTGAACCGCTTGAAGGCCTGTTTCAAGCCGGAGCATTGCTGCAGCTTCCGGTGATTCTGACTGACAGGCTGGAAGCCTATCCCACGGCGCGACCCGATGCTCGAACTGCATGACAAGGTCCAGGCTTCAGCGGATGCCATTCGCCAGCACTGGAAAGAAAAGCCGCGGGCCGGCATCATCCTCGGCACGGGACTCGGTTCTTTGGTCGAGCGGATCCAGGTTGACGTCGCGATCGACTACGGCGAGATACCGAATTTTCTCCGCTCGACGGCGCTCAGTCATCGCGGCCGGCTGGTTTGCGGCCGGCTCAACGGCCTGCCCGTGATGGTCATGGAGGGCCGGCATCATCTTTACGAAGGCTATGCCCTGCGCGACATCACGTTGCCGGTTCGCGTGATGAAGGCACTCGGGGCCGGTTTGCTCGTCGTCTCCAACGCCGCCGGCGGGATGAATCCCTACTATCGCTCTGGCGACATCATGCTGATCGACGACCATATCAACCTGCTCGGCGACAATCCGCTGATCGGGATCAACGACGACCGGCTCGGTCCGCGGTTTCCCGACATGAGCCAGCCCTACAGTTTTGAGCTGATCGAGCGGGCGCTGCGAGTGGCCCGCAAGGCCGACATCGTGGCCCATCGGGGCGTCTTCGTCGCCGTCGCCGGGCCGAATCTCGAAACGCGGGCTGAGTACCGCTTCCTGCGCCAGATCGGAGCCGATGTCGTGGGCATGTCGACCGTGCCAGAAGTCATCGTGGCCGTGCATTGCGGCTTGCGCGTGGTTGGCTTTTCAGTGGTGACGGACATGTGCTTTCCCGACTCGCTCAAGCCAGCCGATCCGCACCAGATCGTCGCGATCGCGAAATCGGCCGAGCCGCGGCTGACGCAACTGGTGTTGGGAGTGCTGGCGGAAGAAGCTCCGGCTTGAGCGACGAACCGAGAGGCTGCAACTTGACCCCCGACCATTTCGACGCCGACGCCGATGGCGCGGCAGCCTGGGTGGCCGCCCAGTGGAACCGCCGACCCCGGTTTGGAATCGTGCTGGGCACAGGTTCGGGGCTGCTCGCCGAGCGGGTCAAATGCGAGGCCGCCTGGCCGTTTCAAGAAGTCCCTGGCCTTCCCTCCGCGACCGCCCTGGGCCACCAGGGCCGCCTCGTCTGCGGCTTGCTCGCCGGCCAGCCGGTGATGGCGATGCAGGGCCGGTTTCATCTCTATGAAGGTCACAGCGTCGAGCGGGCGACGTTGCCGTTGCGAGTGATGCAGCGGCTGGGCGTGGAGATTGTCTTCCTCACCAACGCAGCGGGGGGCACCGGCCCGCACTTGCAACGCGGTGACATGATGGTCATCTCAAGTGTTGTCGACTTCATGCTGCGTTCCAGTCCGGCGATGGTGTCCCCAACGATGCTCAGCCGGCCGTTGCGACGCGGCGACGATGCCTGCGACCGGGAACTTGCGGCGGGTGCGCATGCCGTGGCGCGGCGCGAGGGCTTTCCACTGCATGAAGGTGTCTACGCCGGGTTGCTCGGCCCCAATTACGAAACCCGGGCCGAGTACCGGATGCTGCGCCGGATCGGGGCCGATGCAGTTGGCATGAGTACAGTGCCCGAGATCGCAGTCGCCACGGCCATCGGCCTGCGCGTCCTGGCGATGTCCGTGATTTCCAACGTCGCATCTCCCGACGAACTGGGCGTCACCAGCGGCGAGGAAGTGATCGAGGCCGCCGCCCTCGCGGCACCACGCCTGCAGGCGATTGTGGAACGTCTGATCGCCGAACTGGGAACGCAGGGTTCGGGCTGCTAGCGTCCTGCATTCGGTCTGGTCGGATTGGCGGCGCGGCGGCTAAACTTCCCGTCGTTGGCTCAACCGGGCCAGCCACCGTCAGCACTTCAGGGATGAAAGCCGATGTCGCACGTTTCTCGCCTGTTTCTTGCCGCCAGTCTGGTCGTGACCGGCAGCGTCTCCGTGCTGACCCTAGCCGCACAGCAACCCAATGCGGGAGCCGGGTTTCGAGATTCTGTTCCAGTCGCCGCCAACCAGAACCCGGCAGCTCCGGCGACTGATTCAGCTGCTGGCCTCGAACAGTACGAGCACATGCTGCAACGGGAGCCGGTGCAGCCCGATTTTCTGCCGCTCGCTCCGGATCACGAGGCCTACCTGATCAAGCTGCTGGACCACTGGGAGCAGACGAGCAGTTCGATCAAGCGGCTGACCTGCGACTGCCAAAGGTGGGACTACAACACGTCGATCTGCAACTGGCGGAATCCAGCTGACAACCGGTTGGCCGCGGCCCGGATCGCACGCGGAAAGATTCAGTACGGCGAGCCCGACAAGGCCGACAGCAATGTCAATGAGACGTGGGAGTTTGCCGGGACGAAGGACAATGCGGGAGCTGAACCCGAGTACCGGCAGGTTACCGACGACACGGCCAAAGAACGATGGATGTGCGACGGCAAGGCAATTTACGAGTTCGATTTCGCCAACAAGCGGCTCTACGAGGTCAGCATCCCGCCCGAAATGCAGGGTGCAGCACTTTCACAGAGCCCCCTGCCCTTCCTGTTCGGGGCCAAACGGACCGACCTGATGGACCGCTTCTGGTTGCGAGTCGCCACTCCGCAGGGCGTTGAAAACGAATACTGGCTCGAAGCATGGCCAAAACGTCGTGAGGATGCGACCAACTACCAGCGGGTTGAGATCATCATCGCAGCCGAGGACTTTCTGCCCAAGTCAATTCACATTTACAGCCGCGACTACGACGCGGCAACCAACCCGTCCAGTCACCATTTCGAGTTTTCCAACCGCCAGGTCAATAATCAGCTGGACGGATTCAAGGACTTCTTCGGCGTTTTCATCCGGCCGACGACGCAGATTGGCTGGGAGCGGGTTCTGCTCGACAAGTCCCAGGCCAGCGAGTCCACGGCCACAGCTCCGACGGGAATCGACAACCGGGGTGCCCAAGCCGTTGATCCCGGCGCGGGTGTCGACCGCTGAGGTCCGCGACGCCAGATCAACCGGCCGGCCCTTCACGCCGTTTTGGCCACAGCACCGTCTGCATCGAGAGCCACGCGCAGAGCATCCCCGTGGCCAATCCGACGCCGTGGGCCCAGTTGGCCACACGCCCGGAAGGCGTCAGGTAGCTGACCGCGGGCGTCATGCAAAGCAACAGCCAGATCACCATGATCACGATGGTCGGCGCGGGCAGGAACATCCGGCTTGAACGGTCAAACGTCGCCTTGATCCAGATGAATCCGAACAGGCCATAGACCACCCCCGACATCCCGCCAAACATCGAGACGAGCTGCCCGCCGAAAGCGGCCGGCGGTGAGCCTTCCAACCGGCCTGGCACACATCCCTGGGCGAGGTTGCTGAGGATCGCCGTGACCAGCACGATCACACCGAGCCAGAAAGTCCCGTAGCGGATTTCGATCGTCCGCCCCAGCTGCCAGAGCCAGATCATGTTAAAGACAAGGTGGATCGTGCCAAAGTGGATGAACATCGGCGTGACCAGCCGCCAGACTTCGCCCCGCCGGATGCTGGCCAGCCGGTAAGCCAGCGCGTCGCTGTCTTCGCCATAAAGCTTGACCAGTTCCTCGGCCGGCGGACCCTTGACCGAGGTAAAGGCCATTGCCTGGTAGGCCGGATATTTGATCGTCTCGCCGCGATCCTCGCCAAAATTGGTCAGCAGCGCGACCACGGCGCAAACCGCGATCAGCAAAACGGTGAGCGGCGTGGTCCGCGTGACGGCGGTCGCCGTGCCAGGCCGTTGCCGGTTCTTCTGGTACTGCTGCTGGCGGCGAATCTGCTCGCGCTCGATCTCCCCAGCCCGGCTGCGGGCCTGAACGTAACGCGGGTCTTCCGGATTGGCGACGAACTGCTGGAACTCGTCTCGCGCTTTGGCCAGCTGGTCTT
This sequence comes from Planctomycetota bacterium, assembly GCA_031405895.1. GTDB lineage: Bacteria > Planctomycetota > Planctomycetia > Pirellulales > Pirellulaceae > BJ22. The sequence continues at coordinate 11,000 of JANOFL010000043.1, forward strand.
CGCTGCGAATCCAGACCTCGAACTGGCTCCCCTGGGGCTCGACGTGGGTATCAACCCCTTCGGCCAGCAACCAGGCCCGCAATTGCTGGGCGTGCCGTTCGGATTCCAGTATGCCGATCTGTCTCATAAACCTTTCAGGGGCCAACGCATCCGTTTGCGCGCGGGAAAACGCATCCAGCTTTCCGGTCAGATCCCGCCACCAGCTGATGGCCGGCGGCTTTCCAGCTCGCGCTGCATCCGCTCGACTTCGTCATAGTACTCGCGACGATAGAGCCGTGAGGCGGCCGCCTGGTCCAGCACCACAATCACATCGCGGTGCAGCTGCAGCGCCGAAGCCGTGATCTGGGACGTGACCGGGCCTTCGATTGTAGCCCGAATCGCCTCCGCCTTGTGCTCGCCGAGTGCGATCAGCAGACACTGCCTGGCGTCGAGAATTGTGCCGACTCCCATTGTGATCGCCATCCGGGGAACTTCGGCCGGATTGGAAAAAAACCGCGCGTTGTCGCGCAGGGTCTGGCCGGTCAGCGTCTTGACCCGCGTCCGGCTGCCCAGCGACGAACCCGGCTCGTTGAACGCGATGTGGCCGTCGGCGCCGACTCCCAGCAACTGGATGTCGATCCCGCCCGCCTGTGCGATCAGGTCCTCGTAGATTTCGCCTTGCCGTTCAAGGTCGAGGGCTCTTCCGTCGGGCACATGCGTGTTCTGGGGCGGAAGGTTGATCTGGCGGAAAAGATGCTCGTCCATGAACGAGCGGTAGCTTTGCGGGTGCGTCGGAACCAGGCCGACATACTCGTCGAGGTTAAACGTCCTGACCGCTGAAAAATCCAGCCCCTCTTCGCGATGCAGCCGGACCAGCTCGCGGTAAACGCCCAGCGGACTGGAGCCTGTGGCCAGTCCCAGCACCGTGGACGGCCTGATGCGGATGGCCCGGGCCAGGATCGCGGCCGCCATCTCTCCCGCCTTGCCGGCATCCGCTTCAACAATGACCCGCATTGAACTTGTCGCTGCTCCCGATCAACTGGTTACCCCCTTGCCCTGCCAGCTGGACTTGCCAGCACGGAAGAGTGGCCTGCCATCGTAACAGGCAAACGGTTGTTGGTTCACGGGCCAATGCAGTGAAAAAATCGCTGTTTCAAAGAATTGACAAGCATCGGAATCCCGGGTTCGGGATCTCAAATCTCAAATCTCAAATTTTGGATTCCTGCTTCATCCTCCTGCCAAACACCAAGTTCTGGCTTCCAATTCCGCGCTTGCCTCGCCCAGCTGATTCAGGGAAAGTTCCATCGGCACCGGATGTTCGCCGCGAAGACGACGACCCGGCCGAAGCCAGTGGTCAAGTCGCCGTTGAATCAGCCTCCATGAGCCAGGACACTATCCGCACCGACAGTGGCACATCCTCGGGCGAAACCGCCTTGCCACGACGGTTTACGTCCCGACCGGCTACGGAAGCAGCCGTTGATCAGGAGCTGGTGGATCAGACCCGGAGCCAGATTCGATCCCTGATTCAGGAAATCGCCGACCTGGCCAAGGCCGATGTTGGGGCGGATGCCTTCTATGAAGGCTTCCTCGTCCGCACAACGAGTGCCCTCGCCAGTGTCGGTGGAGCACTTTGGCTTCGCTCCGCTCCCGACCGGCCGTTCGAACTGAAGTACCAGATCAACCTGGCGCAGACTCCCCTGGCCCAGGACGATGCGGCCCGCCGCCAGCACGCCCAGCTGTTGCAGCGGATTGCCGAACGGAACGAAGCGACCATCGTTCCGCCCCATTCGGGTCCGGGCGACGACTCCGACGTGGTCAACCCGACCGACTTGCTGCTCCTGTTTGGACCGCTGGTGGTCGATGGCCGGCTGACTGGACTGGTCGAAATCCTGCAGCGGCCCGGCGGCGGCCCTGCGACTCAGCGCGGCTATCTGCGCTTTCTGACGCAGATGAGCGAACTAGCGAGCGACTTCATCCGCAACGAAGCCCTCCGCGGTTTTACCCGCGAACAGCAGGCCTGGGTCGATCTGGAGCAGTTCGCACGTCGGATTCACGAGGGGCTTGATCCCGGGCGGACGTCGTTCACCGTCGCCAACGAAGGTCGCCGGCTGCTCGGCTGTGACCGTGTCAGTGTCGCCATCCGGCGTGGCTCAGGTGTCGAAGTCCGCGCGGTGAGCGGCCTCGATTCAATTGAACGGCGCGCCGACCAGGTCAAACGCCTCGCTGGACTGGCCAGTGCAGTCCTCCGGGCCGGCCAGCCGGTCTGGTACGAAGGCGACGCGGCTGGCCTGCCACCCCAGATTGAAGAGCGGCTTCAGCAATACGTCGACCGGTCCCAGTCGCGGATGGTTGCTGTGTTGCCGCTCCACCAGAAACCGGTCGATGAGCTGGCGGGATCCGGTTTGGCCGGGGCTGGCGTGAAACCCGCCAGATCCCGGCCCATCGTGGTCGGCGCGCTGATCCTCGAAAGCCTCGGCAACAGCCGCGTGACGCCCGCCTTTCGCGAACGGGCCGCAGTCGTTGGCCAGCATGCCGGCGTAGCGCTCGGCAATGCCCTCGAGCACGATGGCATTTTCCTGATGCCGTTGTGGAAAACACTCGGCTGGATGGCCCGCCCCTTCTCCGCCAGCCGCTGGCCGAAAACAGCTGCCGTGCTCGCCTGTCTGGCAGCGGCCCTGGTCATGCTCTGGATCACTCCCTGGCGCTTTACGCTCGGTGCCGAGGGCCAGCTGATTGCCGAAAGCCAGCGCGAAATCTACGCCCGCGTCGCGGGTACGCTGGTCGAAGTCACCGCACCGGCCGATCCGCAAATGGTTGTTGCCGCCGGGACGGTGCTTGCCACGCTCGTCAACAACGAACTGCTGCAGGAGATCGAAACCACCGAAGGCCGCGTCGCCGTTTCACGCGAACAGTTCCAGAAACTCAATCGGGCCTATGGCGTCGAAAACGACGCAAAAAACAAAATCCAGCTCGCCGGCGACCTCGCCGCCGAACAGCAAAACCAATACAGCCTCGAGCAGGAACTGAAACTGCTTCGCGCCCGCGCCGCTGACCTGCAAGTGACGGCCCCGATCGAAGGCCGGATCGCCAACTGGCAGCTTCGTCGGCATCTGCTCGGCCGGCCGGTCGAAGTCGGCCAGAACCTGATGACGATTGTCGCGCCCGATACGACCTGGCAAGTCGAACTCTTTGTTCCCGAAAAGCGCGTCGGCCACCTGCTCGCCCGGATGGAAAACAGCCGGGACCCCGTCCCCGTTTCATTCACGCTGGCTTCGCGGCCCGGTTTGCAGCTTCACGGTCGTCTGGTTTCCGTCGACAAGGTGCTGGATGTCCACGACGACCAGGGCAACACGGCCCGCGTCCTCGTTGAGTTCGACAACGCGGACCTTGGCAACGACCTGCGCCGCAGCGGCACGCGGGCCATGGGCCGGCTGGAATGCGGCCAGCGCCCGCTGGGTTACGTCCTCTTCCGCGAACTGATCGAAACGGTCCACTCGACCTGGCAGTTCTGGTGGTAGGGTGCGTGCAACGCACCAGCTCTTTACCCGCCTTTTCGCACTCCCGTCGAAAATCGGACGACCGTCCCAGGCGTTACCGAAACAGGAACGACTGGCCCCAATCTGCCCTGTAAACCTCGCTCCACTCCTGGCGTCTGCTAGCATTCAGCTTCATGCCCGCATCGCTGGCCTTTTGGATTCGCCAGCGCGAGAATGCCGATTCAAAGAGTCGGGCTGCCGCGTTGGTCGTGCGCCCCTGGTCACCGGAGAAGCTTCATGTTCCGTTCGTTCGCACTCGTCTGCATCGCCTTCGTTTTCGGTTCGCCAGCCCTTTCCGGCCAGGAAGGCGAACCGTCCCCGCGCCCACTGGCAGGCAGCAACTTCCAGCCCCCGGGCAATGAACAGGCGGGCCAGAACTCGACACTTCAAGTCGGCGAACCAGCCGGCGCCGACTCGCTGTCGGGCAACGTCGTGTTGCGAAACTGCGGCGTGCACCTGATCGAAGACGTCGAAGTCCCTGCGCGCGAGGCCGGACAGCTGCTTGCAGTGGATGTGCGGGAAGGGGACCTTGTTGAGCCTGAACAGATGATCGCCCGGATCGACGACCAGCTCGCCCGCCGCCAGCTGGAGGAATCGACCTTCAAACACGAAGTCGCCGACAGCAAGGCCAAAGACAACACCAAAATCGACACCGAGAGCCGCAAGCTGCAGTTGTACACCGACGAGTACGACAGCACCCGAACGCTGTACAGCAAGGGCAGCAAGAGCGAACAGGAATACCGTCGCGCGATGGCCACCATGCAGATTGCCGATCTCGATCTCGCCACTGCCCGTAACGAACAGCGAATCGCCGGCATCGACGCCAAAGCCGAAGCCGTCCGCGTCCAGGCGGCCCAGGAGAGCATTGAACGGCACTCCCTGATCAGCCCGGTCAAGGGCCAGGTCTTTGAAATCTTCCGCCAGCGCGGCGAGTGGGTCAGCGCGGGTGACAAGGTGATGCGGGTTGCACGAATGGACCGCCTGCGGGTCAAGGGGCGGGTCGATGGCCGCCAACACGACCCCGCTGAAATCGCCGGCAAGCCTGTCACCGTCGCCGCGACACTTGCCCGCGGCCGCCAGGTCCAGCTCCAGGGCCAAGTGACCTTTGTCGCGCTCGAAAAAGTCGGCTCAGCCCACGAGTTCGAGGTCTGGGCAGAAGTCGACAACCAGATTGACGGCAATCACTGGCAGCTTCTGCCTGGGAGTGATGTCGAGATGATGATCCACCTGCAGTAGTCGGGCACCGGAAGGGGAAACAAAAAATCAATCTGGAGCAGGGTGGGTCGAGTCTTCGA
>JANOFL010000046.1:0-21472 GCA_031405895.1 Planctomycetota bacterium
GGTCTCTTATGACAGCCAGCAACAAAGTGCTGTCATCGCCTGTACTTTGGGTCAGCAAACCACTGAGCAGACCGTTCAGTGGATCGATGCCGACACCATCAAATTGACTCCGCCCAACATGGCGGGGCTGTCGATAAAGCTGGTGTTTCGCCGCCAGCAGGGCCAGACCAGCCGCTGAAATCCGTTCGCGCGGCGATGCTCAGCCCGGCAAGCCGTACCGCATTCAGCCTGGCATTGTCCGGCTCGCAATCGCGGCCTGTTCACCAGCAACCAGACTTGGGGAATCGTCATGCGCATCCGTGCCCTGGCCGTCGCGGCCCTGATGGCCATCCAGTTCGACACTGCGGGGACCGCGCAGCAAACGGCACCGGCTGGCCAGCCGGCCGTGACCGGACCTCAGATTGCGCCGGTCCTCCGGCTGGACGGTGTCTGGGCCGGAGTCGGCTACCTCGACGAAGAAAAGCTCGCCGCCCAGTTGCAGGCAATGCCCGAAGGCGAGGCGAAGACTTCATTGATCACCAAAGCCAGCCTGTTCCTGAGTCTGGTCGCGGCGATGGAATTCAAACCCGACGGTTCGCTCGAGACCGAACTCGAAATCACGGGCACTGACGGCAAAATCCTTCGCGAGCCGGCGGTCGGTCGCTGGACACTCGTCGAAGTGCGCGAAAACAGGGCCCTGGTGGAACTGGCTGAAAGACTCCCCGACCAGACCGAGCGGACTTCGCGGCGGGTGCTGCAGTTCTACGAGGACGGCGAGCACCTGGCGATGCTGATGGAGACCGACGCGGCTTTGCTGGAATTCAACCCGCTGGTGATCATGGCCCGGATTCCTGCCGGCAGTGTGGCTCAATTACAACCGAACCCCTCCGATCCGGGTGCCACGCCGATTGGCCGCTGACGTCAGATAGAGTTCCAGCCCTGGCTGATAAAAATGAGCCTGAGGCGCTAGCCGAGAACGCTGGCTCAACCATCAACTCACACCCAAGAGAATCGGCTAGCGCCTCAGGCTCACAGGAATTCGCCGTTTTATCAGCCCAGTTCCAGCCCCTGTCGTTCCTTCAGCAGAATTCTCGCTCCTCGCCTACAATCCGGGTCGGCCCAACTCTCTCTGCCACCCGCACCTCGCGATGCACGACGTCCAGCGACTTCCACCCGGCCAGTTGGTGCGGAGTTTCCTGCTCATTGCGGCGGCGTTTGTCGCGATCTACCTGGCGTTTCTGCTCGCGATGGCGTTCTTCTCGCGGTTCTTCTGGCCCGAAGCCTGGGCTTGGCTGACGACGGCAGGCATGTCGCCGGAACAGTTTCGGACCGAAGCGTCGGGCAAACTTGCCCCGGCACTTTTTTGGTGTTGTACCGCGACGGCGGCCGTGGTCGCGGGGCTGGCCGGCTGGACGGTGTCCCGCTTCGCGCGATTCGCCGGAACGGCCCACGCGGTTTTTCTGGCGGTCGCCGAGTTTATCACGATGCTTCAGACCGTGGCCAAGGCTCCCGCTGACATCCGCTGGATGCCGTTGACGCTTTTGACCGTGTTGCCAGTTGCCGTGCTGATCGGGGCCCGGTTCGCGCCGCAGCCAGTGAACACGGAAGAGTCCGATTCCTGAAAGCGTCTTGACCGGAGCATCGTAGCCCGCGTGCCCGCCTGTAATTCAACTTCGGCGGAATGTGGGGACACGGAGGGCTGATCCCGCCGCGCCGGGACCGCTCGCCGGCCTATCTCCCGTCCACGAGCATGAACCGGCTTTCGGTCTTGCAGACCATCAGCGTGTCGGGAAAGGTATGAAAAGCCCGCACGATCGCGTGCCGGGCGAAGGCCTGAAAGTTCACGTAACTGACACCACCGACCGCGGCCCGCGAAGCTGAACCGGGGCGGAAGCGGTGGACCAGCCCTTCGCACTCGCCCTGCTCGTCGAGCTGCTGCTGGATCGTCACAAATACGGTCGCGGCGACGTTTTCCAGCTGGAACCGGCTTGACCAGCGAAGCCGGTCCCCGATCAGCCGCTCGTCGCACTGGCCCGCGTCGAGGGTCTGCGTCACCAGCCTCCCGAATTGCGGCAGGTCCTGATCGAGGCCGGCACAAACTTCTGTCAGCAGCAGGTCGCCGAGGTAGAAGACGATCGCGTGCCCGGCCGTAGTGATCGACGTCTGGAGGACGTAGTGTTCACGCTCAAACTGTCGAACGGCGCACGTTTCGAGCAGCTCGGGATGGACCGAGCGCTGAAACAGGTGCAGGCCGAGTTCGGCGATTCTGGGGCGAACAAACAGCACGACAGTCCCCGGACTGGCTGGGCGTTGAGGCGATGTAACAACCGGGTCGATGCATACTCACCTGTTCCGGTTTCTGAAGGTCGGGCCGGCCATTGCGTTGAACCGCGGCCAGATTCCCGCACCCGTCAGCCTGACGAGTGCATTATACCGCGCGGCGGGAATAACTACGAAGCCATTTTTTGAACCGCCGCGCGAATTCCATGCGCGAAGTTCTTCGTTTTTTTGCCGGCAACGGAATTGACTTCCCGCGCGGAGCAAGGTAGCGCCGCGAGCGCTCGGGCGGGTGGGGGTGGCGCGCCGTGCAACCGGGTGGTCGCTTGCGTCAGCAGAGCGACATCAGGTTGTAAGCGCAGTGAACACCGATCGCGAGCGCGAGGCCACGGGTCAGGAAAAGCGTGCCCAGCAGGGCCGCGAGCAGAAAGTGACAGACGAAATCGGCCGGGTGAAAAGGCTGGCCGGCCGGATTCAGCGGCAGGAAGTGCAAACTCGCGAACAGGAGAGCACAACCGGCCGTCAGGCAGGTGCCCGCCAGGCGGACCTTCAGTCTCCAGCGGCGGGCGACAGCCATCGCGCCGCCGAGCAGCAGGAGCCGGAAGTACACCTCTTCATGGACCGCGGCAGAAATGACGACCGCCGCGTCGGAAAACAGGTTGACACTGGCCAGCCACCCGCCGGCTGCCTGCCAGGGCGAAGCGTCCGGCCAGATCCAGACCAGCCGGGCCGCGCGCACCAGCATCGTCAGGATCAGGCCGATCACCGCGGATTCGGCCAGCACTCCCGGCCAGGTGGAAGCAGGGATCCGCCAGCCCTGCCCACTCCGGTACCACCATCCCGCGAGCAGCGCAACGGTGAGCGGCAGGAGCGAGAACGGATTCGGGCCAATCAGGCACTCCAGTCCCCAGGCGAACCACTGCTCCAGCCCGCACCAGGCGCTGGGTCCGGAACTTGCGATCCGTACCAGTCCGCAGCCCACCAGCAGAATGATGGCGAGCCCCGCGCCCGTCGCCGTCCTGTCGCAAGAGCGGACATGCCCGCCCCAGGGAGTCAACGTGCCTGCCATCAGCGACGGTTGGGCCGGCGTGGTTTCAACCTGTGCCATGGGGCGGTTCGGGATCGGAGGCGGGTAGCCGGCCTGCTTATTTCGCCTGCCAGGCACAGACATTCGTCGCGTGGCCGGGGTTGGGCTGGACCGCCGGCGGGGCGGTACTTTAGCAGCCGGCCGCCCCTGAACCAACGCGGAAATGGCAGGAGTCCGGCGAGTTGCCGCCCATGGTCCGCGACAGAATCCAGTCACGAGTTGCGAGCACCTGAACGGACAAACTGACGGTCAGTTGCCGGCGCGGCTTGTCAAGCATTTCCGGTGTGACCAGAATGCACAGTCCCGTTCACACCCTGTCGTCCTGGTCCTGAACTGTCGGGCGTATTGGCGGTTTCGGGTGCGTTGCAATCCAGTCAACTGAAAGTGATTCCCATGCCGAGTTTCAAAATCCGCGCAGGCCTTGCGATTTTCGCAGGATGCCTGCTGTCGGGGCTGGCCGTCGCGCTGACACCCGCCACTGTGCAGGCCCAGTTCGAGAACGACGCGCGCTGGGCACCGGCCCAGACCAATCTTCTTGTGCTGGTCAACAGCGGACGGATTTTTGAAAGCGCGCTGGCTCGCAAGGAACGGGCCGCCGAAAAAAGCCGGGCCGCTTTCCAGTCCGGCGTCTCGATCATTTCGCCCGATGTCGACCGGCTGCTGATCGCCTCGCATGTCGACCTGGAAGTCATGCACACCCTCTGGACCGCTGCCGTCTTCTCCCGGACGAAGAACCGGTTCGACCTGAATGAAATCGCCAACCGCTCGGGAGCCAGTGTCGATCCGGTTGGAACCCACAACACGGTCCTGTTGCCCAACGATTCGACGCTGGTGGAACTTTCACCCGAAGCCGTCGGCGTGATGAAGCCGGCCAACCGCCAGGCCGTGGCCCGCTGGCTGCGCGAAGCCGGTGGCGGCGGATCAAGCTCACTCTCGCCCTACCTGAAACAGGCCGTTTCGTTTGCCGACCAGAACGCCGACGTGATCATCGCCATCGACCTCGCCGATGTGCTCACGCCAGCCATGGTCAACGAACGGCTGGCCAGCATGACCAGTGTCAGCCCGGCCGATGCCGGCAAAGTGGCCGCGGTTCTGGCTGGACTGCGCGGTGTCACCCTTGGCGTAACCATCCGCGAATCGATCACGGGCTCGATCAAGGCCGACTTCGCTTCGGCCAGCAAGGACCTCGAAGCGTCGGGCAAGGCCTTGCTGACCGAAATCCTGGTCTATCGCGGCATGATGATCGACGACATTGCCGGCTGGACCGTCAAGGCCAATGGTCAGGAGCTGGTTTTCTCCGGCCCCCTCTCCATCGCCGGATTGCGCGCCATCACCTCGCTGGTCAGCCAGCCGATGTTGCCGGAAATGGCCGAAGACACGGGTGCCGGCTCGGCCGCCTGGGCCCGGACGAAGACCTACTTCAATTCGCTCGAGACCTACGCGCAGGAGATGACGTCCAAAAAACCCGAGTACCGGACGCTCAAGAGCTACGCCGTCTGGTTTGAAAACTACGCCAACAAAATCGACAGTTTTTCCGTCCTTGGCGTCGACCCGGAACTGGTCAATGCCGGTGTCGGAATTTCGGACAGCCTGCGCGAGATGGCCACGATCCTGCGCGAAACCAACCTTGACCTGCGTCAGAAACAGGCGGAGTTGCGGGCCACCGCGGGTGCCAATTACGGCTACTACGACGGCTACTACAGTTCCTACCGTTACAACAACAACCGGACGAATCAACGCGATGCGCTGAACGCCATGGGCAAGGGCGAAGCCGAAAACAAGGCCCGCGAAATCATGCGCGCGGTCACCGATGACCTGAACACGGCCCGCCGCGACATGTCGACGAAGTACAACGTCGATTTTTAGTGCCGCATCACAGGCCGGATTCAGGGTGAACCGAAGGCGCTAGCCTCGGGCTCTTCGAGGAGCCCGGACGCTAGCGCGTTTCGGTTCACCAGGGCCACCCAAAAACCCAATCTTGAAAAAGCACCAGGACCTCATCGGTTGACCCGGCGAATGGCTCCGACCTGGTAGCCCGGATAGCGCTGGGCGGCGATCACTCCGGCGTCGGCACTGTTGCGGGCGGGAACTGCGACTGCCTGTGCGAGGTACCAGTTGCCATTCGGCGGCAACATGGTGACTTCCCAGACGTCGGTGATCCCGGCATTGACCGCCAGCAGGCCCAGTTCGACCATCTTGAGCTGGCGGTCGGCCATCCGGTCCTGCTGATACTCGGCCGCGCGGGCCTGGAGGAAGAGCGCCTGTTGTTCACGGACCGCGGCCAGTTCCTCGGCCGAAGGAGCCGCCGCCGCGGTTGATTCCACAGGCGGCGCGGCCGGGCGTTCCAGAAACTCCCGGTCGACTTGACTGAAAAGGAAGTACGGCACCGCATACTCGTCGCCGTTCTCCACCGCCATCATCACGCCCGCAACCTGGTAGGTCCGTGGCCGGGAACCCTTGTTTGCCATCCAGTGCATCAGGGCCTGCGTGTCCTCCAGTTCGACTTTCTCAAAATGCCCGATCACTTTCGGCAGCATCTTCTGATATGGCTCAGGGAGGTTGTCGACCGCCCGGTCATTCACATACATCCGGCCGCGCTTTCGCTGAAAGACGATCTCGCGCTCGATCTGCGAGACCACATGACCGCGAAACTGGAACCCGCCGGCCATCGTCCAGACCTGCTCGCCGTCCGGGAGGTTGGCCGCCAGGGCTTCATCCGTTTTCAGGTGCTCCCGGTCGGCTTCCGAAAGCTGGTCCAGCGGCACTCCCAACAGCTCCCCCACCGCGTTCTTGAACACGGCCGTGGCATCATTGAAGCCAATCAGATCGGCGGCGAACGAGTAATTGCCGGTGGAATCGGTCCAGGTGCGAGGTTCCTGCCCATCCAGCGAACTGGGTAATGCCAAGAGGCCCAACAGGACTGCGATTGACAACCTGAAGCGAACACGGAACATCTGCCTGTCTCCCGGTAAATGGTGGAACTGTTTCTATTTTGCTGCCGGACAGGAGCTTTGCAACACCTGTCCCCTGGGCGCGTGACTGCCGCCGGGAATCGGAAGTCTGTCCGGCCACTGCTGTTGGTGTGTGCCTTGTGAAGTTGCGATTCGTTACCAGCCCGCAGCGCGAGCAAGGGAAAAGCAGCCCCCATGCGGTTCCTTGCTTGCGCTACGGGCTGGTATTTTCCGATTTCTGGACAGCGTTCAATCGTCACAGCCCCCAGTCCACCGTGCCCCGCCCCGCGGCTTCCAAAAACTGGTTGGCCCGCTCGAAATGCCGGCAACCGAGGAATCCCCGGCGGGCCGAGAGCGGCGACGGATGGGCGGCTTCAAGGACCAGATGCGATGGGCCGACCAGCGAAGCTTGTTCGCGGGCGGAATTGCCCCAGAGCAGAAACACTTTCGGGGCCGGGTCCCGGCTCACAACGCGAAGGACTTCGCCCGTCAACCATTCCCAACCCTTGCCGCGATGACTGAGCGGCTGGCCTTCACGGACCGTCAACAGCGTATTGAGCAACAACACGCCCTGTCTGCCCCACCTGGACAGATCACCTGCCGGCGGCTGCCAGCCGCACGATTTGACCTCCGCGAGGATGTTGCGCAGCGATGGCGGTGGCGGACATCCCGCCCGAACGCTGAAGCTCAACCCATGCGCCTGGCCCGGGCCGTGATAAGGGTCCTGGCCCAGCAACACGACGCGGACCTTTGCCAGAGGGGTGAGCGCGAATGCCGCAAACACATGCTCCCCGGCCGGATATACGTTTGCGGATTTCCGCTCAACGGCGACAAACGACTCGAGCGCCGCCCATTCGGGCCGTGTAAAAAGATCCCCCAGTGCCGCTTCCCAATCCGTGTGGTCGGGCCACGCCCGCCGCAAAGCCCCAGCGCCGCGACTCATGCGCTCGCCGCCTGCTCCATCCGCGCGGCCCGCCAGTCAATCAGCTGCAGCTCGACCCGCTGGATGCCGGTGAAGTCGTTGATCACCGGCTTGAATGCCAGCTCGATCCCCTGTCCCGGGCTGCCCGCCAGATCGGCACTCCAGTCGGCTTTGCCAAAAGCCACGCAACGCAGCTGGGTCGTGTCCTGGCGGATGTTGAGGGCCAGGTGCCGGCCATCGCTGCCCATCGTTTTCGGCTCGCCCACCAGTTGCAGACCGGACGCGAACAGCACCGGCCGCGGATTGCCAGCCCCAAAGGGAGCCAGTTGCTCCAGCTGCCGGACGGTGTCGACCGTCAGCTGACAGAACAGCGCTTCGGCGTCGATCTCCAGCCGCGCCGTTCGCGACTGGGCACCCAGCAGCCCGGCGACGGCTTCGTTGAACTCTTCGCGGAACGGATCGATCTGGCTGGAGAGGATCGTCAGTCCGGCGGCGAGCGGATGGCCACCGAACTTGACGAGCCGTTCACGGCATTGCTGGAGGGCTTCGACCAGGTTGACGCCCAGCGCCGAGCGGGCCGAGCCGGTGACCGGGCCGTCGGAAACCGGATCGAGCGAAAAGACGATCGCTGGCCGATGGTACTTCTCCGCCAGCCGGCCAGCCACGATCCCGATCACGCCCTGGTTCCAGCCCTGACCAGCGACGACGATCGCGGCATCGCGCTCGATGTCACATTCGGCTTCGACCTGTTTCCGCGCCTCGATCATGATCGAGCGCTCGAGGCTGCCCCGGCTGCGGTTGAGGTTGTCGATGTACTCGACCAGTTCGGCGGCCCGCTCGGGTCGCTCGCAGACCAGCAGTTCGGTTCCCAGTTGCGCCGAACCAAGCCGGCCGGCCGCGTTGAGCCGCGGGGCGACGGAAAAGGCAATGTCCTCGCTCGATGGCTCGCGGCGTTCGGAGATTTTCGAGATATCCAGCAGCCGGTTCAGCCCGATCCCGCCAAAGGCCCGCATCAACTTGAGCCCGTGGTGGACAATCACCCGGTTCTCTCCGGTCAGCGGGACGACGTCGGCCACCGTTCCGATCGCGGCCAGCGCCAGAGAGAAGAAGAGGGCATTTTTCATCGGCTCGGGCAGCCGCTCGCTGCCGGCCTCGGCCTGGAACAGTGCCCACGCCAGCTTGAACGCGACACCGGCCCCGCACAGATGTGGAAACGGATAGTCGCTTCGTGGCAAGCCTGGATGAACAATTGCGGCCGCCGGTGGAAGCGATTCGCCCACCTGGTGATGGTCGGTCACCACAACGGTCAGGCCCAAGTCGTTGGCGAGGCGGACCTCCTCGACGCTCGCCACGCCGCAGTCGACGCTGACCAGCAGCTTGACGCCGCGAGCCGCGTGGCGGCGAATCTGGTCGGCGTTCAGTCCGTAGCCGTCATCGACCCGGCTGGGGATGAAGGTACTGACATCGGCACCGAGCAGCTTAAGAGCGCGGAAGAGGATCGCCGCAGCGGTCATCCCGTCACAGTCATAGTCGCCGTAGACCAGGATTTTCTGGCCATCCGCGATCGCCGTGCGCAAGGTGGCGACGGCATCGGCCATCCCCGGCAGCGCTGCCGGCGGATGCAGCCGGGTCATTCGCAGATCAAAGAAGGCTTCGACCTCGGCCGGCCGCGTGACGCCGCGCATTGCCAGAATTTGGGCCACGACGGGCGAGAGGCCGGTCGCTTCACAGAGCTGCCGGACCTGTTCGTGGTCCTGCGGGCGAAGAATCCATTGCAACGCCATGGCGGCTCCGCGATTTGAGCCTGTCCCAAAACCGGCGGGGTCGGACGCCAAATTGCACAGTCATCGGAGCAATTTGGGGTCTGACCCCTTCTCTTCCCGGTTTGGGGACAAGCGACTGGTGCCAACTCCTTTTGGCCGGAACGCGCAGGCCGCGAGTCGCAGCCCAAACCGGCTACTTCTTCTTCTCGACGTGGACGGTGTGCTTCCGCAGCCGCGGGCAGAACTTTTTCAGCTTCAGCTTCTCGCCCCCCGTCTTGCGGCGAAGCGTGTAGTTGCGGTCCCCCGTCTCTTCGCAAACGAGGTGCACGACTTCGAGTTTTCTTTTCGACTTGGCCACGACAGCGGCTCCTGACAAAGGCAACAATCGCCCCTGAGCCTGCAAAACAGGTCGGGCACGCGGTTATTCCGGAGCCTGATGATAGCCTCAGCCCCATTTTTTTTGAAGGGCCGATGGATGGCCCTGAAAGTGACCCGGCCGCCTCTTTGGGAATCGCGCGGGAAGGGTATGAAGCATGGAAATCACGGGTCCCGAAGACCGGACGAGTGCCGAGGATCAGCGTCGGCCAGAGGTGCTCCCCTGGGGCACCGAAGGACTCGTCGCGTTCACTGAAACAACGATCACCACGGTCCGACGCGCGTAACGGCAACAATGGCCTCGCCTTCGAGCCGGAACAGGCCGCGGTAGCCTCCGAACCACAGCCGCCCTTCGCGGTCTTGAAAGGTGCATTGAACCGCGTTGGTCGTCAGTCCCTCGGACTCGCCGTAGCGCTGGAACGTCTTGCCGTTGAAACGGTAGATGCCGGAGTTCTCGACTGGAAACCAGATGTCTCCGTCGCGGTCCATGAAGAGGTCCCACACTTCGGTGCCGTCGACGCCTTCCGCTTCAGTGACGCTGGTAAAAGTCTCTCCGTCAAGATAACAGACACCCTGATGGTGGGTCGCGAACCAGAAGCGGCCGCTCTTGTCCTCGAGAATGCTGTTGACGTTGTTGCCCGACAGTCCGTCGGCCACGCTGTAGTTGCGCAATGAATGGCCGTCGAAGACGCAGGCACCGCCATTGGTGCCGAACCACAGGCGACCGGACCGATCTTCCGTGATGCTGCGAACCATGCGCGCACTGGTCACTCCGTTCGTGGGATCTGGCTCGGCATCTGGCAGCTCGAATGGCGTGAATTTGACCCCGTCAAACCGGGAAACGCCCTGCAGCGTGCCCACCCACAGTTCGCCACGACGGTCAAATGCGAGGCACCAGACGTCGTCGCTGGCCAGTCCGTCACGTTCGCTGTAGTTCACAAACGATGTGCCGTCGAACTTCGTCAAACCGCCTTCAGTGCCAAACCAGATGTTGCCTTCGGCATCTTCGGCGATCCCGCGAACCGCGACACCACTGAATCCTTCGGCAAGTGAAAAGTACTCGAGTGCCTCGCCATTCCAGCGCGCGACTCCGTCTCCGTTAGTGCCGAGCCACAGGTGACCGCGTCGGTCCTCGTGGATGCGGCGTACAAACTGGCTGACCGGTTCATCGCCCTGCGAGGCGAGCGCATCGGCATCGGGCCGGTTTGCCATTCTCCCGATCGCGGCCGTCCTGCCGACGGGCGGTCTGCCGAACACGCAGGCGATGCAGAGCAGCGTCAAGGCCCACGAAACCGGCAGACTGCCCGTGAGGGCAGTGCGCAAGGCGTTGCCGGGAGGAGTGCCAAACTTCATCGGTTTGCTCAACTGGTTTTGATAGCCGTCCGCATGGCAGGCTGGCATGTCCGCTGCGAAAACGGGACAATCGCCTTTTTCCGGAGCCTCCCCCGGAGACCGACAGAACATCAGATACCGGGTAATGACTGGTTATCCCCTGTGACGGATCCCGGAGTCAACTTGCGTTGCGCAGCCGTTACGAACGCATATCCACCCAGCCATCCCGGAGGCCATGGCAACGACCTTCGCACCGTCGCGCAATCGACAAGTCGGATGAACGGCCCAGGCTTACCGACGCGGCCCGCGGGAGGCCAGGAATGGATCCAAAGCGCGATGGCCGGAAACGCGGCAGCGTCTGGTTAACCGTCTGCAAGGCGATCGGGGTCAAGGCCAAAGGGGGCCGGTAGCAAAGGCGAGAACCAACCTGACCTATCCTGTACGGCGGCGGGAACTGACGGCCGCGCTACTCGGTCGGCGTTTTGCCGGCGCTGTCGGTGTCTTCTTCGCCGAGGATTTTGGAGATGGCCTTGGGCCGGCCGTAGTGGTAGCCCTGGCCGAGCTTGAAGCCCATCTGGACGAGCACCTGGTGGCAGGATTCGGTCTCGACGCCTTCGGCCAGCGTTTCGATCCCGAGGTCGTTGACCATCCGGGCGAAGAGGGCGACGACCTGCTGGTGTTTTGCGGTCGCCGACTCGATGTTCTTGGTCAGCTTCATGTCGAATTTGAGGTAGTCCGGGCGGACTTCGGCCAGTTCGACCAGGCGGGCCCGGCCGACGCCGAAGTCGTCGAAGGCGAGCTGGATCGAGAGATCTTTCAGCACGACGCTGAGCTCGCGCATCATCGGCAGGTCGGTCGCGGCGGCCTCGTGGATTTCGAGCGTGATCGGCCGGCTGGTTTCGGCTTGGCGGATGGCGTGCAGGGATTTGTAGAGGTTGGGGTGCCCCAGTTCCTTGGGGTGGGTATTGAGGAACAGGTTGTGGGATGGATCAAGCCGCTTGCCGACTTCGACCCCCCGCATCCGGAAAGCCTCGCTCAGTTCGGCCTCGAGGTCCAGCTGCGAGGCGGCGTAGAACATTTCGCTGGGCAACTGGAGCCCGAACAGCCGGCTGCGGCCAAGGACCTCAAAGCCGATCCGGGCAAGGTTGTCGAGCCGGATGATGGGCTGGAAGTAGGGAAAGACGTTGCCGTCATTGATCAGCCGGTCAAACTGCATCATGGCGAGGGCCCGGTCGGCGGTCGCCTCCTGGATGGTCTGGCCCTCGGACTGATGGCTGCTTTTGCCGACCCGGAAGACGAGCGAGGCGAACTGGACGAGGTCGCCGTCGACGACTTCGCGTTCGCCATTCAGCCGGCCACCGTTGATGAAGGTGCCGTTGGTGCTGCCGAGGTCGCGGATGATCAGCCGCCCTTCCCGGACTTCAAACTCGGCATGGTTGCCGGAGACGCAGGCAAGGGGAAGGCAGAGGGTCGAGCCAGGTTTGCGGCCGATGGTAAAGACCCCGCCAAAGACCGGGAACTGGCGGACCGGCTCGTGATCGGCGACCTGTCCTGACAGATGCCACTGGCCGGTGGCCTGTCGGGAGAGATCGGAAGGGGAAAAACTTCGCACGGTCTTGGTCCGGCAGGGGTGTACGGTCGGCGGGCAAGTGTCACAGACAAACTTCAGGAGGCAGCGACCCGGTTCCGGGCGGCGCAACTCCGTCCAAGCATCTAGCTTGTGGGTCGCACCCGCCCCAGCCGGGGCGACAAAGATTTCCGGATGATCCGGGAGATGGGCTTGTGCCGCGGGTCGCGGTCAGGCGGACTGTTCGGGTCAGGAAGGCGGGTGACAGGGACTTTTCGGAATCGTTGCAGCCGGCCGGCTGAAAGCGGCTGCGCGGTCCTAGATTTGCGGCAAGGTCGCGGTCCGCGCGACTGTTCCGCTTTTTCCACGGAAACGCCCACCATGCAAACCGAGAATGTCAGTCTGGGGGCCAGCTTGCTGGCCGCGATTCTCTCGGACGAGACCTATCGCCCATCGGAGCCAACCTCGCTGGGCGACACGGGCCTGCCGGTCAGCCTGATCGAGGGCCTGGTCATGAAGCGGCTGGCCGTGGTCGGCCAGAGCACGGGCCGCCAGCTGGCCAATGATCTCTGCTTGCCGTTCCCCATCCTCGAGGAGCTTTACCAGAATCTGCGCGGCCGGCAGATCATTGTGCACAAGGGTGCCGCGCCGCTGAACGACTACTACTACATGCTGACCGAGACCGGTCGCGAGCGGGCCCAGACATTCCTGAAAACCTGCTCCTACGTCGGTGCCGCCCCGGTCCCGCTGATGGACTACGTGATCAGCGCGGAGGCCCAGACGATCAGGGCCGAAAGTCCCCGCGCCAGCGAACTCAAGCGGGCCTTCGAGGACATCAGCGTCAATGAATCGATGTTTGACAGCCTCGGCCCGGCGATCAACTCCGGGGCCGGCCTGTTCCTGTATGGCGAGCCGGGCAACGGCAAGTCGACGCTGGCCCGGCGGATCACCCAGTGTTTCGGCCAGGAAATCTGGATCCCCCAGACGATTTACGAAGACGGCCAGATCATCAAGCTCTTCGACGCGGCCTACCACAGAATCGTCGAGGACGACCACGAACAGGGTCTCGGCCTCGTCAGCCACGACC
Organism: Planctomycetota bacterium; assembly: GCA_031405895.1. GTDB lineage: Bacteria > Planctomycetota > Planctomycetia > Pirellulales > Pirellulaceae > BJ22. The sequence continues at coordinate 13,341 of JANOFL010000046.1, forward strand.
GCCGCTGGCTGAAAGTCAGGCGTCCGACGGTCATGGTCGGTGGCGAACTGACGATGGAGGCCCTTGAACTGCGGTTCGATCCGAACAGCAACACCAGCGAAGCCCCGCTGCAGATGAAAAGCAACTGCGGGTGCCTGTTGATCGACGACTTTGGCCGCCAGCGAATCGAGCCGCGCGAGCTGCTCAATCGCTGGATCGTGCCGCTGGAAAGCCGGATCGACTTCCTGACGCTCTCGACGGGCAAGAAAATCCAGATCCCGTTCGAGCAGCTGATCATCTTTTCCACCAACCTTGAACCGGCCGACCTGGTCGACGAGGCTTTTCTTCGCCGGATCCCCTACAAGATCGAAGTCGACGATCCGGACGAAAAAGAATTCCACCGGCTGTTTGAGATTTACAGCGGCCAGCTGGGCTTCGATTACAGCGTGGAAACAGTCAACTGGCTGGTCGCGACGCATTATCGCGGTCCGGGGCGGGCCATGCGGCGCTGCCATCCGCGCGACCTGTTGACGCAGATCCGGAACTGGTGCGCCTACCACGAGCTGCCGCTGGAAGCCCGTCCCGAGTATTTCGACCGGGTAATTCGCAGCTACTTCACATCGGTCCTCCGCGACGGCAAGAGCGAGGCCGCCGGCAGCTGACCGGAGTGGCCGCCCGCCCCATGGGACTTGCTTTGATGGCAGCAGACACCTTCCATCTGCCTGCTGCTTTGAAGACCAAAGCAAGCGGCATTGGCCGGCTGTTCCCGCGCCGGGGCCGGTTAAGGAAAAGGCAACGGCTGTAACGCCTGTTCCGACCGGCAATCGCGGCCGCCCAATCCAGTTCAGTCGGCTGGTCGCCCGGAGCGACCTATTTTTCCGGAGGCTTGGACAGGCCTGTTCTGTCCGCCATCCTGCCTTGCGGAGACATCGCCCGTGGCCAGTTCCACCGGACTCAAATCGGACGTGATCCTCGGCTACCGGATCCTGAAACGGATCGGGGCCGGCGGCTTTGGTGAAGTCTGGGCAGCGGAAGCGCCGGGTGGGCTGCAGAAGGCCGTCAAGATTCTCTATGGCTATCACGACGAGCGACGGGCGCAAGACGAACTCAAGTCACTGGACCGGATCAAGCAGCTCCGGCACCCCTTCCTCCTCTCGCTCGAGCGGATCGAAGTCGTCGACAACCAGCTGATCGTGATCACCGAGCTGGCCGACCGTTCGCTCGGCGAAGTCTTCGACAGCTACGTCAGTTCGGGACAGGCGGGCATCCCGCGCGAGGAGCTGCTGGAGTACCTTCGCCAGGCTGCCGACGCACTCGACTTTCTCTCCAGCGAACACAAGCTCCAGCACCTCGACGTCAAACCCGAGAACCTGCTGCTGGTCGGCAAGCACGCGAAACTGGCCGACTTCGGCCTGGTCAAGGACCTCCGCGACAACACCCAGTCGCTGATGGGTGGCTTGACTCCGCAGTTCGCCGCGCCGGAGCTGTTCGACGGCCGGCCGAGCATGCAGAGCGACCAGTACGCGCTGGCAATCGTGTTTCAGGAGATGCTGACCGGCAGGCGGCCGTTCAGCGGCAGCACGCTGGCCCAGCTCGCCGCCCAGCACATGCATGCGCAGCCGGACCTGTCGTCGCTGCCGAAGAATGACCGCGCAACGATCGCCCGGGCCCTGTCCAAGAAGCCCGAACTGCGTTTCCCCAGCTGCCGTGTGATGATCGACGAGCTGGCCGACCAGCGCCTGATCAGCCGCAAGCAGAAACGCAGCCAGATTCCGTCCCGGACCGGACACGACTCGGCAGTCCGTCGTCCCTTCAAGCAGGACGCGACAACACCTTCCAGCGCGACGTGCATGTTTAACACGGCGGACATGCACAGTGAGGCGCGCAAGCTTCAGCTTGCCGAGCCGCCCACCCTGCGGAACGCCTGCCACGGCATTGGTCCGACGCTGATTGTTGGCATCGGCCGGCTGGGCACGCGGATCGTCCAGCGGCTGAAACGGATGGCCGGCGACCGGCTGGGACCGCTCCACGAGCTGGGCGCAATCCGGCTGCTTTGCGTGGATACCGACCGGATCAGCCTGACCGATGCGACAACCTGCACGGGGGAGCTGGCGCCCCTCGAGGCTGGCGAGACGCTCTCGTTGCCGCTGCGGCGGCCGGAGGAATACCGGAACCGCAGTGACCGCCACAAGAACTGGCTCAACCGGCGCTGGATCTACAACGTGCCGAGGACACTCCAGACCGAGGGCCTGCGCCCGCTGGGCCGGCTCGCCCTGATCGACAATTTTCCCGCCGTGATCGAGCAGCTTCAGTCGGTGATCGGTGCCATCGCGCCTCCCGAAGTGACCGTCCTGACCGCCGACCGGCTGGGAGTTGAAGCCCTGCCACAACGAGCCCGGGTCTTCCTGATCGGGGCCATCAGCGGCGGTGTCGCCAGCGGCACGCTGCTCGACCTGGCGTACACGATCCGCCTGCTGCTGGAAGAACATTCGCTGCGCACAGCCAGCCTGCATGGCCTGTTCCTGCACGGGACGAGGCAGCAGCAGGCCGACTCGGGCATTTCGGTCGCCAACACATTCGCCTTTCTGACCGAGTTGCGGCACTGCGTGCAGCAGGGCTATCCCGGCGAGGAATCGTGCGGCATTCCGCCGCTCAACGAAGATCCGCCCTTTGACTATCCGTATTTCCTGAGTCTCGGCACGGAACAGCCGGAAGAGGAACTGAAACGGAGTATCGACAACACTGCCGAGTATCTGTTCCTGAATGTCTTTACCCGCGCCGCGCCGTTCTTTGACAGTTGCCGCGCACTGGAATCCGAGATCGAACATTTTGCCCTCCGCTCATTCGGCGTGGCCCGCGTCGGTCCCGGCGAACAGGCCTGTCACGACCTGCTGACCGAACTGCTGCGAAACCGGCTGCTTGACCGCTGGACCGCCCCGCGGCCTGACCTGCCGCTCCGGACTCCGCTGCTCGACTCGTTCGCCTGCGCAACCGCCTGCGACGAGTTGCTCGCGGGCGTTCAGGCCGACATTGACCGGGTGCTGCCTGCGGCGCGGCTCGCCGATGCGGAACAGCTGCTGAAGCAGTGGGCCTTCGTTCCAGCTTCACCGGAACGGAGCGCCGACGAAGCCGTTGCGCTGGTCGACGAACTTTATGGCGAACTTCCGCGCGACGGAAAAGCGCCGCTCCAGTCCCTGCATGACGACGTGGCCGACGCCCTGACGGCACGCGGCAAGCAGCTCTGCCAGCTCGCCGAACGGGCGATTGTCGAACTGTTCTCCCAGCAGCGACTCTCGCTGGGCCAGACCCGCCAGCAACTGGACGCCGCCCTCGCGGCGGTTGAACAGGACCGCTCGCGGCTCTCCGCGACCATCGTGGAAAAAAATGGCATCCAGACAAAACTGCAGACGATGCTCCAGTCGTTGCGGCACCGGACCAAACATTCGCCCGCCGACGAATCCAGCGCCCGCATGATCGCCAGCAGCCTGCTGACCAATCGCCGCGACGCATTCGTCCAGCGCTGCGTCTGCGAGGTACTGCTCGCCATCGTCCGCCGGCTCGGTTCTCTCAAGACTGATGTGGCGCGGATGGACAGCGAAACGGTCGCCGCCCTCCAGTCGCCACTTCGCGGGTTGAGCGACCGGACGGCGCTCGCCCGTTTCAATGGCCTGCAGCGGGTCCTCGCCGGCGCTTTGCTGGCGCGGTCCGAAGTCATGCTCGACCGGATGGAGCACCGTATCTGGCTGGAACTGGTTCAGCCGACCGGGAGCTTCTGGAGCCTTTATCAGGGCTCCGGCTCGATCCGCCGGCATCTCGCCCGCGCGGCGGAACAGGCCGCCAGCGCCGAGCTTTCCGCGGTCGGCAAATCACTCGAGCTGGACGAGGCTCTGGCGACCTGCCTCGAAGCGCGAAATCAGGGCACGGAAAACGAGGTCGCGTCGGTCCTCGCGCGCGCCAAACCGATGCTCGACGACTGCGGGGGCAACTCCCGAATGCTCGTGGCCATTCCTGCCAACTCGGTCTCGACCCGCGTCCCGGAAGAGATCTTCGCCACAGCCGGAGTCCATGGGGCGGTCATCCCGGCCACGACCGGCGATCTTGTGATCGCGCTCGAGACCGACGACGTCTCGCTGGCGGAGGTCGCCTACCGCTTGCTGCAAACCCGCACCGACTGTGTCGAACTGGCCCGGCGCCTGCAGAGCCGCAACGACGTGAACTGGAAATCGCTCGAAGACCTGCTCTGAGATTTGAGATGTGAGATTTCTGCTCGTGACGGGGCTCCCGCCTCGTCACGCACTGACCCAAGGCTCCGCCTTCCCGTCACCTCGACCGGACAGGCTTGACTCAAACGGGTCAGACCCCGGCCCAGCCGGGCGAGCCTGCGTTGGTCCGCGGCCTCACCCCGAGCATCCCCCGGCTAGACCTTGGCCGGCTTGGCTGGCGCGACCGGGACCCATTCAGCCGATTCAGCTGTCCTCTTCCGTTCGTCGAGCGGCAGCTTGCAGACCCGCTCGATCTCGCTGGCACTGTAGCCGCGGTCGATCATCTTCATCCGCAGCACCGTTTCCTGATGCCCGCGGGCCGTGTTCTCGATCATCCTGAACAGCCGCGTCAGGATCAGCACCACGCAAGGCGCGCCAAAAATCAGGCTGATTGCGACGATGGCAATCACTTCTTCGTCCATGGGTTGAAACTCCGCTGGCTGCTGTTGGGCTGGAGAAATGGACGCCGGATGGCTTCCGGATGGAACCATCACTGGGCCGGGTTCGGTCCGAATGCCCTTATCTTGGCACAAAATCCGGCAGATTCAAAACTCCGGAGCCGACAGTGGCTGCGAGGAAGGAGGCTGGCTGTCCAGTCCCCAAACCCGTGGGAAAAGGCGAGAATGGCCCTGAGGCAGCCTCAGTTTTGTCTTACAGGCGGGTTCGAGGGTGAGCCGACGGCGCTAGCCGCGGGCTCTTCAAAGAGCCCGGACGCTAGCGCGCCGGTTCACCAAGGTCACCGTAAAACACGGCGTTGACGAGGCCCTGGCGGGCCGAAGGGCGCTGACTGACAGGCTGGAAGCCTATCCCACTCTTGACCGACTGCAAATGCTCTCCATCGCCGATGTCCTCGCGAATGACGGGCTGGTGGCACGGCGGCTGGCAGGATGGGAACACCGGCCCCAACAGCTGGAGATGGCCGAACAGGTCGCGCGGGCGATGGCCGACCGGAAGCATCTGGTCGTGGAAGCCGGGACCGGCGTTGGCAAAAGCTTCGCTTATCTGGTGCCCGCGATCCTCGCGATGGTCGCCGACCAGGGGGCGCGGACAGGCGAAGTAGCCGGCGATGACGCCGACGACTCTCCCGCCGGCCCGGCCCAGCGCAAACGCCGCGTCGTCATTTCAACCCATACGATCAGCCTGCAGGAACAGCTGATCACGAAAGACATCCCGCTGCTCAACAGCGTTCTCCCCGTGGAGTTCTCGGCCGTGCTCGCCAAGGGCCGCGGGAACTACATCAGCCTCCGCCGGCTCCAGGGCGCGGTCAAGCGGCAAGGTTCTGTTTTCAGTGACGACGAGGAAATCGAACAGCTCCGCAAGGTCCACGCCTGGAGCGGCAAGACCGGCGACGGCTCGCTGGCCGATCTCGGCTTTCGACCGGCACCCGGCGTCTGGGACGAAGTCCAGAGCGATGGCAACAACTGCCTTGGGCGAGCCTGCCCAACTTACAAACAGTGTTTCTATTTCGCGGCCCGCCGCCGGCTGATTCACGCCGACCTGATCGTCGTCAACCACGCCCTCTTCTTCACCGATCTTGCCCTCCGCCGGCTCAACGTCAGCATCCTGCCCGACTACGACGCCGTGATACTCGACGAGGCCCACACGGTCGAAGCGGCCGCCAGCGACCACCTCGGCAATTCGGTTTCGCGCAGCCAGGTTCGCTACGCACTCCATCGGCTTTTCAACGAACGGACGATGAAGGGGCTGCTCACGCGGTTGCAGCTCGACCGGCTGGTCCAGCCCGTAATCGCGGCCGGATTCAGGGCCGACGAGCTGTTTGACGATGTCGAGGCCTGGATCGCGCGGCAGAACGTCGGTCAGGCCAGGACGCTGCGGGTTCGCGAGCCGGGCATTGTCCACGATCCGCTGACCGCCGACCTCAACGCATTGTCCCGGGAACTGCGCGGCCACGCCCTGAAGATCACTGAACCGGGCGAACGCCAGGAGCTGACCGCCGCCGCCGACCGGCTGACATCGCTGTCAGCCACGATCGACGACTGGCGGAAGCAGTCGGCCGAGGGCTTCGTCTGGTGGATCGAGCGAAACCAGAATCGCCGCGGCACCAACGTCACGCTCGCCGCCGCCCCCATCGACGTCGGCCCGCACCTCCGCGAGCATCTGTTCCAGAAAACGGGCTGCTGCGTGCTGACCAGCGCGACCCTCGCCACGGGCAAGCAGCGTTCGTTCGATTTCTTCTGCGGCCGTGTCGGGCTGACCGGACCGCGAGCGATTCAGCTCGGCAGCCCGTTCGACTTCCGCCGCCAGTGCCGGCTGATTTGCGTGACCAACCTCGCCGATCCATCCACCGACAAACAGCTGCACCAGCAACAGGCCGCCGATGCGATCAAACGTTACCTCAATCAGACCGACGGGCACGCCTTCGTGCTGTTCACGAGCTTTGAAATGCTCAACCAGACCGCTCGCGATCTTGCACACTGGCTGGCGGCGGAGAAGATGCCGCTGCTCAGCCAGGGAGAAGGCACATCGCGCACGCAGCTGATCGAGACGTTCCGCAACCAGCCGCGGAGCGTGCTTTTCGGCACCGACAGCTTCTGGCAGGGGGTCGATGTGAAGGGCGACGCCTTGCAGAACGTAATCATCACGCGGCTGCCGTTTTCGGTCCCCGATCACCCGCTGCTGGAGGCCCGGCTGGAGGCGATCCGCGCAGCTGGCGGCAACCCCTTCCGCGACTATCAGCTGCCCGAGGCCGTGATCAAGTTCAAACAGGGCTTTGGCCGCCTGATCCGCTCGACCACCGACCGCGGGATCGTCGTCGTCCTCGATCCGCGGATCAAGTCAAAACCGTATGGCCGGACCTTTCTCGACTCGTTGCCGGACTGCGAAGTCCGTTTTGAAACGGTGTGATGGTGTCAGCGAGCGGCAGGGCGTCAGCCCTCCGTGTCAGGTTCACAACACGGAGGGCTGATCCCGGCGCGCCGGGACTCGCCCCAGAGCCCGTCGCAGAGAATAGAATGCACGGAATCAGGCCCGCCCGGCGGGCTGGAATGACTGCCGCGTCCCAAAACCGGAGTTTCTGCATGTGCTGCCGCTGGTCCAACCCCTTGATTACATCCCTGATCGCGATTGTCCCCATCCTGGCGGCCTCTTGGCTGGTGGTTCCACGCGACGAGTTCAAAAGCGGGATTGTCTGGCCCGAGCCGCCGCTGGTGACGCCGGGCGAAGCGGGCGGGCCGCCGTCGGACGCGATCGTGCTCCTGGACGGAACGAACCTCGATGCGTTCGAGCAGCCGGCCAACTGGAAGCTTGAGAACGGCTATGCCGAAGTCTCCGGCGGTGGCCTGAAAACCCGCCAGTCTTTTGGCGACTGCCAGCTACATGTCGAGTTTGCGACACCGGCCGAAGTCAAGGGTGAAGGGCAGGGCCGCGGCAACAGCGGGATCTACCTGATGGACCGCTACGAAGTCCAGGTGCTCGACTCGTTCCAGAACACCACCTACTTCGACGGCCAGTGCGCCGCGGTCTACAAACAGCAGCCACCCACGGTCAACGCCTGCCGCGGTCCGGGCGAATGGCAGACCTACGACATCTTTTTCACTGCTCCGCGGTTCGATGGCGACGGCAAGCTCACCAGCCCGGCCTTTGTCACGGTCGTCCACAACGGCATCCTGGTCCACAATCACTTCCAGCTGGCCGGCGGCACCTACTGGGACCAGGCCCCGTCCTATTCCGCCCACGCCGAAAAACAGCCAATTTCGATCCAGGACCACGGCAACCCGATGCGGTTCCGCAACATCTGGATCCGGGAGAACGTACAGCCACTGGTGGGGGCGATGCCAGCGAAGAGCGATTGAGTGCCGGCGGCCATCCGAATTCGGCCCACATTAGTCCCGAAGATGCGGTGCCCACTAATCTGCTTTCCGGCTCCCTCCC
>JANOFL010000078.1:0-20302 GCA_031405895.1 Planctomycetota bacterium
CGAACGAAAAAATGTGGGTAAACCTAAGCGCTACGGCCGGTTGTCGCCCACAGGCGGCAAAATCCGCCCCTTGGCTCGCTCCCAGTCGTAGTCGACGGGGATTTCGTAATCCTGGTTTTCCTTAAGTTCCTCCAGCGTGGATGGCTGAAGGCTGCCGACGCCCTGTTCGGGGACTTCGCCGCCGGCCGTCCAGACGATGGCGTTGAGGACGACGCGGCGGAAGTCTTCGTGACCCCAGTTCCAGTGGTCGTGGCCGCCGGTGAAGCCGAACCCGCGGCCGCCGCCGGGCCGCTCGCAGACCCAGGCGACATGCTGAGGTTCACCATTGGCGACGGCTTGGCGGACGTATGGATTGCCGCTGTGTGGGCCGTCGGGGTGGGCGAGCGTCGACTCGTCCGGGAGCGCGGTCAGGATCGGCGTGACGCCTTCCATCCCTTCGCGGAAACGCATGTGGTAATACCACTCGTCCTCGATGGCGAACGGTTTCACACCGCGGCTGACAGGGTGGTCGGGGAAGGCTTCAAAGCGGGCGACCCAGTGTGGATTGACCGACCAGTCCGCTTCAAAGTATCCCCCGATCCAGTCGAGAAAGCGGTCCCCGGATTCGCCCTTGGGGACTTCGACGCCGTAGTGCAGGCAGACGATTCCGACGCCGCGTTTTGCCTGCCGTTCGATCTTCGCCAGGTGCTGGTTGACCGGATGCCCGTCGCCCCCATCGCAGTACATCACAATTGCATGGCAGTCGTCGAAGACCCTTTCATCGTCGGGCCATTCGTGTTTGTAAATGTCGGTCGTGATGTGCGGCATTGCCTCGGTCAACCGCCGGGCGAGCAGGGCACAGCCGGCGTAGTGTTCGTGTGCGCCGTAACCGTGGCTCGGCTGGCCGGCAAGAAAGATCACGTGAAGGGGTTCAGGTTGGGGTGCGGCGGCTGGCTCCTGGGCCAGCAGCGATGGCAATGTGAGCGCCGCGTAAACCAGAACGAAGCCTGACAGCTTGAGCGGCATTCGATGACCTCCTGGATTTTGGTGAAACGCGCAATGGTTCGCTGAATTGTTGACGAACGGGCGGGCAAATTGAATTGGGGGCGGAAGCCTGCTCGTCTACTCGTACCACGGCTCCCGCCGTGGTACGCCATGACCAGAGGCTCCGCCTCACCGGATCGCTGGAGTAGCGTGAATAGCGGAAATGAAGGCGGAGCCTTTGGTCAGTGCGGTCCAGGGCAGGAGCCCCGGACCGAGTTTACGCGGAGCCTTTGGTCAGTGCGGAGCCTGGGACCGGGTTCGGTTGGCCGTTACACGAATCAGGGTGCCGACTATACTGACCCGCTTGCATTTTTGCGGCAATTCAGGCCTCGGGCGAGGGATTCTGTGGCGAAGCTGAAGCGGATTCTGGTGACCGGCGGGGCTGGCTTTCTCGGCTCCCATCTCTGCGAACGGCTGGTTGGCGAAGGGCACGACGTGATCTGCCTCGACAATTTCTTCACCAGCCAGAAGATCAACGTCGCCCACCTGCTGGGCAAGCCCAACTTCGAACTGATCCGGCACGACATCGTGCATCCGATGTTTCTGGAAGCTGACGAGATCTACAACCTCGCCTGTCCGGCCGCGCCGGGGCATTACCAGTACAACCCGATCAAGACGATGAAGACCAGCGTCGTGGGGGCGATCAACCTGCTCGGAATGGCCAAACGCTGCAACGCGAAGATTTTTCAGGCCTCGACGAGCGAAGTTTACGGCGACCCGGAAGTCCATCCCCAGCCCGAATCCTATCGCGGCTGCGTGAACCCGGTCGGCGTGCGTGCCTGTTACGACGAGGGCAAGCGGGCGGCTGAAACCTTGTTCATGGACTACAAGCGGATGAACCGGGTCAACATCCGCATCTGCCGGATTTTCAACACTTACGGCCCGCGGATGCACCCCTTTGATGGCCGCGTCGTGTCGAACTTCATCCGCCAGGCCCTCGCCGGCGAGGATATCACGATTTTCGGCGACGGATCGCAGACGCGGTCGTTCTGTTACCGGGACGACCTGGTGGAGGGCTTTGTCCGGTTGATGGCGGCACCGGACGATGTCTTTTTCCCGGTCAACATTGGCAATCCGGGCGAATACACGATCAGGGAACTGGCTGAGCTGACGATCGAACTGACGGGCAGCAAGTCGAAGCTCGTGCAGCGCCCCTTGCCGGCCGACGATCCGACCCGCCGCAAGCCCGACATCACGCTGGCCCAAAAGCACCTCGGTTGGGCACCGACCGTGCCGTTGCGCGAAGGACTGCAAAAGACCATCGACTGGTTCCGCACGATCAATCCGGAGCATTATCGCCCGCCGACGCCGAACTATTGAGCTGCGGCACGAGAAGTCTGGCACTTGAATGTAGAACAGTTGTCCCCAACTGTTCGTCCGCGCAACGAAACATTGTTCCGCGCCGGGGCGGTTCGGACGAGGGTCGGTGGGTTCGAAGAAAGAGCAGTTGGGGACAACTGCTCTACAGTTGGGACGAGCAGTTGAGGACAACTGCTCTACTATCCCGGAGCAGCTCGATGCTGGATGTCGTGGTGCTGGGACTGGGTGGCATGGGGAGTGCCGCGTTGCTGGCTGCCGCGCGAGCCGGTTTGAAGGCCGTCGGCATTGAACAGTTTGGCGAAGCCCACGATCGCGGCAGTTCGCACGGCGAAAGCCGGATCATCCGGACCGCCTATTATGAACACCCGGCTTATGTCCCGCTGGCCCGTCGGGCAATCGGGATGTGGCGCGAGATCGAAGCCGCGACCGGGACGCGGCTGATGGACCAGGTCGGGCTGCTTCAGGTGGGCGCGCCTGACTCCGGGGTATTGCGCGGAGTTCTGGAAAGTGAACGGCAACACGGCCTCGCGCTCGAGCATCTTTCGCCCGGCCAGATCGAGGCCCGCTGGCCGCAGTGGCGGGTTCCAGCCGGACAGCTGGGCCTGTTTGAAAGCGACGCCGGGTTCTTGCGGGTAGAGCGCTGTGTCGCCACGATGCTGGGCCTCGCGCGGCAACTGGGAGCCCGAACGATGCATGGCGCGACGGTGCAACGCTGGTCGCCTGGCCCGGGGGACGCGTTCAAAATCGATGCGGGCGGCGAGCAGTTCCTGACGCGACGGCTGATCGTGACGGCAGGGCCATGGAGCGGTGCGATCCTGAAGTCGCACTTGCCCGCCTTGCAGGTCGTTCGCAAGCAGCAGCAGTGGTTCGAGGCGGAGCCGCAGGTGCGTCCTGGCGAGCCCTGCTGGCTGGTGGACGAAGGCGAGCCCGGCTGTTTTTATGGCTTTCCACCGATCGAAGGCGGAGGGTTCAAAGTCGCGGAGCACAGCGGCGGCCAGCCGGCCAGTTCTCCCCTGGCCGTGGATCGCGACGAAAACACTGACGATACACGACGGTGCCTGGACTTTGCCCGCCGCTGGTTCCGTTTCGACCGGATCCGGTGCGTGCGCACCAGCGTCTGCATGTACACACTTTCGCCGGACCATCATTTCCTGCTGGACCGGTTGCCGGATGCGCCGGGAATTGTTTTTCTGGCCGGGTTGTCCGGGCATGGCTTCAAGTTCGCGCCCGTGCTGGGCGATTTGCTGGTGAGGAAGGTTCTGGGCGAAGACTGCGCGGACGCGGCGTTTCTCGGGCTTGACCGGTTTCAGCCTGCGCGGACAGGATCAGGCTGACCAGGTGGTGCGGGGGCCAGACCTGGCCTGATAAAACGGTGAACTCTTTTGAGCCTGAGGCGCTAGCTGATTCCCCTGGACGGGTGTCAACGGCGGGATCGGCTAGCGCCTCAGGCTCATTTTTGTCAGCCCAGGGCAGACCAGGCGGAAGCCTGGTTGCCACGGAGGAATGGCGGGGAAGCCAACGGATGGACAACCACTTTGACACGATCGTGATTGGCTCCGGGCCGGGCGGCGAAGGGGCCGCGATGCAGCTGGCCAAGGCCGGCCAGCGCGTGCTCACGATCGAGCGCTATCACCAGCCAGGCGGCGGCTGCACGCACTGGGGAACGATTCCCAGCAAGGCCCTCCGCGCCGCGATCATCCAGCTGACTGACGCGGCCCGCCATCCGTTGCTGCAACAGCCCGGCCGGCATGCCCGGATCAGCGTCGCCGAGCTGGCGAAGTCGGCCCAGTCGGTGATCGCCAGCCAGGTGGCGCTGCGGCAGAACTTTTACGAGCGAAACGAGGTGCAGGTGATCTTTGGCGCGGCCCGCTTCACCGGCCCGCGGGAGATCGCGGTCGACGACGCCCGCTACACGGCGAACGCCATGGTGATTGCCACAGGCTCCAGTCCTTACCGGCCAGCCGAGGTTGATTTCACGCATCCCCGGATTTTTGACAGCGACACGATTCTGACGCTCCGCGACCGGCCGCATTCCATGACGATCTTCGGGGCCGGCGTCGTCGGTTGCGAGTACGCCTCGATGTTTCGCAACCTCGATGTGAAGATCAATCTCGTCAATGCGCGGGAACGGCTGCTTGATTTTCTGGACGACGAAATCTCGGACGCGCTCGGCTACCACATGCGCGAACGGGGCGTCGTGATCCGGCACGGCGAGCAACTGGCGTCGATCAAGGGCCACGATGATGGAGTGGTCCTGAATCTGGCAAGCGGCAAGCAGATCAAGTCCGACGTGTTGCTTTGGGCGGCCGGACGGACCGGAAACAGTCGCGACCTGGACCTTGGCCAGGCCGGGCTGGAAGCGGATGGAAGGGGCTACCTCAAAGTCGATGCCTACGGTGAAACCGCTGTTTCCGGAATCTTCGCGGTCGGTGACGTGACCGGTTTTCCTTCGCTCGCCAGCGCGGCCTACACCCAGGGAAGGACGGCCGGGAGACGGATTCTGGGGCTGGACGAACCGGCGGCCAGTCTGGACAGCATCCCGTCGGGCATCTACACCAGCCCGGAAATCAGCTCCCTTGGGCAGACCGAGCGACAATTGACGGCGGCCAAAACTCCTTATGAGGTTGGGATTGCCCATTTTCGGAGCATCGCCCGGGCCCAGATCATTGGGCAGACCGCCGGGGTCCTGAAACTGCTGTTTCACCGCGAAACGCTGAAAATCCTGGGTGTCCACTGTTTCGGAGCCAATGCGGCCGAGATCATCCACATTGGCCAGGCGATCATGGCCCAACCGGGGGAAGGCAATTCACTGCGGTACTTCATGGATACCACGTTCAATTATCCGACGATGGCGGAGGCATACCGGGTGGCCGCATTGAACGGCTTCAACCGGCTGTTTTGATTCTCCCGGCCGGGAAATGGCTTTCGGCCGGAACCTGTCGGGCTGTTCCGGGTTGCCGGAAAAGACCGATTTCAAGGTTGAATCGCGGATTGCGGTCGTACATAATCGCTGGATCAGGGACTTTCGGAACAGCACCCATGGCGCGGCCATTCCGGCCGCCAAGGGTGGAAAGAGGGCATTATTCTCTCGTTGCAAAAGGTTGGGACCTATGGGCGCTCCAGTCGTCACATCATTGACTAGCTACGTTCTGTTGAACCAGCCGGTCCTCGCCTCGACTCTGTTCGTGGCCAGCGATCCGGACAACGACCCGATCACGCAGTACCGTTTCACCGACCTGTCGGCTGCGGGTGGCACCGGGTTCTTTCGTTTCAATGGCGTGCCCCGTCCGCAAGGCGCGACCACAACCGTGACCTCGGCCGACCTGTCGAAGCTGAGCTTCGTCTCGGGCAGTCTGATCGGCAATGAGAACATCCGCGTCGAAGTCTTTGCCAACGGCGAGTGGAGCGCGGCCGTCCTGTCGCAAGTCTTCTTCGTCCGCGACAACATCACGCCACCGATCGTGACGATTTCGAATCCGACCGTGCTGCAGGATGAAGTCATCCTCGCGAGCACATTTGTTTCAGCGGCCGATCCCGACGGCTGGCCGATCCAGAAATTCTTCCTCCGCGACACGAAAACGGGGGGCACGAGCGGAACGCTGCGGCTGAATGGCGTGGAACTGGCACAAGGCACCTACCACACCGTCAGTGCCGCCAACTTTGCCGGACTCGACTATCTCGCCCGAAGTTATACCGAGAACGAAAAGATCGAAGTTTTCGCATGGGATGGCACCATGTGGAGCAGCTACAAGTTTGCTGCACCCAATGTGCTCCGCAACGCGAACGTGCCGACGGCATTCTTCGGCGACGTCGCCGTCGCGTCGGGCATCTCGTCGCCGATCGTCCAGGCCACCGGCTGGAATGACCCGGACGGCAATACGGTCAAGCTCTACCAGTTCATGGACACGACCGCGACGGCGGGCAGCGGCAACCTTGAGCTGTTCGGTTCAGTCCTGGCCCCGAATGTCTGGCATTCAGTCTCGACGGCCAACCTCGGTTCGATGCGCTTTGTCGGTGCCGGCTCGAACTCGCAGGACGATCTCAAGTACCGAGTCTGGGATGGCCGTTTCTGGAGCAATGTCGCCGATTTGCGGGTCCGGACCGTCGTCCGCCCTGAACTGGCCGACTCGTTCGCGCACCAGACTTCGCTCTGGAACATTCCGGCCGTGGATTTTGTCGACAAGCTCGACGTCGGGCCGGCCTTCCAGAAGTACGAATTGGTCGATCTGAATGCCGGCTCCCTTTCGGGCTTCCTTCGCAAGGGCAACCAGAACCTTGCCGGGGGTGTCGTCCACACCATCAACGCCTCCGAGCTTGGGCAGCTTCAGTTCCGGACCGGCCGGCCGGAAGTCCGATCCTACGACGACGTCCTGATCCGGGCCTACAACGGCACGTTTTGGGGCAACTGGGCCAAGGCCGAGTTCCGCACCGAGCCGAATTACCGGCATGCGCTCAAGCAGCTGGACAACCCGTTCAACATGTCGACGATGGAGGCCAACGACTGGAACGACTGGCTGCCGCTGGTGGGTGCTCCACGTTCCATCCTGTCCTACAGTTTTGCCGAACAGTTTGACGGCAATGGCTTCGACGGCGCGACGGAAGACAACTTTTCGCAGTTCACGATTGCCCAGCGGGCCATGGCCCGGGAGTCTTTCCGGCAGGTTTCCGAGTTCGCCGATTTCGAGTTTTTTGAAGTCCCCGATTCTTCTACGAACGTCTTTTTTGGCCTCGGCGGCATCGTCCGGATGTCGAATTATGGCAACCCCGATGGAGAAGCGGCGGCCTACGCCGGGTTCCCCGGCTTTGGCGAGTTCAGTGGCAACATCAAGATGAATGTGGCTTTTACGTCGACGACGCTGGCGGGCACCCAGCCCGGAACGCCGACGTTTGAGACCTTCATCCATGAGCTCGGCCATGTCATGGGGCTCAAGCACCCCCACGATGACCAGCCCCGGTTGCCGGATTCGACCGACAGCTCCCTCTTCTCCGTCATGAGTTACAACGGAAATCCCTACTTTCAGCCCATCTCGGCCAATTACCTCAGCCCTTATGACGTAATCTCGATTCAGGACCTTTACGGTGCCAACCTGAGCACGCGGACTGGAGACGACGTCTACTCAATCAATGGCTTTTTCGGCGGCAACGCCAACTGGATGGGCACAATCTGGGACGCGGGCGGGAACGACACGCTTTCGATCGCCGGTGCCCAGCAGGCATCGATTGTCGACCTGCGGCAGGGTTCGCAGAGTTCATTCGGGACTTCGTTCAACCCGTTCACGGGCCAGTCATTCCTGACCCGCGACCACGTCGCGATTGCCTTCAACTGCAACATCGAAAATGTTGTAGGCAGCAGCTTTGGTGACGTGATCACGGGTAATTTCCTCGACAACTCGATCGACGGCGGGCTGGGCGCGGACAATATCACTGGCGGTGGTGGCGATGACCAGATTGTCGGCGGCGGCGGCGATGACGTATTGGTCTGGGGACATGGCGAGGGCAACGACTTCCTGAATGAACAGGGCCTCGGTGGCCGGGACCGGATCCGGATGTTGGCGTCACCGATGCTCGATGACTTCGCAATCGATCTCTCGTTCCGCCGGCTGGGGCGCGACTTGATCGTCGAACTGGCGGTTGAGAACAACCTGGTCGACGACACGTTCCGGATCTCCAACCAGCTGTGGGGCGGCTACCGGGTCGAGACGATCGAGTTCAACGGCGTGAATGTCGACCTGACAAGCGTTTTTGCGCAGGCCTCATCGGTCAGCAAACGGTTCAACATCTCGAACAGTTCCAGCGTGTTTGGCTTTATTGCGACGCCGGCCTGACCCGGGCCTGCCCGTACTGCGAACCAGTGCTCGAGCAAATCCGAAACGCCGTCCGTTGGGACGGCGTTTTTTATTGCCGGCTCAACCGGACCGGCAGCAGTCAGTAGCGACCGGTTCCCAGGAAACGGGCCAGTGCGGCGCGGTCCGTTGTCGACAGGTCGCGGCCTCCTCCCAGCGGAATCGCCGCCAGGATGACCCGCGCCGAGTTTTCAAGGCACTCGGCCAGCGACCAGGCATCTTCCAGCGTCGCGGCGAAAGTCACCGCGCCATGGTTGGCCAGCAGGATAGCGCGCGAGCCTGGCAAATACTCCGTTACCGTTGCAGCAAACTCCGCCGTGCCCGGCAACGCAAACGGCGCTACCGGGACAGATCCCAGCAACGCGTCGGCTTCGGCCAGCACACCTTGCGGCAGCAGCTGCCCGGCAACCGCGAACGCCGATGCACAGGGTGGATGGCAATGGACGACCGCGCCGACATCCGGACGGCCGCGATGGATTTCAAGGTGCAGCAGAATCTCGCTTGTCCTGTTCCGTGGTCCGGACAGCTGTCTCCCAGTCGCGTCGACCGTGCAAAGCAGCTCGGGTCGCAGGAATCCCTTGCACGTCCGGGTAGGCGTGCAGAGAAATGTGCCATTTACCAGCCGGCAGGAAAGATTGCCGTCGTAACCCGAACAGAGTCCCCGCGCGTACAGCCGGCGTCCCATCTCGCAGATCTCGGCCCGCAATTCCGGGCTGTCGCGGAAACCATTCATGGCCTGGCTCCCGCGAAGGATGGCGGCATTACGGGCTGGCCATCGAGAACCTCGACTTCGCCCGCCGCAAAGGCATTGATCACGGCCGGCAGCAGCTCGCATTCGGCCGCGAAGACCCGCCGAGCCAGCTCCGCGGGGCTGTCGCCAGGCAAAACTTCGACCTTGCGCCGCGCGAGCACCGGGCCATGGTCGTACTGGTCGTCAACGAGGTGGACCGTGCAGCCGGTTTCGGACACACCCGCCTCCAGCACCGCTTCATGAACCCGCATCCCATACATTCCTTCGCCGCTGAAAGCGGGAATCAGGCTCGGGTGAATGTTGATCACGCGCCCGGCGAAATCGGGCGGGATCACCAGCCGCCGGAGAAAACCTCCGCAAGCGACCAGCTGCACTCCGCGTTCCCGACAGGCCTGAAAAAGTGGCCCGCTGATCTCGCCGGCCTGCCGATGCGTCCGGTGGTCGATCACGAGCGATTCAATCCCGGCCTCCTGCGCGTGGTTCAAACCGCCGGCCTCCGGATTGCTGGAAATCACCAGCCGCAAGTCAGCCCGCAACCGGCCGGCCTTGCGCCAGGCCAGCAGGTTGGCCAGCGTCGTGCCGCCGCCCGAAATCAAAACTGCAATCGGGTAGTTCATTCGGTCCCCGCGGACGGCGCTCAGGTCAGGTTGCCAGCCGCTGGACGCCGAGGGCGAACTGCATGTCGCCCGCTTCCCGCGTGACGGCTTCGCCGATTCCGGACGCCTCAAAGCCCAGCTCCAACGCCAGCGTCTCGCTCATGATCCAGTCGCTATGTTCCCTGACCGCCGCCTGAAGCTCAGCTGGGGCTTCGCCAATTCCGACCTGAATCCGGTCGGCAAACTGCAGGCCCAGCTCCTTGCGCCGCTCCTGGATCGTGCGGACGACATCCCGGGCGATTCCTTCGCGGACCAGCTCCGGCGTCAGCCCGGTTGCGAGCGCCACCACGCAGTTATTCCCCTGGGCCGCCGCCCAGCCTGGCCGGGCCAGCAGCCGGACCGCGATGCTCTCGCCATCCAGCTCGACTACTTCGCCGTCGACCACCATTCGGTAAACACCGTTGGCAGCCAGTTCGCTGAGCACGCTCCCGCCGTCGATTTCGCCCAGCCGCTTTTTGACCGCCGGCATCAGCCGTCCGACTTTCGGCCCCAGCAGCTTGAAATTCGGCTGCACCTGGTAGGTCACGAATTCAGCAGCGTTGCTGGTGAAGCTGACGGCCCGGACGTTCAGCTCGTCCCGCAGGATGGAATCGTTGTCGGCCAGCCACTGGCGGTGGCGGTCGTCGTTAAGGGCCACCGTAAGGCCGGAAAGTGGCTGGCGGACCTTGAGTTTGGCCTCCATCCGTGCCCCGCGTCCCAGCGACGCAATCTCACGCAGCAGGTTCATCCGGTCAGACAGCACAGCGTCTATGGCTGATGCATCCGCCTGGGGATAGTCGCAGAGATGGACGCTTTCTGGTACGCGGTCGCCAAATTCTCCAGCCAGGTTTCGCCACATCGTTTCGGCGATGAACGGCACGAACGGCGCGACCAGCTTGCAGGTCGTCAACAGGGCTTCGTAGAGCGTCCAGTACGCGTCGAGCTTGGCCCGGTCGGCCCGGTCGTTGCTCCAGAACCGGTCGCGGCTGCGGCGGACGTACCAGTTGCTGAGCGCGTCGACAAAGGCGTTGAGCCGCTGGCAAGCCCCATAACTGTCGTAGGCGTCCATCCGGGCGGTCACCTCGGTCACCGTCTGGTTCAGCTCCCCCAGCAGCCAGCGGTCGAGTTCACTCCGCTCGCCGGCCGCGCGCCACGATTTCGCCCGCGCGAGGTCGCTCGTGGCCAGCTGCCCGGCTGGTCCCGGCAATTCATCGGCCGGATTGAATCCGTCCGTGTTGGCGTAGTTCACGAAGAAGCCATAGACGTTCCAGAGTCGCAGCAAAAACTCGGGAATGCTGTCCTTGATCGCCTGCTCGCGGTAGCGGATCGATGTCCACGGCGGCTGGTTGGCGAAAAAATACCAGCGCAGTGCGTCGGCACCATAACGCTCAAAAATCTCGTTCGGCTCGCGATAGTTCCGCCTGGACTTGGACATCTTCTGCCCGTCCTCGCCCAGCATCAGGCCGAGCACGATGCAGTTGCGAAACGGATGCGGAAGGTGAATTTGAGATTTGAGATTTGAGATTTGAGATTTGAGATTTTCCGTTTTTTCCCCAAACAGAAGCGTGCTAATCGCCAACAGGCTGTAGAACCAGCCGCGGGTCTGGTCGATCGCTTCGCTGATGAAGTCAGCGGGAAACTGCGACTCGAACTGTTCGCGGTTCTGGTGCGGGTAGCCCCACTGTGCAAACGGCATCGCGCCGCTGTCGTACCAGCAGTCGATTACTTCGGTCACGCGCCGCATCCGGCCGCCGGCCTGGAACGGCGAGTCGTACTCGATTGCGTCGATGTAAGGCTTGTGGATCCGCAGGTCGTCGACGAGCGTTTCGCCGCGGGCGACGGCCGCCGCTTTGGCCTGTTCCCAGACGTCAAGACCGCCGACGCCCGGTTTGGCCAGCAGTTCGGCGTAGCTGCCGACGGCTTCCATCTTGCCCGACACCTGGCAGACCCAGATCGGCAGCGGCGTGCCCCAGTAGCGTTCGCGCGACAAAGCCCAGTCGACGTTGCTTTCGAGGAAGTTGCCAAACCGGCCGTCGCGGATGTGGCCGGGCAGCCAGTTGATCTGCCGGTTATTGGCCAGCATCCGGTCCTTGAACTCTGTCGTCCGGATGAACCAGCTTCTTCGCGGATACTGGATCAGCGGATCACTGTCGGCCCGCCAGCAGAAGGGATACTCGTGGAGGTATTGTTCCTGATGGTAAAGCCGGCCGGCCTCCTTGAGCCGCCGGATGATCGGCTTGTCGGCGTCCTTGACCCACATCCCGGCGAATTCGGGCGCTTCGTCGGTGAACTTGCCGTTCGGCCCGACGGCGCACAGCAACCCCGGTCCCTGACCATCCGCGAAACGGGCCTGCTCACGCTGGAGCAGCTCAAAGTCCACTTCGCCAAAAGCCGGAGCCTCGTGGACAACGCCCGATCCGCTTTCGGTGGTCACGAAATCGGCCGATGTCACCCGCCACGCGATGGCCTCCTCGCCGCCCGCCTTCAACCGGCCCAGCTGCTGTCCCAGATCGCGGAAGTAGAAATCAAACGGCGGCAGATAGCGCAGCCCGATCAGGGCCTCGCCGCGATGAATGGCTTCGACCTTCAACTCGCGTTTGACTTTCGCGGCGATTGGCTCAACAAGATCCTTCGCGAGGATAATCCGCTGGTTCAATTCGGGATCGTGCACCACCGCGTAGTCCAGAGAAGCGTTGACCGCGCTGAACTGGTTGCTGGGCAACGTCCACGGCGTCGTTGTCCAGACGAGCAGGCTGGTGCCGGCCGCCAGGCCAAGTTTTCGCGTCCGGTCGTCTTCGACCAGCGGAAAGAGCACGAACACGCTGGGGTCGGCCACCGACTTGTAGCCCTGGCCGACTTCGCCACTGCTCAGCGCCGTACCGCCCTGGGCCCACCACCAGACGATCTTGTGGCCCAGGTAGAGCAGTCCGCGGTCGAAAAGATTCTTCAGCGACCACCAGACGGACTCGATGTAACTCTGGTGATAGGTGATGTAGGCTTCCTCAAGGTTGACCCAGAAGCCCAGCCGCTCGGTTAGCCGCTCCCATTCCTGCATGTAGCGCCAGACGCTGCGCTGGCAGAGCTGGATGAAAGGCTCGATCCCGTAGGCCTCGATCTCTTCACGCGAGTGGATGCCGAGCTCCTTGCAGACCTCGACTTCGACCGGCAGACCGTGGGTGTCCCAGCCGGCCTTCCGCGTACAGAGCTTGCCCCGCATCGTCAGGTAGCGGGGGAAGAGGTCTTTTACTGCCCGTGTCAGGCAGTGGCCGGGATGCGGCATCCCGTTTGCCGTGGGCGGGCCTTCAAAGAAGACAAACGCTTCGGCCCCGGCCCGCTGCTGGAGCGAGCGCTCGTATATTCTCGCGCGCCGCCAGAAGTCGAGAGTCTGAAGTTCAAGGTCGGGAAAGCTGGCTCCGCTGTCGACCGCCTGAAACATGTTCGCTCCATCCGTAGAGCAATTGTCCCAAATTGCTCACACTGGCCGGTTACCTGGTCGGCCGATTGTCACCAACTGCCCCAAGAGAAGCAATTGAAGACAATTGCTCTACGCCTCACCCGGCCCGTCAGGTTTTTTTCTTCTTCCCGTCGCCCGGCTCATCGTCTTTGACTTCCAGGTGCCCAAACTCGGCCCGGAACTCTTCGCCGTACTTGTCGTGTTCCAGCCCGTACTCGCCTTCGATTTCCTCCTCGAAGTCGTCGTCAAACTCCTCGTCGAAATCGTTCTCGTCGAACTCGGCCAAAACCTCCTCGGCAAGCTCCGCCGGCCCAACAGCCGCGAGATCGGTCGCTTCCTGAAGGTCGTCAAAATCGTCTTCTGGTTCGCTTGCGTCGCTGCTCATTCCGGCTTCTCCCGCCCACCGTCGAATTAGGCAATTATCACGGTTGGGGCCGGTTTTGTCCAGGTCGGTGCGGAGGCCGTAGCGGAAGGGCATAGGCCCTCCGGCCAAAAATGGCAGCGGAAGGGCGTAAGCCCTCCGGCCGCGCGGCGAAAAACTCCCCAACTCAAACAGGTCGATCGCGCCCGAAATACTTCGGTAATCCAGTCCGTGCGACGCACTGCACACCCTTACAGCCAGTTGGTAAGGGGTGGCTTCAATGCGCCGTCGCCGGACGGCTTGCGCCGTGCCGCTATTGAACTTCGGCCGGACGGCTCACGCCGTGCCGCTTTCAGGTCGTGTACTCCGCGTTCAGGCGAACGTAATCAGCTGTCAAGTCGCTGGTGTAGTGCCAGGCCGCTCCCGAACCGTGGCCCACCGACAGCTCGATCAGCGTTTCCCGTTTTTCCCGAATCACACGACTGGTCAGACCGGGATCGAATGGCAGGGGTTCGCCGTTTTCAAACAGGTGAATGCCGTTAAGGGTCAGAGAAACCTGCCCGACCTCGAACGGGACACCCGCGAAACCGGCGGCCGAGACAATCCGGCCCCAGTTCGGATCAGCACCCGCCACAGCGGTCTTGACCAGATTACTCAGCCCAATGGTTCGCGCGATCCGGTCGGCGGCCTGGTCGGAGCTGGCCCCCCGGACCCTGATTTCAATCAGATGGGTTGCCCCTTCGCCATCGGTCGGAATCATCCGCGCCAGTTCCAGGCAGACCGCGTTGAGCCGCTCCTGGAAAACGGCTCGACCGGGTGTTGCGTCTGTACCGCCGGTCGGGGCCAGCAGGATCGCCGCGTCATTGGTGCTCATGTGTCCCTCGACGCTGATCCGGTTGAAGCTCTGGTCCACCGCCTCCCGGATGGCACCGTCGGCCGTCGAAGGCGAGTGCGGATAGTCAGTCACAATCACTGCGAGCATGGTGGCCATCGCCGGGCCGATCATGCCCGCGCCTTTGGCCATTGCGGCGATGCGAAACGTCTGGCCGTCGACCGAAAACTCCGCGCTGGCCGTCTTGCGCGAATGATCGGTGGTCAGAATCGCGGTCGCCGCCGCCTGAAATGCCGCCAGTTCGCTGGCAAGTGACCGGCCGATCGCGGCGATGCCCCGCTGCACGGTCTCCATCGGCATCGGCCGGCCAATCACTCCCGTGGAAAGGACCAGCACTTTTCGGCCAGCACCCGGGCCAAGCCCCAGTTCGCTTGCCACGCCGTCCGCCATCGCCTCGTTGTCACGTGCTCCCTGCCGACCGGTGCAGGCATTGGCATTCCCGGAGTTGACCACAATCGCCCGCACGTCGACTGCCGGCGTGATCGACCTGTTCCAGTCAATGCAAGCCGCCCGAACCAGGTTGGTGGTGTAGACCCCTGCTGCCACGCAGGGCCCATCACTGACAACCAGTGTCAGGTCCGGCAGTGCCGGCTTGATCCCGCAGTGAATTCCGGCAAACCGGTAACCGTCTGGCAGGTTCATCTTTGCCCAGAAAAAGTGAGATCGTTGAAAAAACTGGATGGGGGTAGACTGACAAAACGGCGAGTTCTTGTGAGCCTGAGGCGCTAACCGATGTCCCTGGTTTTGAAGCGCAAGCCGATCCCCCTGGTTCTGGGTTAGTGGCTGAACAAGCGTTTTCGGCTAGCGCCTCAGGCTCACTTTTTTCAGCCCAGGGCGGGGGGGCTGAGGGGCGACCGCGCTACAATCCCGCCGCAATTTCTAATCGAGCGCCATCGTTTCCAGGAACCCGAACATCACATTCATGTTCTGCACCGCCGCTCCCGATGCCCCTTTCACCAGGTTGTCGATCACCGAAATCACCGCGACGCGACTGCCCACCGGGCGAACCGCCAGGTCGCAATAGTTGGTGTTGGCCACATCGGCTGTCGCCGGGAGGGTTTCGGTGAACCGCACAAACGGCTCATCGCGGTAGAACTCCCGCAGCGTTGCGGCGATCCTGCCGACGTTGACCCCTGAACGCGGATGCAGGTAAATCGTCGACAGGATGCCGCGTGTCATCGGGATCAGGTGGGGCACAAAGTGGGCTTCGATCCCGCTGCCGGCCCACCGGCCGACGATTTGCCGGATTTCCGGTTCATGCCGGTGTGTGCCGACCGCGTAGGCCGAAACCGACTCGTTGCATTCGGGATAGTGGAAAGCCAGCTTGGGTGTCCGCCCGCCGCCACTGACGCCCGTTTTGGAGTCCACGATGATGTCGCTGGTTTCAATCAGCTCCTCGCGAACGAGTGGAGCCAGCGCCAGGATCGCCGTCGTCGGGAAACAGCCCGGATTGGCGACGACCTGGGCTTCCCGAATCGCTTCGCGGAAGAGCTCGGGCAGACCGTAGGGAACCTTGCCAATCCGCTCCGGATCGGCGTGGCCATCGCCGTAAACCCGGGAAAATTCCGCCGCCGAATCGAGCCGGTAGTCGGCACTGAAATCGATCACGCGCAGCCCCCGCGCAACCAGTTCGCGGACTACTGGACTGGAAGCCGCGTGGGGCAGGCAGCAAAACGCACAATCGACTTCGGCGGCAAACCGGTCGGGTTCGTAGGCCGAAATCTCCGTTGCCAGGCGACCACGGAGTGAAGGGTGCACCGATTCAACTGGCTGGCCGGCATCACTGCGCGAAGTCAACTGCGTGATGGCGACTTCGGGATGCCGCAGCAACAACCGGATCAGCTCGACCGCGGTATAGCCCGTTGCTCCGACAATGCCGACCCGAATCATTAAATGTCCTGTCGCTGTTGCCGGCAATTCGGAAGGCAGACCCTTGCTTGGGCTGCGGGGTGGTATTGGCCGGGGGCTGGTATCGGCCGGCGGCTGGAAAACCGGCTATTGGGAGCTTTCGTCGCCATCGCTGGCCGGAGGCGGCAGTTCCCAGCCGGTGCTGCGGGCCAATTCTATCGAGCGTTCGCCCGTCGAGTAGATGACACGGACCGGCAACGGCTTGCCGACCAGGCCCTTGATCCAGGCGTCGTGCTCGTAGCCCAGCTGGGTCAGCGCGGTGGCTGCAACTAGATCCTTGTTGGCCTGCTTGAAGGCGTCTTCCATGTCTCCCTTCGTTCCGAACGCCGCGTTCCTGTAGTTGAGTTCTGCTTGAACAACATTGGCCTGCCAGGAAACCTGGTTCGCCTGCAATGAACCGATCAGGTCGCCAAAATCCCTGGCCTTCATACTTGTCAGCTTTCCGCCTGCTTGCGTTTGGACCCTAAGATTGAACTCGGTTCGCGCCTTGACATCGGCGTCGAGGGCCAGCCAGACGAGGCGTTCGGGTGGGGTGGCTTTGAGAAAAATCCCGGCCGGTTTCTTGTCGGCAAAAGTCTCATTGTCAACCATGATGCCGGTCCCCCAGCCGGTTTCGGCGTACAGTTCGCCGATTTCGACCGTCAACGCATCCGACTTGGGCAACCAGGGCAACTCCACACGGACTTCCGACGCCAGCGTTTCCGCATCGATCGCCGGAGCGGCAAACTGGACCGGTTCGCGCAGCACGGCGCGGTGGACCCGGGCGCCGGCCCTCATGACGAGAGTCGCGTTGACAAGACAGTTTGCGGCGTGCTCGCCATCGATCGCGGTGTCCCAGACGTAAGTCAGGTTTTTTTCACCATCCATGCTGAACTGGCCGACCGCAACCTGTTCCCCCTCGTCCTGCTTGCGGGACCAGAGCACGCTCCAACCCTCACCGCGGCGGCGTGTTTTGAAATGGTTTTTGCCCTTGCCCATCGTTCCGGGGTCCGACTCCAGCGACAGCTCGAGTGCGTCGCTGGCGAAGGCGGGAGGCAACGGGCAAAGCTGTTGCGAGTCGCGGACCGATGCATCGCGAAGGTTGATCGCGATGGGCAGTTCCATGACGGGCTTTTCGGCCGCCAGCGATTCGCTGCCGGAAGTCGACAGGGGCACCGATGCCGTCCCTGGATCGGTGGCGACTGCCGCGGTTCCGCCTGGAATAGTGAACGGATCAGGATTATCACCACCGGGAGAAGGCAGCGGATCCTGAGTGGGTGCCAAGCCGGTTGCGGCAGATGGAGCACTGTCGGCCGTGTCGGGACTGGTGGCCAGGGCTTCGGTCACAGTTGCCAGCGGGTTGCTGGTCGGGTCCACGGTTGCCGCTTCAGGTTGCCCGCTGTCAACCGGCGACGCTACCTGGTCGTCTGAGATACTGAGGTCAACCGAACCCGGTTCACGGCGGATTTCGGCTGTGTTGTCGGGCGGGATGCTGGATGCGGCAGCCCCCGGAGCAGTTTCGCCTGCCGGTCCGGTGGAAGGTGCTGCATCTGACCGAATTGACCGGGTTGACCCGATTGACCGTGTTGACGTTTCGCGCCGGTTCGCCACCCGTTCCAAATCGCCCTTCCGGTTCTGGTGGGAGGAGCCCGGCGCGCCGCGCAGGAACACGAACCATCCGACCGCAA
The DNA here is from genome assembly GCA_031405895.1 of Planctomycetota bacterium. Classification (GTDB taxonomy): domain Bacteria; phylum Planctomycetota; class Planctomycetia; order Pirellulales; family Pirellulaceae; genus BJ22. The sequence continues at coordinate 17,855 of JANOFL010000078.1, forward strand.
GGGCGGCAATCGAAAGGAGGCTGATGGCTGTTGCGACCGCCCACCGCTGGCGCGATTTGGCCTCGAGCCTGGCAGGCGCGGCGCGGGGTGATTTCGGTGCTGCAGCCGGTCGTTTGGGTTCGGGAGCCTTTTCAATGGATGGAGCTGCCGCGGGCCGGCCTGTTCGCGACTCGGACCTGGGTTCCGGCGGCGTCGCCGGGCCTGCCGATTCTTGAGGCCGCGATTCGAAGGCCCGATCGAGCCGCGCCAGCAGGTCACCGATCCGGTCGCCAATGGCCTTGGCCCGCTTCGCCGGGTCGGAACTGGACGCCAGGTCAGCGAGTGCCTTGACCAGCGCTTGCCGGTGGGCATCGGGCAGCGTCAGGCCGGTCGAGCTTTCGCGCAACCAGTTCGTGGCGATTTTCGCTACGGCCTTCCAGTCCGCCCCGCGGCGGCCTTCGTCGGTCTCGAGCAGGCTCCGCGAGACCAGTTCGCGCTGCAGCACATTGGCCGCAAGCCGGTCGATCTTGACTTGCCCGGCCGGACTGAGACGCACGGATTGGCCATCCAGCGAGCCGTGCGAAAACCCCTGGGCGTGAATCTGGCTCACGGCGTCGAGCAAGGCCTGCACGGCGCGGAGGCCGACTTGGGCCTTGTCGTCGGCACCTGGCAATTCCGCTGCGCCGGCAACCGCCCCATGTTCGCTGACAATGAACAGCCGGTCTTTGTGTTCTGCGATGTCGTACAAATGCAACACGGCCGGGTGGTCAAATCGGGTCAGCCGCCGGGCCGTCACGAGGAAGCGTTCGACATTCTCGCTGCCGGCCGTCATCGATTCAGGCAGCACTTGCAGCTCGACAGTCCGCCCGAGCGATTCCTGAATGGCCGTGAACCGTTCACCCAAAGCGTCCTGGCCTGTCCGGCCGGTCAGCAAATAGTTGCCGATCCGCAGGCTGGGTTGGCCGGAAAGCAGGTAATCGGCTTGCCAGCGGCTGAGGATGCCTTCGGAAACCAGGCGTGTGGCGATTTCGGCAGGGCTTGTTGTCCCGGCCGCGGCCAGGACCGGAACCAGCCTTTCGTCACCGGCGATCTGGCTTGCGCGCAATGCCGTCAACAAGGCATCAGTGACTGGAAGCAATTTGGGGTCAGTCATGGCAGACCTGGATCAGGCAAGGCTGCGGCAGTCGGGAACCGTCCCATTGTAGGGCGGGTGCCAGCGGTCACGCCAGTCTTCGGAACCGTTGTGGCTGAAGGTCGCAGCGCAAGCCTGGATTGGGTCGTCGTTCCGCGGCAGGTCAGACGGTCCAGGTTTCGCCGGAAGAGACGAGTTGCTGGAGGTTGCCGCCGCCGCGTTCCATTTTTGCGGCTGTGATCTGGCCGTTGATCGAGTCGTCGTAGCACTCCCGTTCGACCGCGCGGAAGACGCCGATCGGTTCGGGGAACTCGGGATAGCGCATCCGGGCCAGCAGCGTCGCGTGGACCGGCGACCAGACCGACTCGTCGTGGAAGAGCAGATCGTCGAGCGCGACCAGGCCGTTCAGTTCGACGACTTCAGGCGCGAGGCCGTTGAGCCGGATCCCTTTCGTGCCGCCGGCGAAAGTCAGCGGTTTGCCGTGTTGGAGCTCGATGGTGTTGGTGTCGCCGTTTTCCTTGCCCTTGGCGTAGTCCCAGGCTCCGTCATTGAAGACGTTGCAGTTCTGGTAGACCTCGACGAAAGAGGTGCCCTTGTGGCGGGCGGCCCGTTCGAGGACCGCACCGAGATGTTTGATGTTGGTATCGATTGAGCGGGCGACGAAAGAGGCTTCGGCCGCGAGTGCGATGGCGATCGGGTTGAGCGGATAGTCAATCGAGCCGCGGGGCGTGCTCTTGGTCACCTGGCCGACCGGCGATGTCGGCGAGTACTGGCCTTTGGTCAGGCCGTAAATGCGGTTGTTGAACAGAACAATGTTCAGGTTGACATTGCGGCGGATCAGGTGCAGGAAGTGGTTTCCGCCGATGCTCAACGCATCGCCGTCACCTGTGATCACCCAGACGCTGAGGTCCTGGCGGGTGGATTTCAGGCCGGTGGCAAAAGCAGGTGCCCGGCCATGGATGCTGTGCAAGCCATAGGTGTTCATGTAGTAGGGAAAGCGGCTGCTGCAGCCGATCCCGGAAATGAACACGGTCTGGTCGGGCGCGATCCCGATCTCGGGCAGCACTTTTTTCATCTGTGCCAGGATCGAGTAGTCGCCGCAGCCGGGACACCAGCGGACTTCCTGGTCGGAAGCGAAATCACCGGGTTTCAGGACAGGCAGGCCAGTGGCGGACATGGATGGGCGTTCCGGTAAAAAATTGCCTGATGAGTCGACTGCGAGCAGTTCTGGCCTGTTGGCAAAGGCCTGTGTGCGTCGCCCGTCGAAAATTCTTGTCGTGAACCGCAAGGCGCTAGCCGCGGGCTCCCCGGGCGCAGGCTAACGGCCCCTCGCAGAG
>JANOFL010000116.1:0-12266 GCA_031405895.1 Planctomycetota bacterium
TTGGTGGGGGTGCGGCTGGGGGACACCCTCCGGTTTTTTTTACCTTGTCCGGTGCACTGGTTCGCCCCCGGGTGGGCTCACCCCCTGCCGCGCGCCCTTCCCGAATCTGAAAACTGCGTGCAGAGATGTCTGAAAACCCGCGACAACAACTGCTCGAAAGCGCCGGGGCGATCCTCGACCGGTTGCTGATCCTGTTGTCCGACCTGCAGTTCCGGCAGGACTTGCGGGGACTGGCGACGGCCGTGCTGGAGCTGTTGCCCGAACACCAGACCCCGGAACGTCCGGCGGATGGTATCGAAAAGCGGGATGAGGTCGCACGGCCGCAGTCGTCGGGCGAGTCTCTGGGCGAGCCCTGGTCCGGCCTTGATCCGCCGGTTGCCCTCGTGGCCGATGCCGTCTTGCGGGCTGCCGAGCCCGTCAATCCGCTTGTCGCGCCTGCAGCGCCGGCCGCGATTGAAAGCCTCATGAACCGCTTTAACCGCTCGGCCGCGGCAGATCCGCCGCCCCTGCTGGCCCGCGGGTTGAACCTCGAACGCGGCCCGACGGCCGAAACCGCACCGTTGGTGATTGTCGAAAAGCGTTGCCGGCTCAAGGCCGAGGCCGCACAATGGGCCGCCGAACGCCGCCGCCGGCTACGGGCCGGCGCGAACTTTCAGACGGAAATCGATCCGACCGACCGCGACCTGATCGCCCGCGCGAAACAGCTGGAGGACTGTTACCTCTGGACCAGTACGTCGACTTGTCCCGAACCAGACGATCTGACCGATTTCGAGCGGCTGGGGCGGTCGTTCACGGCCCTCGCTGACGCGATCGAATGCGTCAAGCTGGCTTCCGAGAACGACGCGCTGGGCCAGGACGATCTGGAGGAAGCCCTCCAGCTGCTGGCTACATCCCAGGCCCTTGTACGGGTTATCGCGAACCAGATTGGCTACGATCGCGCCGACCGGGACCAGGAAACCGTCTTCCGCTGGCTCGATCAGTACACCCGCGACTTCCGCGTCTACATCCAGCAGCACATGCGGCTCGTCGACAGCCCGCCGCCCGGCCTGATCGACGGATTTGAGGAACGGATCAGCCAGATCGACGAGCGGCTCAACTCGGTCGTTCGCCGGGAAAAGGAGCATCGCAAACTGTTCCAGAAGGTCCGCTACGAGGCCAGCCGGATACTGAATGATCCGCACTATTTCGAGCAGCACACCCGCGCGCTGTTCACCGCTGTGGAACAGCTGATCGCCGAAGGGACCAGGCCGAGCAACACGGGGCTGCGCGAAATCATGCTCCCGGTTGCCGATCACCTCGAGACACTGGACGAGCTTCCCCACGGCGTGTTTCAGGTCCTGCGCGAGATCAACCGCTTTCGCGCCAGCAACCCCGGCTCGGCCAGCACCCCGGCGTCGGGCGTCGCCTGGTCGGTCCAGGTCGCCGAGCTGGAAGAGAAACTGCGCGGCAAGGCCGTGCTGCTGATCGGCGGCGAAATGCAGCATTTCCGCAAACGGACAATTGAGGAAGCCTTTGGGCTGGCCGAGCTGGTCTGGGAGTCGACGGAAGAGCACTCGTCGGTCGAGTTCTTCCGCCCGGCCGTGCAGCGACAGGACGTGGTGCTCGTCCTGCTCGCCATTCGCTGGAGCAGCCACAGCTACGGCGATGTTCAGGAGTTCTGCCGGACATTTGACAAGCCCCTGGTCCGGCTCCCCTGCGGACTGCACCCCAACCAGATCGCCTACCAGGTCCTCTCCCAGGCCTCCCGGCAGCTTGAGCCGGTGTGAGTGTGGCCGACGGAGTTTCAGAAGGGGGCGGACAGAACTCGGGCTCGTGCTCGTGCTCGAACGGTCCCACCAATTCGATTACGAGTACGAGCACCGTCCGCCAAGCCGGACTGAGCACGAGCACGAGTACGAGAGCAAGGGTTGCGTCGAGGATTCGTCGACTCAGACCAAAGCCGTCCAACCATCAACTCCGGTCGGCTTTTGGGCTCCTTTTTTCGGCCTTGACCTGGCTGGCGGCTGGCTGCAATGCCGGCGGGTATTTATCCTGAATGTACCTCGTGCGATTGTTCCGAAATCATCGAAAGGGCGGTATGCGCTCCTCCCGTTTTTTCAGACCAGCCGGATTCACGCTGGTCGAACTGCTGGTTGTGATTGCCGTGATTGGGATTCTCGTTGGCCTTCTGCTTCCAGCGGTCCAGAGCGTTCGCGAAGCGGCCCGTCGGACCAGTTGTCTGAACAACGCCCGCCAGCTGGGATTGGCGCTCCACAATTTCGAAAGCTCCTTCCGCGTGTTTCCGGCCTCCGGCTGGACGATGGTCGGGCCAGGCAACCCGCAGGGTAAGTATGTTGGCTGGCGGCCACTGATCCTGCCGCACGTTGAACAGTCGGCGCTGGGCGATCTCTACAACCGCGCGCTGAACTGGTGGGAAGGAACGAATCGGCTTTCAGCCGCGATTCCGGTGCCCTTGTTTGAATGCCCTTCGACGCCCACGCGCGAAGACGTTTTGACGGCGATTGCCAAGCCCCCCCGCCCGGCGCTGACGTTTGGCAATCCGCTGGCACCGGCCGACTACGAAGCGATCCAGGGCGTTCAGCCGGCCTCGATCAACCCGCACCTGCCTTCACCGGTCTACAACGCCGAAAACCGGTTTGCGGTGATGCATCGCAACTCGACGACCCGTTTTGCCGACATCATCGACGGCACGACGCAAACCATGGTGATCGTCGAAGCGGCGGGGCGGCCGTGGGTCTACCGGCGGCTCCGGCCGCAACCTGCGTTTTCCAACGACCAGGGGATCGGCTGGGCCGACAGCGAAGGGCCGTTCAGCCTCGATGGCACCAACGCCGATGGTTCGATCGAAGGCGGTGGCCCCGCCGCCGGCTGCGACTTTGTGATGAACCGGCGCAACGACAACGAGCCACATTCCTTCCATCCGGGCGGCGCGGTCGTGCTCTTTGCCGGCGGCAACAGCGAATTGCTCACCGAAACGACGTCGATCGCTGTCATGGCCGCGTTCTGCACCCGCGACGCAGGTGACACGACTGGCCAGCTCGCCAATCCCTGAATGTAGAGCAATTGTCCCCAACTGCTCACACGCGCTTCGGTCTCTTCAGCCAAGACTCAGGCCCAACAGGGCACCCGGCGCGGGGAGCAGTTGGGGACAACTGCTCTACAGTGCCACACAGGGCAGCCGCAGCACTGCGTTGGCGATCTCCTCGTCGGACACTTCGCCAGTCACTTCGATGATCCGGCACTCGGTCAGACCGCGGAACCAGGTTTCCTGGTGCCGGGCGAAACGGCGGGTCCGGACCAGCACCCGCTCCACGGTTTCCGTCAGCGAAAGTTCGCCGCGCAGGTGCTGCAGGACTTCGCAATAGCCGACTGCCTGGCTGGCGGTCCGGCCTGGTTCACCCCACCTTGCCACCAGTTCGCGCACTTCGTCAATCAGCCCCGCCCGGAACATCCCTTCGACTCGCTGCCGGATTCGCTGGTGCAGTTCGGCCCGCGGTCTGCGGAGCGCGAAGACCCGGCACTGGTCAGCCGGCGTGGCGAGGTCGAACTCCAGCTGCCAGTGGCTGATCGGCAGGCCGGTCAGCCGGTGGACTTCGATCGCCCGGACAATCCGCCGCCGGTCGTTGACGTGCAGCCGGTGGGCCGTCACCGGGTCGACGAGGGCCAGCCGTTCGTGCAGGACTTCAGGGGCGGCCGCGTCCGCCTCCGCTTCGATGCTCCGCCGCAGCTCCCAGTCCGCTGGCGGGCCAGCGAATAGCCCCCTCAGCATCGCCTTGAGATAAAGCGCCGTGCCACCCACGAACAGGACTTGCCGACCCCGCTCCTGAATCGCGGCGATCGTCTCATGAGCCAGGGAGCGGTACCGCGAGGCCGTGAACGGATCGACCGGATCGCAAATGTCAATCAGGTGATGCGGAACCGTGCCCTGATCGGATGCCGTCGGCTTGGCCGTGCCGATGTCCATCCCCCGGTAGACGGTCATGCTGTCGAGCGCAATGATCTCGGCGTCCAGCCGGCGGGCGAGGGCCAGCCCGACGCCGGTTTTGCCGGTCGCGGTGGCACCGGTCAGAAACCAGCAGCCGCGGGCAATCGCGCACAATCGCTGGTTTTCGTCGAGCTGGTCTTGCATGGGGCTTTATATGCTGGCGACGTTTTTTCCCGGACCGGCTATCGTATCAGACGACCCGACAGCCGCTTTTTGAAGTTTCGCCTGGGATACCAGTTCGCAGTGCAAGCAAGGGTTAAACCGGATTTCATGCCGTCCTTGCTTGCGCTGCGGGCTGGTATGTTCGCGGCAAGAACCGCAAGGCGCAACTTCAAAACAGCCGCTTTCGGCCGTCCGTGAACAAAGCGCCGGGCTTCACTCCTCCAACCGACTCTCATGACTGACCGGAGCTGGCACATTTTCGTTCACGCGATCGATCCAGCGCATGCTCCGAAGGCGTTGGGTGCGATCGATGGTGTTGCAACGCTGCAGGTTTCTGCCGTAGCGGTGAACGGACCGTTTGAATTGACTTTTGAGCAGGTTGCAGCCGGCATCGCTGCTCTTCCTGGATCGTGGGTCGAGCCCGACGGGGCGTTGGTCTGGAACCCGCGGCAAGGCGGCCAGATCGCCGGCACCTTGCATTGTCTCGATCACCGGGTGATGAGCCTGGAACTGCACGTCAGTTGCAAGGGCGAAGCGTGGCGCGCGTTTTGTTCCGCCGGCCTCGGTGAGTCCGCCATCTGCATCCAGTTGGCGGAACATGGTTCGTTTGTGTCCCGCGACGGGTTGGCGTGCCTGCTGGATGCCGGGTCCGGCTGATTGGCGGACGGTGATGGGTGCACGCCTGGTCGGCCCGGGCGGTTGGCTGTTTTCGCCTGGCGGGCGGGCTACAATGGAGGCGGACTGGCCGCCAGGTTCCCGGATTGCCGCGCTGCCGATCACCATGTGGATTCGCAAACGGTTTGACATTCCCGATGGCGAGCTGTTTCGCGCGGCTGCGGGCTGTGGTTGGCCCGGCGGGCGGGATTCCGCGATTGCCGCCATCGCCAGGCAGTGGCCGGGCGATGGCGTCCTGCCCGTGCTTTCCGTCCGCAGCGGATTCGATCTCCTGTTCGCGGCCTTGCGCCTGCCGGCCGGCAGTGAAGTTCTGATGTCGGGGTTGACGATCCCCGACATGCCGCGCATCGTTCGCGAGCATGGGCTCGTGCCGGTGGGCGTCGATCTCGAGGCCGACAGTCTCGCGCCCTGCATCGCAGAGCTGGAGCGGTCGATCACCGGCCGGACCCGGATGATCGTCGTGGCGCACCTTTTCGGAGGCCTGTGCGACCTCGATCCGGTGGCCGCACTGGCCCGTTCGCACCGGCTGTTGCTGGTGGAAGACTGTGCGCAGGCCTGGGTCGGCAACCACCAGCCGGGCGATCCACGCGCCGACGTGTCGATGTTCAGCTTTGGTCCGATCAAGACGAACACGTCTCTATCCGGGGCTGTGCTCGAGGTCCGCCAGCGAGGATTGCTGGAAGTCATAAAGCGTTTGCAGGCCGCCTGGCCGGTTCAGCCGAACCGGGCGTTTTTCAGCCGCCTGATCAAGTACTTCGTGCTCAAGCGGATTGCGTCGCGGCCAGGCATGGCGTTGCTCAGCCGGCTGGCTCGACTGGCCGGGACGAGCCACGATGCCTGGGTGGCGCGGGCGGCGCGCGGCTTTCCCGGCCCCGGATTCTTTCGCAAGATTCGCAGACAGCCTTCGCGGGCGTTGTTGGAGCTGCTCCACCGGCGGCTGGCCCGTTTCGATCCGTCCACCGCGCGGGCCCGTCAGGCAGTGGGACAATCAATGGCCACGCGCCTGGCGCGCCGGTTTCCGGTTCCAGGGATCGCGGCGATTCGACAGACCTGGTGGGTGCTTGCGATCGAGGTGGACGAGCCGGCCCCGCTGGTCGAGATGCTTTGGCGGGAGGGCTTCGATGCCACGCAGTGGAGCAGCCTGCAGCCGGTGGGTGAGGTCGAATTGTCGGGCTGCAGCAAACTGCTCCAGCATCTGGTCTTCCTGCCCTTCGACCTCGCCATGCCGGCCGGCGAACTCGACCGGCTGGTCCGGCTGGTGCTCGATTCACCGGCCCAACCCCCCGCCGGCTGGAAAAGGGGGCAGGACTCTTTTCCGGACCGTGACGCCCGGGCCTTGCGAACCGCGAACAAAAAAGAGTCCTGATCAAAGAAGCAGGCACATCCCATGTGCCGTCCGCGTCTGGCCGACCTCGCCAATGCCGAACATGCGGCGCGTTGGCCACGGCAAATGGAATGTGCCTGCTGCATTGGGGGCCGGTTGCGTGGTGACCGGGCTCCCGCCTGGTCAGACGCATGTTTCAGCCCCAGAACAGCATTGCCCGCTGCAGGAGCGTGGTGGTCAGGATCGCCCAGCCGAAGCTGAGGAAGGTGCCGATGATCACGTATTCGGTCACCTGGCGGTTGGCCGAGTCCTTGATGTCGCCGAAACGGAGGATTGATTTGGCGGTGACGAGGAACCCGATCCCGGCCGGCTCGCCGATCCAGACCAGCAGCATGACGAGGGCCCGTTCCAGCCAGCCGATCAGCCGTCCACCATTGGGCACGCCCCGCATCTGATCGAACTGTTCCTGCGAAAGCAGTGGGCGGACAGTCTTGGCGACGACGATTCCGCCCGCCTGGATGCAGAGCACGATCCCGGCGAGCACAGTCGCGGCGCGGAGCATCAGCAGCTCCTGGTCCGGATCGAGCCAGCGGCTGAACCACCAGCCTTCCGCAGCGGCCTGGTTCCAGGTCCACGCTCCCCCGACCAGGACTGCGATGTGCAACAGCTGGTCGAGCAGGAAGCAGCCCAGGTTGTCGGGCAGCAGCCAGGTCTTGATCAGGTCGATCGCGAGGTGCGTTCCGGCGATTAGCCAGACCAGGGGATGGTTCCACTGTCCAAGCAGCAGTCCGGTGGCCAGCGTGACCAGCCCGACATGCAGCAGAAGTACCAGCGGGTGTTTCTTGTGCCGCACGATCCAGCCGGTCTGCAGGGTGAAGTCGCCGAGCAGGTGGGCGGCCAGCAGGAGGGTCAGGGTTTCTTTCATGGCGGCCAGGAACAGGCGAGACGGGACGGGCCGGGGCAAAACAGTGCAGTCCGGCGGCCAGGGGCGACAGGATGAGATTCTAAAGAACAACCTTTTTAGGTTGTTTTGTCAAAAACAACCTTTTTAGGTTGTTTACGTGAAAACAACCTTTTTTGGGTGTTTCTCAATCAACCCCCTTTTGGGGATGTTTTTCAAATCCAGGCCAGTTGGGGGTGTTCATGCGGAAACGCTCGCTGAACTGACCAGTCATTTCCGCGTCCTTGCTGGTGCCGGAGTTCGAGCCGTTTTCCGCGGGCCGCCGGATCGCGGGGGTTTTGAACCCCGGTGGGCAGGTGGCTGCCAGCTCCCGGCCGCGAACTGCCGGATCGCCGGGGCGACCGCCGGCCAGCCGGCTCCACGGAGCGACTTGCCCACCGCCTGGGCCGACAGGCCATGGCCCAGCCGCACGGCAATATCTTCCTGCCGAAGATCGCCGGGCCCGAGTGCCAACGCCATGACCGACGCCTGGACCGGCTTCCAGGTTTCCGCGATCGCATCGCACAAGCCGATCACCACACCAGCCCAGTCAGAGCCCGCCAGATCCCCGGCCACCGCGAAGGCCATCCGATTCGGCCGCTTCAGCCCGTCGAGAGCCTCGCCGGAAAGGACGAAGGCCTCGCCGCGCGAAAGCGAAACCCGCCGCGGTTCAATCTGGCTGACCGGGCCGATCCCGACCGCGATCCGCGTGTCGGTCAGGCCGGTCGCCAGCAGCCGGGCCCGCAGGAACAGCGCCACCCGCAGGGCTTCGCCCGGCTCGGCCAGCAGGACCTGCCACGAATCGTCGCGAAAAAACTCGGACCTGGCTGGAATAAGGCCCGTCCGCCAGCCACCCGCCGCTTTGGCCGCGCCCAGAATCGCAGCCCGTGCGCGCAACATCTCGTCGCCCGTCAGGCGGGATGACTTCACGAGGTCACCGGTCAGCACCGCATGGTATTTTCCGCTCATGGTCACCCGTCCTGACCGGCGTATTTCCGCCCCCGGCAACGCTCAGCGCCGCCCGATCACGTCCCGTCCCAGCATCGGCCGCAGCACAGCCGGCACGTTGACCGAACCATCCGCGTTCTGGTGATTCTCGAGTACGGCGATCAGCCCGCGGCTGAGCGCAATCGCGGTGCCATTGAGCGTGTGGACGAAGTGCGTCCCTTTCTCACCCGCCCGGCGGTAGCGGATATTCAGCCGGCGGGCCTGGTAATCGGTGCAGTTGGACGTGCTGGTGACTTCGCCCCAGTCGCCGCCATTGCCACGGCCGGGCATCCACGCCTCGAGGTCCCACTTCCGCCACGCCGGCCCGCCGAGGTCGCCCGTCGCCGTATCGACGACGCGGTAGGGAATCTCCAGGGCGTCGAACAGTTCGCACTCGATCTGCCGCAGTTCGCCATGCATCGCCTCGCTCTGTTCGGGCGTTGTGAAGGCGAACATTTCGACCTTGGTGAACTGGTGAACCCGGTACAGGCCGCGAGTCGCCCGTCCCGCCGCGCCGGCCTCGGTCCGGTAGCAGTGGCTGATCCCGCACAGCCGCAAGGGCAACTGGGCTTCCTCCAGAATCTGTCCGCTGTAAAGTCCGCCGAGCGTGATCTCGGCCGTGCCGACCAGCGAAAGGCTCGTGCCGTCGATGCTGTAGACCTGTGTCTCCGGACCGCGCGGCATGAAACCGATCCCCTCCAGGATCGAGTCCTGGGCGAGGTCAGGGGTGATCGTGGGCAGAAAACCGCGGCGGACAAGTTCCAGCACGGTCCACTGCTGCAGGACCAAGTCGAGCAGGACCAGTTCGCCCTTGAGAAAATAAAAACCCGATCCGGTGGTTCGCGCGCCGCCGGCGAAATCGATCCAGTCGTGCTGTTCGCCCAGCTGGACATGATCGAGCGGGGCAAATTCAAACTGCGGGACTGGCGTCCGGCCCCGGGCGACTTCGAGATTTGCTCCATCGTCGGCACCAACCGGAGCGTCGGGATGGGCAAGATTCGGGATCGTCAGCTCCAGCCCGTGAATCTCGGCTTCGAGCACGTCGTGTTCGCGTTGCGCCTGATCCTTCTGCTCGCGCAGCTGGCGGCCCTGCTCCTTGCGGGCCTCGCGTTCGGACGGGTCTTTCGCCGCGCCGATCGTCCGCGAGACTTCGTTGGCTTCGCGGTTGAGCTGCTCCATCCGCTGGAGTGCGACCCGCCGTTTCTCTTCCAGCGCGATGATCTGGTCGACGGGCCGTTCGATCCCGCGGTTGGCGCAGTTCTGTTTTACCAGCCCCGGGTTTTCCAGTATAAACTTGCGGTCCAGCATCAGCCGATTTGCGGTCCAGTCGCCTGTTGGTTTGCCCGAATGAAATCCAGTGCCGCCCAGCTTGCCAGCACTTCCGGGCACAGTCTAGGGGATGAAGGCAGTTTCGCGACAGGTTGCCCTGTTCCGGGTCGGAAATGGCCGATGAAGGAGTCACCCGTCCGTCGTGACAGGCGGGCCGAGTCGACCTCAGGCCGACTTGACCAGGCGGGAACCTGGTCACCACGTCATGACAGGGCCTCGCGGATTTTGGGCCAACTCGCGGCTTGCATGTTGATCGTCGCAAGCCTGACGGGTTGTGATCCAGCTGCGCGACCCGTCACCAGCCAGCCGGGTGCGAACGGAACTGCGGGCCAGCCCGCCGATTCCGTCAGCCTCAAGCTGCTTGTCCTCAACGATGAGCAGTTCGCCGACGACGTTGGCCGGCACTGGAACGCGGAGGATCGCGGGCTGCTGACGGTCGAGAACGCGTCAATCGAATCATTGCAGGCCGGGGACTGGCAGCTCTCGCCCGACATCGATCTGGTCGTGTTTCCCCTGGGAATCGAGTCGCGGCTGATCGATGCAGGGCAGCTGGTGGCCGTGCCCGATTTCGTGTTGCAGTCGCCGGGCTTTGCGCGAAGCGGTTTGTTGACGCACTATCGGTCCCGGCTCGTCGCATGGCAGGGGCAATACTGGTCGCTGCCGCTCGGTTCGGTGCCGTTCCTGCTGCTGCATCACTCCGGACTAAAACTTGATGTTGGGTCGGGACCGTTGACCTGGGCGGCCGTGGATCAGGCCGTGAAGTCATCCGGCGAAGGCGAAGACAACGCGCGGCAGATTGTCTATCCGGATGCCGGCAACTGGCTGGCCTGGTCGCTGCTCGCCCGGGCCGTGCCCCTGTTTCGCTCCAGTGCCGAACCAGGAGGTTTGTTCGTTCCGGAAACGATGGAGCCACTGATTGACTCGCCGCCTTTCGTCCGCGCACTTGAAGAAATGGCGGCGACAGCCATGCCCCTCGGCGACTCGCCGCGGACGCCGGCCGACGCCTTCCAGATGGTGGCCAGCGGAGCGGCCGCGGCTGGGCTGGGCTGGCCGGATGCCGATTTTCAAAACGAAAATGTTTCCGGCGACGCGATCGCCATCCAGCGGTTGCCCGGCGCCGAACCGTACTACAGCCGCCGCGAATCGGGCTGGCAGACGCGGCTGCCCGAGGATTCGCGACAATATGACCTGATCCACGTGGAAGGTCGCGCGGTTGCCGTAACCTCGGCCAGCCTCCACGCGGGCGAGGCATTTGAGCTTGCTGCCTGGCTTTCGGGCGGTCAGTCGGCCACAAGGCTATCGGCCCGATCCGCCGCAACGGGTCCTTTCCGGACTGCCCAGCTCGATGATCCCACCGTCTGGACTGGCACAAGTCTCCCGACGGAACAGGCGGCGAACTGGTCTTCCGCGATCCGGCAATGTCATGCGTCCGGAATGCCGTTCATTTTTCCAGGCGTGCAAGCTCCGGACGAGCATCTCGCGGCGTTGGCCGCTGCCGTTCGACAAACGCTGGACGGCCGCGCCAGTGCCCAGGCATCGCTCGCCCAGGCAGCCGAAGAGTGGCGTTCGATCACCGCCCGCATCGGTGTGGCCCTGCAAAAGGCCAACCTCCGCCGCCACGGCTATTGAGTGCCTTTTCGGGACGGCCAATACCAGCCCGCAGCGCAAGCAAGGACGGCATGAAAGCCGGGTTTCCCTTGCTTGCGCTGCGGGCTGGTATTGGAACTGGCTGGTATTGAAAGCGCAATGTCAAAAAGCGCATACAAGGCGCGGTGGCCGGTCAAGCGGGCCTACTCATGGCATTGGTTTCCGCGATAGAGCCGCGTCAGCGTTTCCGGCAAATCGGAAGGCTTCATGGTCTGACGGCACCATGCTGCAGCCTGTTCAGTCAGCGTCGCGCGGGACTGGTCCTGTTCGAGCAGGAACTTGGTCCAGCGGGCAAAGCCGTCCCGCGAATCGGGTGCGACCAGCAACGCAGTCTGAAGATGCCGCAACAGTCCGCCCAGACGCGGGCGCGCGACGGCGACCAGTGGAATGCCCGCCTCCATCGCCAGGCCGGCGACCAGCAAGGTCGCCTCGTCTTCGCCCGTCATCCAGATTGTGTCTGTCGCGCCGAGGGTCTCCATCGCGTCATCTGGTTCGCCCGCGAAATGGACATGGTTGGCGGCTTCCACAAGCCGGCTGAACCGTTTCAGCTGCTGCCGGTGAACTCCCTGACCAAATACGATCAGGTGCACATCGTCGCGGATGCAGGCGAGCAGGTCGATCGCCCAGATCAGGTTCTTGAGTGGGCTGGCCGCCACGAGTCTTGCCGTTGTGCCCACCAGCACGGCTGGTTCCGGGATCGAGAACCGTTTTTGAATTGTCTCACGGAATGTCGCGCGGATGGCCGGTGGCATTGCGCCGGATGAGTGACTGCCGGTTGGCCAACCAGGCCGGAAGCGGGCAAACGGAATGGCCCGGCCGCGGACAACGAGCGCCTGGCGGCTGGCCATTTCGCCTGGCCAAAGCGGTGCAATCACCAGATCTGGCAAGACCAGCCTGTGCTCCAGTTGAACCATGGCCGCAGACTCGTCGCTGAAACTCTCGACGCGCCGCGCAGGGATTCCCGTCAGCACGTTGCGCGCGATGGCGCTGGCTGCCATGAAGTGGATTGTTTCGGGACGGATCGCCCGCGCCAGTTTCCGCAAAGCTCCGGCCCACAGCCTGTCTCCCCTGCCGCGCCTCAGCTGATGGACTGTGGCGGGCAGTTCCACCGGGATCGGCCAGTCCTGGAAACCCGTCAATGCAACATGCAGGTCGAATCCGGCGCGGCGCAGACCGGCAGCAGCCAGCCACCAGCCAGCCGCTGGGCCCAGCGGCGA
>JANOFL010000155.1:0-5840 GCA_031405895.1 Planctomycetota bacterium
GGCTGCTGGAGCGGCTGGGGCAGATGGAAAAGCGGATTCTGGTCTGCCTCAACAAGGCCGACTGGTATCTGCCCGAAGATCGCGACAAGCTGCTGGGTCAGCTCCAGCGACAGATGAAGGGGCTGGTTCATCCTGCGGAAGTGATTCCGGTCCAGGCGCAGGCCGGCAGCCGGCCGCGGCAGCGGGTCCTGATCGACGGCAGCATCGAGCGCGAGACGGTTGAGGTGCCGCCCGACATTTCCGTCCTGGCCGACCGGATGGTGGCGATCGTCCGGGGCGACGGCAAGGAACTCTTGATGGCGAACTTGTTGCTCCAGTCGCGCGGGATGCTGGAGAAGGCCCGGACGCGGGTGCGGGAAGCGATTGACGAGCGGGCCTGGGGCTTGGTCGACCGTTACATGTGGGGCGCGGCGGGTGTCGCGGCGGTGATCCCCTTCCCGCTGATCGATCTGGTCGCGGGTGTGGGCGTTTCGACGAAGATGATTCTCGACCTGGCCGATGTGTATCAGCAAAAGGTCGACCTGGAGACGGCCAGGCGGTGGCTTGGGCAGATGGCGAAAATTCTGGTCAGCGTGGTCGGTTCCCAGGGCGCGGCGGTGGTGGCGGCGTCGGTCGTGGCTTCGTTGATCAAGTCGGTACCGTTCGCCGGGACTTTGGCCGGAAACGCTCTCCAGGGCGTGATCCAGGCGCTGGTGACGCGCTGGATCGGGGCGGTCTTTATCGAGTACTTCCGCAGCGAGATGCAGATGACCGAGGGCGGGCTGGCCGGGCTGGCCCGCCGGCAATGGGAACAGCTCACGACGGTCGATGAACTGCGGAAGCTGGTCCAGGCGGCGCGGCAGAAACTGGGAGGGTAGATTTGGACAGTGTGTCAGGCATGCTGATCGTGTGTCGTTGGTTTGAAGACGAGGGAGCTGGGGAGATGAATGGTGAGGCAATCGGGGAAGGTGGCTGGCACGTCGTGACTTCGACGACAACTCGACGGCCGACGTGGAGCAGCATGGAGCCGACTGGCGAAACTTGTGCCGATCCGCTTCAGGCCGCGGGCCCCCCCTCTCCCGGCGCACCGGGATGCAGACACCCCCGCCCCTCCCCACCCAACGGTTCCGTGAAGAACGGAACCGTTGGTTGGGAGGTGGGAAGAAATGTTGCGCGCGCGGGGGTGGTTCCCCTGTCGTGGGAAGCATGGAGCCAACTGGCGAAACTTGTGCCGATTCGCTCCCTGCCACGGCCCCCCCTCTTCCGGCGCACCGGGATGCAGACACCCCCGCCCCTCCCCGCCCAACGTATCCGGAAAGACCGGACCTGTCGGTTGGGAGGGGGGAAGAAGGGTTGTGATCGCGGGATGCCTGCTCTGCACCTTTGTTCAAGGGCAGGTCGATGAACCATCCGATTGCGGCCGATCATGACCGGCAGTATCGCGACGCCGTGGGTGCGGTCGAGGCGACGCTGACGAGGCTGCGCGGTTGCAGTGAGGTGGAGCGGACGGAGTTGCAGGGGGATCTCGCGCAGCTCAACGCGATGTATGAAAAGCTGACCAGCCGGCGGGTCGAGATCGTCATCTTCGGCGAGATCAGCACCGGCAAATCGGCCTTGATCAATGCCCTGATCGGCCGCGAAGTCGCTTCAGTGGATGTGCAGGGTGGCTGGACAAAGGAAGTCTGGGGGACGGCGTGGGATGGCGTGGGGCACCGGATCGGCGGCTTGGCGCAGAGCGAGGTCGTGCTGGTCGACACGCCGGGGATTAACGAAGTCGGCGGCGTCGGGCGGGCGGAGCTGGCCGAAGTGACGGCGCGGAAGGCCGACCTGATCCTGTTCGTCGTCGATTCGGACATCAACGAAGTCGAGTTCTCGTCGCTCGTGCTGCTGGCGGCCGTCGACAAGCCGCTGATTCTCGTCTTCAACAAGCGTGACCTGTATTCGCCATGCGACCAGGCGGCCCTGATCCAGCGGATCCGGACCCGCGTGGGAGAGTGCGTTCCGGCCGGGCTGGTGGTGACGGCGGCGGCCCATCCGCGGCCAGTGGAAACCGTCGTCCAGTTGCCGGGCGGTCGCGAGCAAACCGAGTGGCGGCGGCCTGAGCCGGATGTCGAAGAGCTCAAGTCGCTGATGCTCGAAGTGCTGGAGCGCGAGGGACTCGGCCTGATCGCGCTCAACGCCGCGCTCTACGCAGCGGACAAGAGTGACCGGATCGCCAGCACGCGCATCCGCATGCGGCAACACCGCGCGAACCAGGTGATCTGGGGGATGGCGGCGACCAAGGCTTGCGTCGTGGCTTTCAATCCGTTGCCGGGAGTTGACGTGGCAGGCGGACTGGTGGTCGACGGACTTTTGGTGGTAACACTGGCGCGGGTTTATGGCCTGGATTTGACGTTGAGCCAGGCCAAAGGGCTGGCGCGGACGATCGCGGGCGCGGCGGGCGTGATCGCGCTGGGCGAACTGACCAACTGGGGTTCAAGTCTTTTCAAGGGGCTGACGCTGGGCCTGGGTTCGGCCCTGACGCTGATTCCGCAAGGCGTGGCGGCCGGCTTCAGCGCCTACGTGATTGGCAAATCGGCCCAGTACTATTTCGAGCATGGCAGCTCATGGGGCGGCGGCTCGGCCAAGGAAGTCGTCCGCCAGATCCTCCGCGAGACCGACCGCGGCTCCGTGATCAACCATCTCAAGTCGGAAATCCAGCGCAAGCTCGCCTGGAACCGGCACGGCAAGCGGGATTGATCGCAGGCCGGCCTCCGGCGATTCCATGCCGGGCAACCGTCACCACCGGCAGGGTCGGCAAAAACCAACAGGTTTACCGCCCATTTGCGGGGGTCTGGTCGCCTTGGCCTGGGTCGCGCATCAGCCAGTCGTATGCTTGAGTGAACCCCCAAGCGAGCAATCCTTCATGCACGGCCAATCCAATCCGCTCTGGACCCGCGTCCGCCAGTTTTTGCGCGAAGAAGACGGCCCAACCACGGTCGAGTACGCGATCATGCTGGCCGTAATCATTCTCAGCTGCATTGGCGCAGTGTTGCAGACGGGCGATGTCCAGGAAGCGCTGTTCTTCGACACGGCGGACGCCGTCGAACAGGCCGTGTCCAGCGCCACTAACTGACACCTGATTCCTTCGCCGATACTCGCACGCGAGAATCAAAACCCGCCGCGTCAGCAAGGGACTCCCACCCGTGTAGAATCCTTGCTGACGCGGCGGGTTACGAAAACTGGCCCAACGTCAATAACTGCGAGTGCAGGCGAGTTCAGATCGGCTTGCCGCTCCAGCGGACGAACGCCTCGAGGGCAAAGTACTCGGGCAGCCCGGCCCGGTTGTAGCGTTCGGCAGTCCCCGTGTTTCGGTCGACTGCCCGCTGCCAGAATTCACGCGGATCGGCACCCGGAAAAAGGGCCTCGTCCTTTTGGCTCTCGTGCATGAAGATGGCTTTCTTCTTCCGCAACAGATCGTCCGGGCTGAGCGGAACGGCGACGTCGATTTCGTGGAGCGCGTATTCCTGCCAGGCGCCGCGGTAGAGCAATACCTCGGGCCTTGAGCCGGTCTGCTCTTCCAGTTCCTGCAGGCACTGGAAGATGGCCTCGGCACAGACCCGATGCGTGCCGTGTGGATCGGACAGATCGCCCGCGACATAAATCTGGTCGGGCTGGATGCGACGAATCAGGTCGCTGATGATCTGCACGTCGTCGCCGCCCCACGGACGCTTGTCAATGGTCCCCGTGCGGTAGAACGGCAGGTCCAGAAAATGGCAACGGTCTTCGCGGCAGCCGACCTTGAGCGCCCCGGCCTTGGCTTCGCTCCAGCGGATCAGGCCCTTGATCTGGCGGACTTCCTCGCTGTCGGGCTGGCCGGGCGATTTGCCAGTCAGGGCCGAAGTGACCAGCCGTTCGACTTCCGTGCTTCGCCGCTGGTCGACGTTGAACATCCGGTTGTATTCGGTCACGAGGTCGGCGAGCCGCTGGGCGTCGTGGTCAAAGACGGCGATGTTGCCGCTCGTCATGTACGCGATATGGACTTCGTGGCCATCTTCATTCAGCCGGATCAGCGTGCCGCCCATGCTGATCACGTCGTCGTCGGGATGGGGGCTGAAGCAGATCACGCGCCGCGGCCTGGTCGTGCCGGCCGGGTGATAGTCGATCGTCGCCTGAAGTCCCTGAAAAACCTCCTGGCCAATCGTCTGGGCCCGCCCGCGGTCCCGCAGCAGGCCGTGCAAGCCGTGTTGCCGGAAGTCCTCATCGCCCAGTTTGAGCAGGGCTTTGCCCGTCTGTTCGCAGAGCCAGAGCACCGCCCGGCGAACCAGTTCGGGCGTCCACGCCAGGTCGCCGAACTTCCACGGCGTCTGTCGCGCCGTCAGTTCGCTGGCGGCGGCTTCGTCGAGCAGCACGACCACATCGGGGTGATTCTTCAGAAAGCTGGCCGGCAAGCGCCGGTCGGCCGGGCCTTCCGCCATTTCGCGGACGATCCGCGACTTGTGTTCACCCAGTGCCAGCAGCAGGATTTTTCGCGAGTTGAGAATCGTGCCGAGCCCCATCGTGATCGCCTGGGAAGGCACATTGTCAATCCCGAAGAAATCGCTCGCCGCCGCGCGGCGCGAGACCGGATCGAGTTGCACCACGCGGGTCCGGCTGTCGATCGCGCTGAAGGGCTCGTTGAAGCCGATGTGGCCATTGCTGCCGATTCCCAGCAGCACCAGATCGAGCCCACCGGCCGCGTGAATCCGGGCCTCGTAGTCCTGGCAGAACGCTTCGATCCGGTCCGCCGGGAGCGAGCTGTCCGGGATGTGGACATTGCCGGGAGCCACGTTGACGTGGGCCAGAAAATGCTCGCCGATCCAGCGCCGGTAACTCTGCAGGCTGTCGGCCGGGATGCCGGAATACTCGTCGAGGTTGAACGTGATCACGCGCGAAAAGTCGAGATCGTCCTCGCGGTGCATCCGGATCAGCTCACGATAGACGCTTAGCGGCGTCGAGCCAGCGGGCAAGCCGAGCACTGCATGCTGGCCAAGCGAATTCCGTTCGCGGACCACCGAGGCCACGATCTGGGCCACATGCCGGGCCATCACATGGACGTTTTCGAACAGGACGCAACGGGGCTGCGTGCCGCGGATCGAAGTCACGCTGCCGACGGGTGTTTTTCGGGTGGTGGCGACCGCCATGTTGCCTGCTGGAGCGAAAGGGAATCGGGGGCCGGACTGTTGTGACCCCGTGCTTCATCATAAGTTTGCTGGACCTGATCGCCAATCGCCGCCAGTCGTATGGCTGTTGAAGGAGAGCCGATGACCCAGCCAGCCCGTACCTCCGTGCCATCCGTGCTGTTTGTCTGTCTCGGCAACATCTGCCGCAGTCCGGCGGCCGAGGGCGTTTTTCTCGCGGCGCTGCGCGCGGAAGGGCTGCAAGATCGCGTGGCCGTCGATTCGGCGGGCACGGCCGGCTACCACATCGGCTCACTACCGGACCGGAGGATGATCGCGGCTGCCGCCCGACGTGGCTATGACCTCACCAGCCGCGCCCGGCAGGTCACGCACACAGACCTCGACCAGTTCGACCTGGTGATTCCGATGGACCGCGACAACCAGGCCGGACTTGTCGCGTTGCATTCGGCTCCCCGCGCCAGGATCGAGCTGCTCGGTCACTGGCTGCGGGGAGATACCTGGCCGGTGGAAGTCCCCGACCCCTGGTCCGGCGGGCCGGAGGGATTCGAGTTCGTGCTCGACCTGCTGGAAGCGGCGATGCCGGGGCTGATCGCGGAAGTCCGGCAGCTGCCCGGGCAGACCGGGTGATTGCGGGGCTGCCCCGTCAGGCCGACAATGCGGGCCTTCAATTTCCAGGTCCTTTTTGAGGAGTTGTTCGATGTT
>JANOFL010000163.1:0-5079 GCA_031405895.1 Planctomycetota bacterium
ATGTCAGCATCCCCCCCATCCAGACGGTAGCAATGGGTTCTGATATCATCTGGGAATGGGCTCCAGGTTGCGGCTGCCCACCAGCATATAATCAATGGCTGAGATACCCGCTGGTCGTTCATTGGCCCAAGGGGATCAAAGCCAAAGGCGAAATCCGCGACCAGTTCCACCACGTCATCGACGTTGTCCCGACGATTCTCGAAGCGTGCCGGATTCCCGAGCCAACCGTGGTTAACGGCATTCCGCAGAAGCCGATCGAAGGTGTCTCGATGCTCTACTCCTTCGATGACGCCAAGGCGAAAGACCGGCGGACCACGCAGTACTTCGAGCTGGCGACGAACCGGGCCATCTACAATGACGGCTGGGTCGCCTGCAGCAAGTACGGCTTCCCGTGGGAGACTCTCGGCCGCAACCTGGATTTCCTCAAGGCACCGTGGGAACTTTACAACGTCGAGAATGACTTCAGCCAGGCCGACAACCTCGCGGCCAAAATGCCCGAGAAGCTCGCCGAACTGCAGGCCGCCTTCATTCAGGAAGCGACCATGTACGACGTCTTTCCGCTCGACCCCCGGTTCTCAGAGCGATTCGATCCGGCAATGCGGGTTGCCGGACCGCCCAAAACAAGCTGGACCTATTACGGCAACAACGTCTGGCTGCCCGAACCGGTTGGCCCGCAACTTTTCCCGCGCCCCCATACGATGACCGCCGAGCTGAACATCCCGGCGGGTGGGGCCGAGGGCGTGATCGTCTGTGCCGGGTCCTTCTCTGCCGGCTGGTCGCTCTATATCCGGGACAACAAGCCCGTGTTCCGGTACACGTTCTTCGAGATCGCCGATGTGACCATCGAAGGTACTGAGAGGCTGCCCGAAGGCAAAGTCACGCTGCGGTCGACGTTTGTGCCCGACGGCAAGCCGGGAGGCAGCGGGACGTTGACCTTCT
Source organism: Planctomycetota bacterium (assembly GCA_031405895.1). GTDB lineage: Bacteria > Planctomycetota > Planctomycetia > Pirellulales > Pirellulaceae > BJ22. The sequence continues at coordinate 940 of JANOFL010000163.1, forward strand.
TTGTGAACGACAAGCCTGCGGGCAGCGGGAAAGTCGAGCGGTCGATTTTCCGTCACGGCCTCGAGCCATTCGAAGTCGGCCGTGACTCCATCACGCCGGTTTCGCCGGACTACCAGTCGCCCAACGCGTTCAACGGGACCATTGAAAAGGTCACCTTCGAACTTGCCAAATAGCGGCGAGGTGGTGTGCCAGGCAACCAGTGAACAAGCCCCAATACTCTTGTGTACCAGGGCGGTGACGTCCATCGACGGATGAAAGGCAGGGAGTCCCGCTCATGTGTCGATGGCTTGGATACACCGGGAATCCCGTGCTGCTGGAAGACGTCCTGTTCAAACCGAAGAACTCGCTGATCGATCAAAGCCTGAGCTGCAAATCCGCGGAGACACCGACGAACGGCGACGGATTCGGCCTCGGTTGGTACGGCACCCGTCCCACACCCGGCCTGTTTCGCAGCATTCGTCCCGCCTGGAATGATTTCAACCTGCGGGACCTTGCGGCCCAGGTGGAGTCGCCGTTGTTCCTGGCCCATGTCAGGGCCACATCGCAGGCGACCGTGCAGGAAACCAACTGCCATCCGTTCCGCTACAGGAACTGGCTGTTCGTTCATAACGGCGAGATCTTCGGCATCGAAGCGGTTCGGAAGCAGTTGGTCATGGGCATCGCGGACCAACTCTTTCCTCATGTTCTCGGCACGACCGATTCCGAGGCCATGTTTTATCTGGCGCTCACTTTTGGGCTGGAATCAGACCCCCTGAAGGCACTCGAGCGAATGGCCGGCTTCATCGAACACGTGGCGCGGTCGAAGGGGATTGCCGAATGCCTTTGGATGACCCTCGGCGTGAGCGATGGCACCCGGCTCTATGCCGTTCGCTACGCGAGTGACGGTGCCGCTCCCACGCTCTACTACAGTCGGGACCTTGAGAGCATGTACAAAATCCACCCAGACCTGCGCGGCCGGTTCAGCGACTCAACGCGGTTTGTCGTGTCCGAGCCGGCCGGACAGCTGGAGGATCTTTGGCTCGAGGTTCCGCAGGGTTCATCCCTCCAGATCCATCAGGGCGAGGTTACGATCACAGCCTTCCAGCCAATACTTCCCGCCACGTGAGCCTGAAGACCATGAGCCGGCCCGGGTGCATCATTTCACGACTGAAATGGACGATGAACTCACCACTTCGGCTGTCTCGACGGATTCCCGGTTTCCGCGCATGAAAAAACCATGCGGGTGCCTTGGCGGACCCCGCATGGCTGTTGGTGGAACGACCGGGTACCAGAGGGTGGAGGACATCCCGGCGGCTTGCTTCCACACAGCTTTACCATAAGCAGTAAACCTGGCCTTGGTCCCGTTCGACCCATCAATACAGGGACGACAACCGGAAGACCGTATCGATTTTGCTGGTCGTGGCGATTTCGGCTGGGCCGGCATTGACCTGTCCGATTCCGGCCCCCCGCCATTGCCTTGAGCGATGTCGTGAGGGCAATGACTCATCCCATTCCGGCTCGCTCCCCCGCCACGGCTCAACAAACATGGCCTCTCTTCCGGCTCCCTCCCACTCCGCTGCTTTGAGCGGTGTGGGGAGGGCGGGGGGAGGGGGCGTCCGCGCAAGCCGCTCGCTGTTTCTCCCAACCACCACGTTGTGGTGCGTTACGAAGACTTCACGCACCCTACCCACGTACCCCGCAGCCCAGTCGAGCGCCCTGATTTCTCACTTTCCGGCTCCCTCCCACTCCGCTGCTTTGAGCGGTGTGGGGAGGGCGGGGGGAGGGGGCGTCCGCGCAAGCCAACCGCTATTTGTCCAACCACGCTGTTGTGGTGCGTTCCGAAGACTTCACGCACCCTACCCCATGTCTTCGCCGTTGCCGGCATCACTTTTCCAATTCCGGCTCCCCTCTTTATTGCCGCGGCAAGCAATGTCGGGAGGGCCATAAATTTCCGCTCTCAATGCAACGCGTTCAAACCCTGCATGAAGAACAGGTAGTTCTCCCAGCTCTTGATCCGCAAAATCAACTTGCGGACGATTGCCAACGCGTGGAAATGGTGAGTGTAAACCGCAATGCTTGCCTGGGCACCTGAGGGGAGCTTGAGAGCCACCACGTCGTCGCCGTACTCGAAGGCCACGGCCACGTTGCCGGGCGCGCTCGCCGCTGTCGCCGTCTGGAGCTGTCCGTTGACGATCAACTGGCCCTCCGGATTGATCGGCAGGATCCGGGCGACCTTGGCACGGAAGATCTGACCGGGGTAAGCCTTGAAAGCAATCTCGGCCTCAAGGCCTGGCTCAAGTCCGACAGCAGCGGTTTGCGCGAAGGTCGCAACCAGCCACTGCTTTTCGCTGGGAACAAAGAGCATTGACGAACCGGCGGAAAACGGCGTCGCCATCTGGCCGGGTCGAAGCGTAACGTGGGTGACGTAGCCGTCGGAGGGTGCGCGAACCGTTGTCTGCTCCAGTTCCCAGCGTTTGCCCTCAAGGTCGGCGATAGCCTGCCGGACTTCGGGATTCATCCCGCCGCTTTCCGCGTCGAGGGCGATCTGGGCCTCGTGTTCCATCGCCTCGGCGCGTTTCAGCTCGTCCTGGGCGGCCTTGAGCCGGGCACCGCCAGATTCCAGCGTCTCCTGGGCCGAGCGTTCGGCACTCTGGGCTTGCGAAAGTTCCGCCTCCAGGCTCCCGACTTTTGCGATATCAACATCCAGTTCCTCCCTCGATACCGCGCCCGATCCCTGCAGTTCCCTGCTCCGGGCAAGACTGGCATTGGCAAGGGTCAGGCGGCTCTGAGTCTGTACGATCTGGGCCTGGGCGCTTTGCAACGCAATCCGGGCCTGCCGGTCGTTTTCGGACTCGGACACCAGCAGATTCGACCGCGCGACCTCGGTCGCCGCCTGGGCAGTCACCAGCCGCGCCGCCAGCTGTTCGGCTTTCGCCTCCATCGATGCGAGTACCGCTTCCAGCCGCTCGACTTCCAGCTGGTAAGGCCGCGATTCGATCTCGAACAGGATGTCGCCAGCCTTGAGCGGCTCGTTCGACTTGACCGGTACCGCGACCACTTTGCCCCGAACCTGTGGAACGAGCTGGGTGATGGTGGAATAGAGCCGCCCATCGTGGCTGGCGGGATGGCAGAGCGAAAGCACAATCGCCAACCCGAGCAGAAAAATGATCCCGACGAGGATGGCCGTGCAGACGGTGTAAGTGGTGACCGGTACCAGCTTGAACTTCTTGAAGACCAGCCAGCACACGACGCCGTATGTTCCAACGATCAGTTCGATCATGTGGCACTGGACCCTGAAGTGGCAGCGGGTTGACTCATTTCCAGCCGTCTCAACCGTTCTTCCAGCAGCTGGATGTGGGCGGCCTGATCGTCGGCCAGGGAGCCCTTCGCAGTCACCGGGCCATGGCCTGCGGTCGCGTTGCCTTCTGGTGCTTTGTGGGTCAAGGCCCAGATAAAGACCAGCGGCCAGATCGCGTGCAGCGTAAAGAGGCTCAGCCAGCAGGCGACGTAGATTGCGTCCGTGTGCGGATGGTTGCGGTGTTTGGCTGCTTCGTACGGCAGCTCGTGGATGTAGATGAACGTGTAAAACACCGCGATCAGCCCAAGGATGGTCATCCCCAACGCCGCGTAGTTGAGAACCACGGAACTGCTCCCTGAGATCAAATGGCCAGCATCGATTTACGTCGAAAGTTATCGCGCGGAACGCCACGCTGCAACCGGCCGACCGGTCTGGGTGGAGTCTTTGCAAACATCGATCAGGTTTCTCCAACTCTGCTTTGTGCGGTGAGAGGAGGGCAATGACCGATCACAGTTCAGCTCCCCCCTCAATCCGCCGCAGGCGGACCTTCAGCGGCACGGGGAGGCCAGTTTATTTACGGTTCCGGCTCCCTCCCACGCCGCTGCATTAAGCGGTGCGGTGAGCGGCTCATGAATCCGTTTCCGGCTCCCTCCCACGCCGCTGCTCTGAGCGGTGCGGGGAGGGCGGGGGGAGGGGGCGTCCGCACCATCCGCCTCGACGCAATCCGAAGTCGGGCGACAAGGTGCAGGTGCCGGAAAAGCACGTGCCGCACTTCAAGGCCGGCAAGGAGTTGCGCGAGCGTGTCGACTTCAAGAAGCCGGGCGGCGGTTGATGCGATCGGGGTCGGATACCTGACGCGCGCC